>CAZGUU010000365.1:0-5055 GCA_964529315.1 uncultured Enterobacteriaceae bacterium
CTTGAAGCGCCCGGGGTGCCGCGTCGTGCTGCGCGTCCCTTCGGGCGCGATCGCCAGCGAGAGCCCGTGGCGCAGGGCGTCGATCGCCGGCCGCAGGGCCTCGATCGCCCGGGTGTGGTGGAAGCGGTCGACGAACACCGTTCCAGCCAGCGACATCAAGGGGCCGAAGATCGGGTTGCGGCGCATCTCCTGCTTGGCGATGCCGACGAAATCACGGCGCAGGAGCTTGCACACGAGCAGCATGTCGAGGCCGCTCTGGTGGTTGAAGATGAACACCGCGGGGCGCCGCGACCACAGGTGCTCCTCGCCGGTGACCCGCACCTCGACTCCCGCCAAGGCCATCGCCAGCTCGCTCCAGGTGGTCGCCGAGAGATTGATCGCGCGCTGCCAGTTGCCGGTGAGCAGCGCCGTGGGAGCTCCGACCAGCAGCGAGGGAACCAGGCTGCCCAGGGCCAGCGAGGTGCGCAGGATCTCGCTCGGTCCGGGAAAGCCTCGATTGACGAAGCGTCGTGCCGGCCAGCCGCGCCGAGCGGCGATCGCCGCCAGAGTGTGGTCGGGGTTGATCGGCCGCGGGTTGCCGACCAGCTCGAGCAGGGGCAGGTCCTCGTGGCTGTCCGTATAAAAATAACTTCGCGCCAGATCGATGTCGCGACGCTCGGCGAGCTCGCGGGCGTAGAACGCCTTGCCCTCGCCCCAGCAGGTGGGGTGGAGGATCTCGCCGGTCAGCGCTCCGTCCCGCACCTCGAGCCGCGAGGCGAGGACGTGCTCGATGCCCAGCTCGCGGGCCACGGGCAGGACCTGGTATCGCGTCGCCGACGAGACCACCGCGACCGTGTGGCCCATGCGGTGGTGCGCCTCGACCAGCGCCCTGGCCTCGGGGTAGATCTCCGCGGCGAGCTCCTGGTTGAAGACGCTCTCGCCGATCGAGGCGAACTCGCGCTCCGAGAGGCCGCGCAGGATGCGCGCCGTTCCGGTGAGGAAGCCCGAGAAGCCGACCGTGCCGAGCTCGAAGCTCGCTCCCGCGGCGAGCAGCTCGAGGATCTCGGCCATGCCGAGGCGGCCGCTGCGCAGGCCGTCGCGCAGGAAGCCCGCCGCCGAGAAGCCGGCGATCAGCGTGCGATCGAGATCGAAGAACCCGCCGATCTGCGGCCCCGCCGGCCCTTGGTCGATCTCCCGCGTGAGCTCCGCGTACAGCGGCATCAGCAGATCCTCGGCGTCCTGCGCCGTCGAGCTTAGTCCCGCCAGGCCTGCCGCGCCAAGCGCCGCACCGGGCGGCGGCGAGGATCCCGGGCGGCGGGTCCCGCATCCGCCCTCGCGGCTGCGTCGTCACCCGGTGGCGTCGAGCGACGGAAGGGGATCCTGCTCACGCGCTCAAACCCCGAGATCGGTCTTGGTGAAGAGGCTCGTGAAGCGGTAGCCGGCGGCCTCGATGGCCTGGCGCGCCCCCTCCTCGCGGTCGATCGTCCCGATCACCTGGACGATCTGCCCGCCGGCCGACTCGATCACCCGGGCGGCCTCCAGCACCTGCCCGCCAGTCGTGCAGACGTCCTCGAGCAGGGCCACCCGGTCGCCCGGATCGAGGCGCCCCTCGAGCTGCTTGGCCGTGCCGTAGTCCTTCTTCTGGTTGCGGATGAACAGCGTCGGCAGCCCGCTGGCGAGCGAGGCGGCGGTCACCAGCGGGATCCCGCCGAGCTCGGCGCCCGCGAGCCGCGTGACGGTGCCGTCGAGGCGCGCGGCGAACATCGCGCCCAGCTCGCGCAGGATCTCGGGCCGCGTGCTGAACAGGTACTTGTCCAGGTAGTAGTGGCTCTTGCGGCCGCTGCGCAGGGTGAACTCGCCCCGCAGCAGGGCGACCTCGGCGATGCGCGCTGCCAGCTCTCGTCGGTCCATGGCGTCGCAGGATACCGGGAAGGGCATCTCGCGGCACCTCCGGGCCGACGGTGGCCGGGCGCGGTCCGCCGGGCGTCTCGCGGCGGGGCTCGGCCCGCTGCCTCACCCGTCACCCGCGCCGCACCTGCCCGTCACCCGCACCCGAGCTGACGTAGCGTCTCCCCTAGCGGCGGGTTTCCCGCTATGAGGACCAGGCTTCCGGGTCGAACGGCCGGGGGTGCGGCGAGCAGGTCGGGAGAAGGCTGCCTGCCGCAGGACGGCGACCAGCAGAGCCACCGCTTCCGAGCGGATGACGAGGGAATCAGGCAATGGCCGAGACCACCGGCGGAGGGATCATCGCGCGGATGCTCGCGCAGGAGGGCGTCGACACCTTCTTCGGCATCGTCGACGGAACCTACACGCAGCTCTTCGCCCATTGCGTCGAGGTCGGCATGCGCATGATCACCCCGCGCCACGAGGCGGTGGCGGCGCACATGGCCGGGGCCTACGCGCGGCTCACCGGGCGCCTGGGGGTTTGCATCGCGAGCAACGGGCCGGGCGTGGCCAACGTGCTCTCGGGCGTCGCCGTGGAGAACGGCGAGGGGAACCGCGTCCTGCTGATCACCAGCTGCCGGCGCACGGGTATCATCTACCCGGATCGCGGCGGGAGCTACCAATGCTTCGATCAGGTGGGGACGATCAGCGCGATCTCCAAGTGGTCGGCGGCGGTGCCCTCGATCGAGCGACTTCCCGAGCTGCTCCGCCAGGCGCTGCGCGTGTGCTTCACCGGGCGCCCCGGCGTGGTGCACCTCGACGTGCCGGAGAACCTGATCAACGGCCTGTGCCCCGAGGTTCCCCTCCAGCTGCCCCGCGAGTACCGTCGCGTCGAGCCGCTCGAGCCTCCGGCCGAGCAGGTCGATCTCGCTGCCGAGCTGCTCGCCGCGGCGCGGCTGCCGATCCTGCACGCAGGCGGCGGCGTGATCCACGCCGGCGCGTTCGCCGAGCAGGCGCGCGTCGCCGAGCTGCTGCACGCGCCCGTCAGCACATCGTGGAGCGCACGGGGCGTCCTGCCCGAGACCTCGCCGCTCGCCTGGCCGATGGTGCACATCGAGGCCTGCAACCACCTGCGCAACGAGGCCGACCTCGTGCTCTGCCTGGGCTCGGAGCTCGGCGAGACCGACTGGTGGGGCAAGCCGCCGTACTGGGCCCCGCCGCGCAAGCAGAAGATGATCCAGGTCGACGTCGAGGACGCGCGCCTCGGTCGCAACCGCCCGGTGGACCTCGCCGTGCTCGCCGACGCCCGGCGGTTCCTGGCTCGCCTCGCGGATCGTCTCGAGGGCCTGCGCGAGGCCATGCCGCTTGCCGCTCGCCGCGCCGCGGTGGCGGCCCTGGCCGCGGACAAGGCCGCCGACCGCGCGACGCTCGACGCCGTGCTCGAGAGCCGTGACGCGCCGATGGTCACGGGCCACGCCGGAGCGATCTGCCGGCGGGTCTTCGACGACGACGCCGTGGTGGTGTTCGATGGCGGCAACGCCGCCGTCTGGGGCCACGCCTACACCGAACTGCGCGTGCCCAATTCGCAGCTGCAGACGGCACACTTCGGCCACCTCGGCGCGGGCGTCGGCCAGGCGCTCGGCGCGGCGGTCGCTCGCCCCGGTAAGCAGGTCTACTGCCTGATCGGCGACGGTGCGATGGGCTTCCACATGCAGGAGATCGAGACCGCCGTGCGCCACGGCCTGAAGCCCGTCTTCGTCGTCTGCTGCGACCGCCAGTGGGGCATGGTCAAGATCAACCAGATGGTCGCGCTCGACGCGTTCCGCGGCATGTTCAAGACGGCACTCGGCCCCGACCACAGCCGGACGATCAACACCGACCTGGGCGAGATCGCCTGGGACCGGCTCGCCGAGTCGATGGGCGCCTACGGCGAGCGCGTCTCGAGCCCGGACGAGCTCGAGCCCGCGCTGCGCCGCTGCCTGGCCGAGGGCCGCTGCAGCGTGGTGCACGTCGACGTCGACCCCACGGCGCACCTGTTCGCCCCGGGCTTGCGCCACTTCAAGGACATGCACCAGGAGCCGGCCGGCGAGCCGCCCGCGGAGGGCGCGTGAGGCCGGGCGAGCAGCCCTATCGCTGCGTGCTGGTGACGGGCGCGGGCGGCTACATCGGTCGCCAGGTGATCGACGCGCTCGCCCACGAGCCGCGCGGCGTGGCGCGGATCGTCGCCAGCGACCTGCAGGTGCCGCCCGAGGGCGAGCGGCTGGCCGGCGTCGAGTACGCGGTGGCCGACGTGCGCTCGAGCGACCTGGCCGGGATGCTCGCCCGCCACGGCGTCGACCTGGTCGTCCACCTGGCGGCGATCGTCACACCCAAGCCAGGGACGAGCCGCGAGCTCGAGTACGCGGTCGACGTGCTCGGCACCGAGCGCGTGCTGCAGGCGTGTGCGGCGGCCGGCGTGCGCAAGATCGTCTACACGAGCAGCGGCGCCGCCTACGGCTACCACGCCGACAACCCCGAGTGGCTCGACGAGGGCGACGCGCTGCGTGGCAACCCGGAGTTCGCCTACTCCGACCACAAGCGCCTGGTCGAGGAGATGCTGGCGCGTTGGCGGTCGGAGCACCCGGAGCTCCTGCAGCTCGTCCTGCGCCCCGGTACCATCCTCGGCGAGCGCGCCAACAACCAGATCACGGCCCTGTTCGACGGGCGCTGGGTGCTCGGCTTGAGCGGAGCCTCGACGCCGTTCGTCCTGATCTGGGATCAGGACGTGGTCGGCGCCATCCTGCAGGGCATCCACGAGGGTGGCGTGGGGATCTTCAACCTCGCCGGCGACGGATGCTTGACGCTCGCCGAGATGGCTCGCCGGATGGGCAAGCCCTACGTCAGCGTGCCGCCCGCCCTGGTCCGCGAGGCGCTGCGCGTGCTCGGCTGGCTGGGCTTGACCCGCTATGGGCCCGAGCAGGTCGACTTCCTGCGCTACCGGCCGGTGCTCGCCAACCGCCGCCTGCGCGAGGAGTTCGGCTACGTGCCGCGCAAGACCACGCGAGAGGTCTTCGACCTCTTTCTCGAGGCTCGCTCGCGTGCCGCGCAGGCGTGACTTCGCCGGCCGGGTCGTGGTCGTCACGGGCGCCGGCGGCGGGCTGGGCGCGGCCTATGCTCGCCGCTTCGCCCGCGCGGGCGCCCGGCTCGCGCTGC
>CAZGUU010000366.1:0-5055 GCA_964529315.1 uncultured Enterobacteriaceae bacterium
CTGGTTCGGCGTCTACGACGAGGCGTTCGAGCGGAAGTAGGCGATCGCTCCCCCGCAGCGACCTCGGCGCCGGGCTTCGCTCGCGCGAGCGAAGCCCGGCACGTGGTGCCCTGGCGGCCTCGCCAGCCGGGCGGTGAGCGGCCTCGCCTCGCTGCTGCTACGGGCCGTCGTGCGTCGGATCCCGTGCGCCGGCGGCAGGCGGAGGCTCGGCGCGTGAGCCGCTCGTGACCCGCCGCAGCGGCGGGGAGGATTGCGGCTTGACCGCGGCGCGGCGGCTCGGCAGCGTGCGGCGGCGGGGCACCGCTGCAGATGCCGTCGCCGCGGCTGCCGCCTCGATCGCCGACCCACCACCCGAGAGGAGCCATGCCCAAGGATTTCGGCCCCACCGCCAGCCGCCCGTTCACCTGGGTGGTACACCTCGAGCGCGCCGCCCTGGTGGCGCTCCTCGCCGCCGCCTTCGCCGCTCCCGGCGCCGCCGCTCCGGAAGTGGCCGTCGCTGCCGCCCCGGCGGCGGCTGCTCCGGCCGAGTACGTCGTTCGGGCGAGCGTCCACCAGGTCGCCGTCATGCACGCGCCGCCGGGGGCCACCTCGTGGCTGGTGCGCGGCGGGCAGAAGCTGCAGACGGCGACGATCGACGAGCTGGGCAGCCATCTGTTCCGCAACGTCGAGTCGGGCCCCGGCTACCGCGTGCGGGTGCGCGACGGCGACCAGGTCTGGCTCTCGGCCGAGCTGGTCGTCGCCGACGCCGCCGACATGCCCGATCCGTCGCTCTACTCCGGCCAGACCCTGCCCACGGACAACCTAGGCGCGACCAGCGGCTACGGCTACGTCACGACGCGAGACGGCACGACCCTCTCTGCGCAGGTGGTGCTCCCGGGCCCGCCCGAGGACGGCCCCTACCCGGCGGTCGTCGAGTACTCCGGCTACGACCCCTCGAGCCCGACGACAGGCCAGCCGCAGTACAAGCTGCTCATGCCCGGCTTGGGCTTCGCCTGGGTCGGGGTGAACATCCGCGGAACCGGCTGCTCGGGCGGTGCCTTCAACTACTTCGAGAACCTGCAGAGCCTCGATGGCTACGACGTGATCGAGACCGTCGCGGCGCAGCCCTGGTCCGACGGCCACGTCGGCATGGTCGGCATCTCCTACGGCGGGATCAGCCAGCTCTTCGTCGCCCGCACCCGCCCGCCGCACCTCGACGCGATCACCCCCGTTTCGGTCATCGCCGACAGCTGGCGAGGGATGCTCTATCCCGGGGGCATCGCCAACGACGGCTTCGCGCTCGACTGGGCGCGCGAGCGCGTCGAGCAGAACCGGTGGCCGAATCCGCATGCGCCCGCTTGGGTGCGCAAGCGGATCGACGGCGGCGACCAGACCTGCGCCGACAACATGCTGCTGCGCGGGCAGAACGTCGACCTGCTCGGGCAGATCGAGCTCCACCCCAACCCGTCGCCCGAGATCGATCCGGAGTTCGCCCACGACTTCCCCAACGGCAGCGACTCGTTGGCCCCGGCCGAGTTCGTGGAGCGCATCACCGCCCGGGTGTTCATCGCAGGTGCCTGGCAGGACGAGCAGACGGGCGGCCACTGGGCGACCATGCTCGACCGCTTCGCGGACGACACCTTCGTGCGCGTGGTCGGCCAGAACGGCACGCACATCGAGTCGCTCGACCCGTGGGTCGCCGCCGAGGCGATCGAGTTCCTGCAGCTCTACGTCGCCCGCGAGGTGCCGGAGATCCCGGCCGGGGTGCGCGCCCTGGCGCCCGCCCTATGGAGCACGATCGCGGGCATCTCGGGGCTCTCGCTGCCCCCCGACCGATTCGCGGGCATGTCCTACGACCAGGCACGGCAGGCCTTCGAGGCCGAGCCGCCGGTGCGCATCCTCTGGGAGACGGGCAACGCCGAAGGGTTCGCCGCCGGCTCGCTCCTGCCCCGGGCGGAGTCGCGCCACGCCGCCTGGCCGATCCCCGAGGTGCGCGCCCAGACCTGGTACCTGCGCGCGGGAGGCCGGTTGAGCCGCCGGCCGCCGGGCGGCGAAGAGGGCGACGACGAGTACCGGCCCGATCCGACCCTGCGCCCGAGAGAGGATTTCGGCAGCGGCAACATCTGGTCGGCCACCCCGACCTACGACTGGCAGCCGGTCGTCGACGGCGCGTCCCTGGCGTACGTCACGGGGCCGCTCGGACACACGATCAGCATGGCCGGCACGGGCAGCGTCGACCTGTGGATCTCCTCGTCGGCCACCGACAGCGACGTCCAGGCGACCTTGAGCGAGGTGCTGCCGAGCGGCGAGGAGAGATACGTGCAGAACGGCTGGCTGCGGCTCAGCCACCGCGCGCTCGACCGGCGGCGCTCGACCCCGCTCGGTCCCTTCCACTCGCACGAGGCGGACGACATGCGCGAGCTGGTCCCGGGCAAGCTCACCCGGGCGCGCATCGCGCTGCTGCCCTTCGCGCACCAGTTCCGCGCCGGCAGCCGGATCCGCCTGACGATCCAGGCGCCCGGAGGGGATCGCCCGCAGTGGACGTTTGCCACCCCGGAGACCGAGGGAGAGGTGTCGAACCGCATCGTCCACGACGGCGCCCACGCCTCGCGCCTGGTGCTGCCGGTTCTCCCTGGCGGGCCGGACCTGGGCGACGCCGCGGCCGACTGCCCGTCGATCCGCGCCCAGCCGTGCCGCGCCTATCTGCCGCCGGCGGGTGGGTGAGCCTCTCACGCACCGCGCAAGTTGCGCCTAGCGTCTTTCTGATGCAAAGTGCATCCATGCGCGGGAACGTCGCCATCACGGTTCGCATTCCGGTGGAGATCAAGCGGCGAATCCAGGTGCGCGCCCGGCAGGAGCGCCGATCGCTGTCGGCCCAGGTTGCGCACGAGCTCGAGGCCGCGCTCGCCGGCGCGGCGGTTCCGCCGCCGGCTCAGCCGGGCCGGTTCCTCGGTCTGTTCAGGGGCGCGCGTGTTCCCAGCGATCTGGACTTCCGGGAGATCCGTGGCTTGCTCTGGGGCGGGCTGGCCCGGCGGGCGACGGGACGGTGAAGCTCGTCCTCGACACTCACGCGACTGTCTTCGCACTCGCAGAGCCGAGCAAGCTCGGCCGCGCGGCTCGCGCTGCCATGGCTCGCGTCGAGGCGGGCCGCGACGAGGCCTGGATTCCGGCGGCGGTCATCGCCGAGATCGTCTTGCTCCATCAGGCCGGACGCACCGGGATCGGTCTCGCGCAGGTCCGGGCGGCGATGGACGCCAGTGGCGGCGTTCGCTTCCTGGCCCTGGACCTCGCACAGCTCGACGCGTTCGCGGCGCTGGGCTCGATCCGCGACCCGTTCGACCGACTCATCCTGGCCGCTGCGCGCAGCGTCGGTGCCAGGCTCGTGACGCGCGACGCGGCGCTGGCCGAGTCCGGGCTGGTCGAAGCGCTCTGGAGCTGAGCTCTCCGGGCAATCGCGGCTGCGCAGGCGCAGCAGGCGAGAGCGCCGAGCGCAACGCACATCACCACGTATCCACGCAAGGCCGCTTCTTGCCCGCCCGCGGCGCCGGGGCGGGCGTGGCGCGCAAAGCCGCCAGCACCCGCTGGCGCGACTCGGCGGGGTCGATCACGTCGTCGATCTCGAAGTGGGAAGCGGTGTTCAGCGCCTGGCCCCGCTCGTAGGCGCGGGCGACGATGTGCTCGAAGAGCTGGCGGCGCTCCTCGGGATCCTCGACCGCGTCGAGCTCCTTTCGGAACCCTAGCTTGACGGCTCCCTCGAGGCCCATGCCGCCGAGCTCGCCGGTGGGCCAGGAGACGGTGAGCAGCGGCGCCTTGTGGCTGCCGCCGGCCATCGCCTGGGCGCCGAGACCGTAGGCCTTGCGCAGCACGATCGTGCAGTAGGGTACCGTCAAGCTCGCGCCGACGACGAACATGCGGCAGGCGTGGCGCACCAGCGCCGTGCGCTCGGCCTCGGGGCCGACCATGATGCCCGGCGTGTCGCACAGGAAGAGGATCGGCAGGTCGAAGGCGTCGCAGAGCTGCATGAAACGCGCGGCCTTGTCCGCCCCGGCGGCGTCGATCGCGCCGGCCAGGTGCCGGGGGTCGTTGGCGATCAGGCCGAGCGGGCGGCCCTCGATGCGCGCGAGCGCCGTGACCATGCCGGGGGCGAAGTCGCGGCGCAGCTCGAGCACCGAGCCGGTGTCGGCGAGCACCTCGATCGCCGAGCGCACCTCGTAGACCCGTAGCCGGTTCTCCGGGATGACGGCGCGCAGCAGGCGCTGGTCGGCGCACTCCCAGCGAGCCACCGATCCCTGGAAGTAGGAGAGGTACTGCTTGGCGGCGCGCACCGCCTGGGCCTCGTCGGCCACGGCGACGTCGACCACGCCGCCGGGCACCTGGACGCTCATCGGCCCGACGTCCTCGGGGCGAAAGACGCCCAGCCCACCGCCCTCGATCATCGCCGGGCCGCCCATGCCGATGTTCGAGCCCGTGGTCGCGATCACCACGTCGCAGCAGCCGAGCAGCGCGGCGTTGCCCGCGAAGCAGCGCCCCGAGACCACTCCGATGAGCGGCACGAGGCCGCTCAATCGGCCGAAGAGGTGGAAGGCCATGCAGTCGAGGCCCGCCACTCCGGGCACGTCGACGTCGCCGGGCCGGCCGCCGCCGCCCTCGGCGAGCAGCACGACCGGCAGGCGCAGGCGCTCTGCGAGCTCGAAGAGGCGGTCCTTCTTGCGGTGGTTGAGCGCGCCCTGCGTGCCGGCCAGCACGGTGTAGTCGTACGCCACGACGGCGCAGCGCGCGGCGGCCTCGTCGAACAGGTCGCCGTTCACGCTACCCACGCCGGCGATCATGCCGTCGGCCGGGGTGCGCTCGATCAGGTCCTCGAGCGAGCGGCGCTGGCGCTGCGCGGCGATGGCCAGCGAGCCGTACTCGACGAAGCTTCCCGGGTCGCACAGGTCGGCGAGGTTCTCGCGTGTGGTGCGCTGGCCGGTCTTGCGGCGCCGCGCGACGGCGTCGGGCCGCGCGGCGTCGCGCGTCAGGGCTTGGCGGCGCTGCACCTCGGCGAGGTCGGCGCGCACCCGCTCGAGGTCGCGCTCG
>CAZGUU010000367.1:0-5012 GCA_964529315.1 uncultured Enterobacteriaceae bacterium
GTTTGCGCTGCTCGGCGGCCCGGGCCTGCGCGTGTCGGGCGTCCATGTGGCCGACGACGCCCGCTTCTCGCGAGCGAGCTTCGTCGAGATGGGCGATCTGGTGCTGCGCGCATCGACTGCGGCGCTGCTGCGTGGCGAGCTGCACGGAGCCGTGGAGATCGACGACGGCGTGCTCCGCCTGGTGCGCGAGGCCGGCGGGACGTGGAACGTCGAGACGCTCGGCCACGATCCAGAGTCGTCTGCCGGGCCGCGCGCGTCGCGGCGCTCCGTGGCTCGATCGGACGCACGGCGTCCGGGCAGGGCCGCCGAGCAGAGCGCGCTGCGGCTCACCTCTGCCTCGATCCGCAACGCGACGATCGAGATCGCCGACCGAGCCAAGGGAGACCGCCCGGCAACCGTCCTTCGCGGCGTGGATCTGAGCTACTCGAGCCCCGACCCGACCGCGCCGGCCAGGATCGCCATCGACGCCTCGGTCGGCCAGGGCGGCACGCGCACGATCGCGATCCAGGGCGAGATCGGGCCCTTCGATGGCGCCGAGGCTGCGCGCTACCGCCTGGCAGAGGTCGCCCTGCAGCAGGTTCCGGTAGCGGAGGTTCCCGGTGCGCCCAAGGCTGTGAGCGGCGACCTGAGCTTCCGCGGCCAGCTCGCGACCTCGGGCGCCGGCATGGCGGAGCTGGTGGCCAACGCGAGCGGCGGCGGCGATCTGCGCCTCTCCGCCGGCGCGCTGGACGACGGCAACCTCTCCCGCGAGCTCGTCGGGGCCCTGGGCCGTGAGCTCGCCCCCGACGGAGCCGCCGGGTCGCGTGGCGAGGCGCTGCTCGCCGCGATCCGGCGCGATCCGGCGCTGGCGCCCGGCCTCGCCGCCCCGAGCACCACGTTCGACGACCTGGCGGCCCGAATCGAGCTGGACCCCCGAGCCATGCAGCTCACCGGCCTGGAGCTGGCCACGCGGCTGTTCGACGCCGCGGGCAGCGGGTCCCTCACGCGAGCCGGAGCGCTCGACGCAAGCGGGACCCTGCGGGCGAGCCCCGAGCTCACCCGGGCGCTCGCCGCCGCCTCGCCGGCCCTGGGAGCGCTCGTCGGCAGCGAGTCACGGCTCGCCCTGCCCTTCCGCGCCACGGGAGCCTGGCCAGCAATCCGCCTCGAGCTCGACGTCGACCAGGCGCTGGCCGCCGCGGCGCGCCGCATCGACCCGCGCAGCCTCGCCATCGCGCTCGGCCCGGCCGAGCTGCTGCACCGCGCTTCGCCCCTGCCGCGGCGCCCCTTGGGCTGAGCGCGCAGCGCGCGGCGCCACCCCTGCGCGACGCGACTCCCGAGTGGCAATCTGACCGGCGATCTTGGCAACCCGCCGCGCCGATCTAGGATGGCGCCATCATGGCCCGCAGCCTCGACGGCCTATGCGTTCTCGACTTGAGCGACGAGAAGGGCTTCCTGTGCGGCCGCATCCTGGCCGAGCTCGGCGCCGACGTCCTCAAGATCGAGCCGCCGAGCGGCGACCCGGTGCGCCGCAGAGGGCCCTTCGCCGGCGGCAAGGCCGACCCCGAGCGCAGCATCCCCTGGCTCGCGCACAACGCGAGCAAGCGCGGCATCACCCTCGACGTGAGCCGGCCAGCGGGCCGCGAGATCCTCGACCGGCTGTGCGACGGCGCCGACGCACTCATCGAGTCGCTCGATCCCGCTGCGCTGCGCGCCGCCCGGCTCGACTACCCGACGCTCGCGGCGCGCCACCCCCACCTGGTGGTCTGCTCGATCAGCCCGTTCGGCCGCAGCGGCCCCTACGCCGAGCATCGCGGCAGCGACTTGACGGTGACGGCGATGGGCGGCAACGCCGCGCTCACCGGCGATCCGGATCGGCCGCCGCTGCGCTGCACGATGCCCGCCTCGCACCTCCACGGCGGCGCCGAGGCGGCGAGCGGGACGCTGGTCGCGCTGTACGCGCGCTCGCGTCTGGGGCGCGGCCAGCACGTCGACGTCTCCCTGCAGGAGGCGGTGCTGGGGACGCTGCTCACCGGCACGAGCCAGTGGGCGCGCCAGCCCCGCAGCCGCACGCGCAGCGGTGCGCTCTACACCGTGGGCGCAACCCAGCAGCGCGAGGTGTGGCGCTGCAAGGACGGCTTCGTCTCCTACGGCCTGCGCGGCGGGCCGGCGCGCATCCCCGGCCTGATCGCCACGGCGCGCTGGATGGCCGAGGAGGGCATCGAGTCGCCCGCCTGGCAGATGCGCGACTGGCCCACCTACGATCACCGCAGATCGACGCAGGCGGAGGTCGACGCGTTGAGCGAGCCGCTGGCGCGCTTCTTCCTCGGCAAGACGATGCGCGAGCTGTTCGCCGGCGCGATCGAGCGCGGCCTGATGCTCGCACCGGTCGACGACTCGCGCGAGATCGCAGAGGCCGAGCAGCTCGCGGCGCGCCGCTTCTTCACCGACGTGCACGACGCGGGCCGTGAGTTCGACTATCGTCTACCCGCGCGCTTCGTCGTATCGAGCGCCTGCGCGACCGACCTGCGCTTTCCGGCCCCGCGCCTGGGCGAGCACAACGCCCAGGTCTACGGCACCATCGGCATCGATGCGGCGCGCCTCCGCGAGCTGCGTGCCGAGGGCGTGGTATGAGCGGCTCGGCAGCCCGTCGCGGGGATGCACGCCGAGCGTTCGAGGGGCTCAAGGTGCTCGAGCTCGGCGGGGGTGCCGCGGGCCCGGTCGCGATCCGCCACCTGGCGGACCACGGTGCCACCGTGATCCGCGTCGAGTCGCACGAGCGCCCCGACTTCCTGCGCCTGCTCGCCCAGCCGGCAAGAGCCGGCGATCTCGACGATGCGCCCTTCTTCGCGATGCTCAACTGCAACAAGCTCTCCGTCGCGCTGAACCTCGGCGATCCGCGCGGCGTCGCCCTGGCCAAGAAGCTGGTCCTGTGGTGCGACGTGCTCGCCGAGAGCTTCGCCCCCCGGGCGATGCGCAAGTGGGGCCTCGACTACGCGAGCCTGGTGGCGATCAAGCCCGATCTGATCATGGTGAGCACCTGCCTGATGGGCCAGACCGGACCGCAGCGCGACTATCCGGGCTTCGGCGGCCAGGGCTCGGCGCTCTCCGGCTTCAACTTCTTGACCGGCTGGCCCGACCGCGAGGCGATCGGCCAGCACGGCACGATCACCGACTCCCTGGCGCCGCGCTTTGCCGCCGCCGCCATCGTCGCGGCACTGCTCCACCGCGAGCGAACCGGCCAGGGGCAGCACCTGGACGTCGCGCAGGTGGAGACCGCAGCCTACTCGCTCTCCGACTGGCTGCTCGAGCTCTTCGCCAATCGCGAGGTGGTCGGCCGCGACGGCAACCGCTCGCGCGACGCCGCACCGCACGGCGCCTTCCCCTGCCGCGGCGAGGATCGCTGGTGCACGATCGCCTGCCACGACGACCGCGACTGGCAGCGCCTGGTCGAGGCGATGGGCCGTCCGCCCTGGGCGCTCGACCCGCGCCTGGCGGATCTCGCCGGCCGCAAGGCCGCCGAAGACGAGATCGAGGCCGGGGTCGCCCGCTGGACCGGCGAGCTCGCCGCCGAGGAGGTGATGGCGCACCTGCAGGCCGCGGGCCTCGACGCAGGCATCGTGGCAACCGACCAGGACCTGCTCGACGATCCGCAGCTCGCGCATCGCAGGCACTTCCGCCCGATGGAGCACGCGGCGCTGGGCTCGCACCTCTGCGAGGCCCTCGCCTACCGGCTCTCCGACACGCCGGGCGAGATCGCGAGGCCGGGGCCGCTGCTCGGCGAGCACGGCGAGCACGTCTACCGCGAGATCCTCGGGCTCTCCGACGACGAGATCGCCGCGCTCACACGCGACGGCGTCCTTCGCTAGCCGGGCTCCCGGTCCCGGCTCGCACTTTCCATCGCGACCGGCCTGGTCGCGACCCGATACGGGCGCGGGCCGGGCCAGGCGTTGGCTGCTCTCGGCGGACGGCCAGCGCCTGGAGGGTTACGGCCAGCGACAGCCAGCCCGGCCAGTCGCCGAGCTGGGCGTAGAGCGTTTGCCCGTCGAGCGGGTGCACGACGGCGCTCAGGCTGTCGCGCTCCAGCAGCTGCGTCCTGGCGACGATCCGCCCGGCGGGATCGACCACGGCGCTGATGCCGCTGTTGGTCGCGCGCACCAGGAAGCGGCGGTGCTCCACGGCGCGCAGGCGCGCCAGGTCGAGGTGCATCCGCGGCTCCTGCGAGTCACCGAACCAGGCATCGTTGGCCAGGGTGACGATCAGGTGCGGCTGGCCCTCGCGCACCATGCGCCGGACCAGCTCGGGGCGGATCGCCTCGTAGCAGATCGGTGTCGCGATCCTCCACGGCCCGAGCCGCAGGGGCGGTACATCGCTCGCCGCGCTGAACTCCTGCACGTGCGGCAGCGACTCGAGGATCGCCGGGAAGAGCTCGGCCATCGGCGCGTACTCGGCCAGGGGAATGAGCAGATTCTTGTCGTAGGCATCGCGGATCATCGCATCCGGGCCGACCAGAAACGCCGCGTTCGACTTGATCCGCCGGCCGCCCTCCTCGCGCACCGAGGTGCCGCCGAAGAGCAGCGGCACGCGCAAGTCCTCCACCACGAGCTGGCCGGAGATGGGCAGTGGCCGGCGCAGCCCGCGCACGTAGGCGGTCTCGGGCCAGACCACCAGATCGAGCTCGCCCTGGGCGAGCAGCTCTCGGGTTTGCTCGAGATGGCGCCGGTGGCCGATCACTCCCTGGGTGCGCTTCTCGAGCAGGCCCAGATTCGCCTGGACCACGCCGACGCGCAGCGCCGCAGCGTCGCGCATCCCCGCCTCGAGCTGGGCGACGCGCAGCCGCCCGTAGCCGAAGACGCATGCCGAGACGAGGCCGGCGGCGATCCACCACCCGAGCGGTCGCGTGCGTTGCCCACGCCACCAGCTCCAGGTGGCGAACGCCGCTGCGTTGGCCGCACCGACCAGCGCGGTCAGCAGCAGCGGCCCGCCCAGATCGGCGACCTGCACCCAGGCCGGCGCGCGGATCAGCGCCGCGCCCG
>CAZGUU010000368.1:0-5009 GCA_964529315.1 uncultured Enterobacteriaceae bacterium
TCGGATCGCCGCCCACCGCCGCGTAGGTGCTGGCGCGAAGCGCGGATCGCGATCCGGCGGTGCGCGCGGCGGCGGCGCGCCAGCTGCTGCGCATCGGCGGCGCGGAGGCGATGGCGCAGGTCTCGCGCATGGCGCTCTCGGACACGTCGCCCCAGGTGCGCCTGGCGGCGCTCGAGGCGCTGGGCACGAGCGGGCGCCCCGAGGCGATTCCGGTTCTGGAGCAGGCGTTTGCAGACCCGTCCTGGGAGATCCGCCAGGCGACGGGCCGGGCGATCCTCGCGCTCGGTGGCCGCACGGCGCTGGAGAGCTTTGCACGGCTCTGCTTCGCACCGCCGGTGGATGCCCAGAGGTACGCGATCACGCTCCTGCTCGCGGCGGGTGCCGGCGGCGACGATCCTCTGGTCGAGAAGGTCGCCACGAGCCACCCCGACGAGGAGGTGCGCGAGATCGCCCGCCATGGCCTGCCGTTCCACGAGCACTGAGCGCGGCCGCTGCGCGGGACCGGAGCGGGAGATGACGGGTATCTGCGCGCCTCGAAGCGTCGTAGCCACGGCCGGCGCAGAGGGCGCCATCGCCGTGGGCCGTCTGGCGCTCGCCATGATCGTTCTTGGCCGGGCGGCGCTGGTCCTGCTGGCCCTGTGGCCGGCGGTTGCGGCCGCGCACGGGCCACCGCGGCCGACCAGCGAGCGGGAGATCGTGCGCGTCGTCGGCCACGTGCGCGAGCCCGCGGCGGCCGAGGCCGGCGCGACACGCATGGTCCTGGCGGTGCTCGGCCAGGATGTGACGTTCGCGGCGGCGCAGTGGCAGACCTTCGGCCTGGCTTCCCCCGAGGGAGGCAGCACCGACAGGCCGGCGCGGGTGACCCTCCAGGGTGCCCGAGAGACGCTGGCCAAGCTGGTCGCCGCGCGACCGGAGCAGCGGGTGGCGATCCTCGCCGAGCGACGCCCCGGCGCAGCGGAGATCTTCCTGCTGGCGCTGGACCTCTGCCCGGATCGCTGAGCCCCGCAGGGCTCCAGGCGAGTCGGCCTCGGCGCTGGGGCCGCGCCGTCGGCTTTACGCCACCACGGCGGCGTGCCAGCATCGCACCGACTCACCTCGGGGATGCCGCGATGGAGACCTTGAGCTTCCAGGATGCAGCGCTCCTGCGGTTCGAAGCCCCGCAGCACCCGTTTCACGTCGGTGGGTTGATGATCTTCGAGGCGCCGGCCGGTGCGAGGCGCGGCCACCTGCGCCGGCTCGTCGAGCGGCTTGCGAGGGCGCTGCCAGAGGCCGACCCGCTGTTCCTGCGCACGCTGGATCCCGCGCACCCCTCCGCGCCCCGCTGGCTGCGTGCGACGGACTTCGATCCCACGATGCACCTGCACCACTATGCGCTTCCCGCGGGCGCCGGCATGGACGATCTGCTGCGGCTGGTCTCGCGAGCGCACGAGCGGCTGCTCGATCGCTCACGGCCTCTGTGGGAGTGGCATCTCATCGAGGGCCTGCCCGGCAAGCGCTTCGCCCTTTACTGCAAGATCCACCACGCGCTGATCGACGGTGTGGGCGCGCTGCGGCTGCTGACGCGTCTGTTGGGAAGGCGAGCGGGCGACGACCGGCTCGCACGGCGCGCGGCCCGAGCCGCGGGCGTCACCCCGGCCGAGCCACCCGCTGTGCGCGGCGTGGGTTGGCTGGGAGATCTCGCGCAGGGCGCGCAGGACCTGCTGGAGCAGGGCCGTGCGCTTCCGGAGCTCGCTGCGATGCTGCTGCGCATGGGGCGCGAGGGCGGCGAGGCGGGCAGCCCGCCTCTGCCGTTCACCGCGCCGCGCACGCCGATGAACCAGAACGTCAGCGTGCGCCGGCGCATCGTGATCGCGGACCTCCCGATCGCGGGCTTGAAGCGCGTCGCGGCTGCGGAGCTGGGGACGCTCAACGACGCCTTCCTCGCGCTCTGCGGCGGTGCGCTGCGCAGCTACCTGCAGGAGCAGGGCGCGCTGCCCCGCCAGACGCTGCTCGCGGGCGTGCCGGTTTCGGTGAAGGATCCCGGCGTGCAGCACGGCAACCAGCTGAGCACCATCGTCTGCCCGCTCGAGACCGGCACACAGGATCCGCTGCGCCGCCTGCGCGCGATCGTCCGCGTGACGAGCCGGGCGAAGCAGGATTTGCGAGCGCTCTCCCAGACCGCGCGCCAGGACTACATGAACCTGATTCTCGTCCCGACGATGGTCCTGACGCTCGCCCACGCCGCAACCGCGCTGCCGCCGCCGTTCAACGTCCTGATCTCGAACGTGCCGGGCCCCACCGAGCCGCTCTACCTGGCGGGTGCCCGGCTGCACGCCGTGTACCCGCTCTCGGTGCTGAACGATGCCCAGGCGCTCAACATCACCGGCGTCGGCTGCGGCCCGCGCCTGTGCGTCGCGGCCACCGCCTGCCCGGATTCGCTGCCGGGCATCGAGCGCTTCGACCGGCATCTGCGGCAGGCGTGGAAGGAGCTGCGGGAGGCGACCCAGCGGGAGCCGCGCCCCTCGGATTCGCAGGGCTCGGCGTAGCCGCCGTACCGCCGCGGGTGGCCGGTGCGGTGTCTGCCCAGCGAGCCGTATCGCTTGCGCGCCGAGCGGGGCGGGCGGGTCAGGGAGCGAACGCTGCCAGCGTCACGCCGGCGCGCTCGAGCTGGACGCGCACGGTGCGTGCGGCTCGAGCGGCGTTCGGCGAGTCGCCGTGCAGGCAGAGCGTCTCGGCTCGCAGCGCGATCGGGCCACCGTCGATCGACGGCACACGACCCTCGAGTGCGATGGCGACGGCGCGCCGAGCGATCTCCTCTGGAGACTCGATGCAGGCAGCCGGCGAATCGCGCGCGACGAGCGTGCCGTCGCGCCGGTAGGCACGGTCGGGAAAGGCTTCGGCTACGGCGCGCAGGCCCTGCGCGGCGGCCGCCGCCAGACCCAAAGACCCCGCGAGGCCGAGCAGGGCGCCCGCGGGCAGCGTGCGCCGCACCGCACGGGCCACGGCCTGCGCCACATCGGCGTCGGTCGCCGCGAGGTGATAGAGCGCTCCGTGCGGCTTCACGTAGGCGACCCTCGCTCCGAGCTGCGCGGCTCGGGCCACCAGACGCCCCACCTGGCTCGCGACGACGTCCTCGATCTGGCGCAGATCGGCGGTCTCGACTCGGCGGCCGAAGCCCTGGCGATCGGCGAAGCCCGGGTGCGCGCCGATGCGGATGCCGCGGGCGTGGGCCAGCTCGAGCGCTGCGCGCATGGTCGCGTCGTCGCCCGCGTGAGCGCCGCAGGCAATGCTCGCCGAGGTGAGCAGGGGGATCAGGGCGGCATCGTCCCAGCCCTCGCCGACGTCGGCGTTCAGGTCGATCGCCCGAACGCTGCCAGGGACGGCTCGCGGCTCGCTCACGAGAGAGCCCCCGTGGTGCCGCTCGAGGCGAGCGCCGCAAGCGAAGCCCAGCGCTGCTCGGCCAGCCGGCAGGCCGCTTCGAGGTCGATGCGCAGGAATCGCACCCGGTCGCGGGGGCGAAGCTGCGCGAGACGCCCCAAGTCCGCGGCGATCACCAGTGCGGGCTTGGCGTAGCCGCCGGTCACTGGCCGATCCGGGCCGAGCACGATGGCCTCGCCCGCGCCGGGAACCTGGACGGCGCCCAGGGTCGTTCCCTCGGGAGGGATTCCCGCCACGCCCGCAAGGCGCACGCGTATCGTCGGATCGAGCGGTGCCAGGCGAAGGCCGGTGCGGTCCGAGTCGGGCGCGACCCACCACAGCGTGCTCTCGAGCGCGGCAATCGGATCGGTGGCGAAGCATGCCACCTGCGGGCCCGGTACGATGCGCAGCTGGACGAGGTCGCCTGGCAGGTCGGGATGCTGCCAGGTGGAGCGAGTGGGCGGCGCCTGGCCCTGCGCGACGGGAAGGACGTCGCCGGCGCGCAGCGGCCGGCCCTCGAGGCCGCCGAAGCCCCCCGCGGCGCACGTGGAGCGACTGCCAAGGACGGGCGCGGTTGCGATGCCGCCGTGGACCGCGATCCAGGCGCGGGCGCCGTCGCGAGCGAAGCCGGCCTCCAGCGCGTCCCCGGGGCGCAGCTCGATCACCGTGCCCCGCGGCAGGGGCCAGCGCTCCGCGCCGCGCACCACCATCGCCCCGCAGTCGGCTCCGACCCAGGTGATCTGCAGGGCGTCCTCGCTCGTGTTGCACAGGGTCGGGCCGCCAAGCGTGATCTCGAGGCCCGCGGCCCCGTCGGGGTTGCCCAACAGACGGTTGGCGGCGACCAGGGCCACGGGATCGAAGGCACCGCCCGGCGGAATGCCGAAGAGCGCCGCGTGCCGGCGGCCCAGGTCCTCCACGGTGGTCCGCGAGCCTGGCCGCACGACCGTCAAGGATCGCAGCACGGCACCATCCGAACGCGGTCGCCCGGGGCGAGCAGCGCGGGCGCGGCCGCTTGTGGGTCGAACAATGCGAGCGTCGTGCGACCGACGAGGTGCCAGCCCCCGGGTGTGGCGCTGGGGTAGATGCCGGTCCACTCGCCGCCGATCGCGACGCTACCCGCGGGCACGAGCGGCCGCGGCATGGCCCGGCGTGGCGCGTGCAGGGCCGGCGGAAGTCCAGCGAGATAGGCGAAGCCGGGCTGGAAGCCGACGAACGCCACGCGGTACTCCGCGGCGCAGTGGAGCCGGACGACATCCTCGACGCAAAGCCCCAAGAGGCGGGCCAGGCTCTCGAGGTCCTCGCCATCGTAGCGCACCGGGACGCGGTGCTCGCGACGGCGCGGCGTCGCCGCGACGCCGGATCGCTGCAGCGATGCCGCCTCCACGCGCGCCAGCCGGGCGTTCTGCTCCGCCGAGGGAATCGCGTCGAACGTCGCCAGGAGCGTCGTCGCACCGGGGACCAGGTCGCGCACGCCGCGTGGCGAATCGCAGGTGAGCGCGTCGAGCGCTGCGAGCACCGAGTCCGTGGAGCCGAGCTCGAGCAGCAGGGCCAGCTCCCCCACCCGGATCACCGCATCTCCCACGGCGAGACGCCGGCTGCGCGCGAGCGCCGGC
>CAZGUU010000369.1:0-5003 GCA_964529315.1 uncultured Enterobacteriaceae bacterium
CCGCTCGACCCGACCGGCCGCAAGGACCGCGATCCGGCGGAGCGCGAGCCAGCTGCGCAGCGGTCTGCCGCAGCACCCCGCGTGCCGCCGGGCGGGCGCTCGCGTGCCGTGGCGCAGCCGCCGATACTCCCGATGAGATGCGTCGTGTGCTGCTCGCCTGTGCGGTCCTCCTGGCGGTGTGCAGCTGGCCGGGACCGGCGACACCCGCCGCGGGGCGCACCTACCGGGTGTCGCCCGCGGGCGACGACGCCGGCCCGGGGACCGCCGAGCGCCCGCTGCGCACCATCCAGCGCGGTATCGATCTGGCCGGACCCGGCGACACGGTGCTGGTCCTGGACGGCACCTACGTCGCGGAGTCCTTCCCGATGGTGCGAATCGACCGCGGCGGCCTGCCCGGAGCGCGGATCACGCTCGCCGCCGCACCAGGCGCGGCACCGCTGCTCACCGGCTCCGCGCAGTGGCGCTATGGCATCGTGGTCGCGCCAGAGGCTTCGTTCGTCACCATCGCCGGCCTCGCCCTGCGTGGCTTCGCCGCCGACGCCGTGCAGCTCGACTGCCAGGCCTGCGCCGACGCCGTCGAGCACCGCGCGATCCGCCTGGCCCGTCTCGAGATCTCGGGTGGCGGCACCGGGCTGCGCATCGCCAACGGCGCGCGCGTAGCCGTGGTGGGCTCGTGGCTGCACGACAACGCCGAGGTGGGCATCGACTGCGCGCCGGGCCCGTGCAACCGGCTGCGCGTCGAGCGCACCCGCCTGGAGCGCCACGACGGCTACGACTGGAGCGACGGCCTGGCCGTCGAGCGCGGCCGGGGCATCTCGATCGTCGACAGCGTCGCGCGTGACAACGCCGGCGACGGCTTCGACTCCAAGGCCTACGACACCACCGTGCTGCGCTCGGCGGCGATCGGCAACGCCCGCGACGGGATCAAGCTGTGGCGCGGCGATTCGGCGATTCGCGACTCGATCGCCGCGCGCAACGGCCTGACCAGCGTGGTGCTGGAGAGCGGCGGCACGTTCACCGTGGCGAGCACGCTGCTCGCCGACGGCGGCGCGGTGGCGCGCAGCTACGCCATGACCGTCGCCTACGACGGCGGCCCCGCCACGGCGCTGCGTCTGTTCGACACCATCTTCTCGGGCACCGACGGCACCGCGCTCTACCTCGGCGCGCCGGTCACGCTCGAGCGCGAGGACCACGACCTGTTCGACACCGGCGCCGCGGAAAACGACGCGATCGTCTACCGGGGCACGGCGTACTCCGAGGCGGACCTGGATGACGGCACCTGGCAGCGGGCGAGCGGCCTGGGCGCAGGAACCTTCTCCGCGGTGCCGGCCTTCGCCGGGGGCGAGGACTACCGCCTGCAGACGGGCAGTCCCGGGGTGGACGACGGCACCGCCCAGGGCGCCTCGGCGACCGCCATCGACGGGACCCCCCGGCCGCAGGGCGCCGCCACCGACATCGGCCCCTACGAGCGCTGACACCGCGCCCGCCGCGTCCCCTCCCGAGCGCAGAGCCCCGCTCCCGCGGCTGGGGCCCGGGTCCGGTCGCTGCGTGGTCCGCCCACGAACCGGGGCACGCCATGCCTTCCAAGGATCCCCTGAGGGTGGGTCAAGGTGACCCATGCAGCCGATCTATTGATCAAATGAGAACTCGGTATTTGATATAGATCATATCGGTTGGTCTAAGCGTCTTCGCCGGGTGGTTCCCGGCCCAGGGAGCAAGACGGGCGAAGGAGGAGCCGAGCATGGGTAAGACGATCGACTACATGCTGATCTCGACCGACGACCACATCATCGAGCCGCCCGATGTGTGGCAGGGGCGTCTCGAGGCGAAGTACCAGGACCGAGCGCCAAAGGTGGTCGAGGCGGATGGCGAGGAGCGCTGGCTCTACGAGGGCCACAAGATGATCAACGTCGGCCTCTCGGTGATGGCCGGCAAGAAGTACGAGGACTACTCGCCCAAGGCGGCGCGCTTCGCCGACATGCGGCGAGGCTGCTACGACCCCAAGGCGCGGCTCGAGGACATGGACCTGGACGGCATCGAGGCGCAGGTGGGCTTCCCCAGCACCCCGGGCATGGCCGGGCAGACCTTCGCCGAGGCCGACGACAAGGATCTAGGCTTGCGCTGCATGCAGGCCTACAACGACTGGCTGGTCGACACCTGGTGCGCGGCGAACCCCAAGCGCCTGATCGGCCAGGTGATCGTGCCCTTCTGGGACATGAAGCTCGCGGTAGCCGAGCTGCAGCGCGGCGTGTCGCGTGGCCTGAAGGCGCTCTCGCTGCCCAACGACCCGGCGAGCATGGGCTTCCCGCGGCTCTGCGATCCCTACTGGGAGCCGCTGTGGGACGCCGTCGAGGAGGCGGGCGTGCCGGTGACGTTGCACATCGCCTCGGGATCGCAGCGCAGGTCGCTGCCGCTCGCCCCCTCCGAGGGCGCACCGGCGACGGTCTTCATCACCGTGGGCCCGACGGCCAACTTCACGGTGTTGGCCGACATGCTGTTCAGCGGGCTCCTGCACCGCCACCCCAAGTTGCGCTTCGTCTCGGTCGAGGGCGGCATCGGCTGGCTGGGCTACCTGGTGCAGCGGGCCGACGAGGTGTTCCACAAGCATCGGCACTGGAGCAAGCCGCCGATCACCGAGAAGCCGAGCTTCTACTTCCGCCGGCAGATCTTCGCCAACTTCCTCGAGGACCCGGTGGGCCTCACCTGCCGGCACCACATCGGCATCGACAACCTGATGTTCGAGGTCGACTACCCGCACAGCGACACGACCTTCCCGCGCTCGCGCGAGACCGTCGCCGAGCTATTCGCCCAGATCCCCGCCGACGAGACGCGCAAGATCTGCCGCGACAACGCGATCCGGCTCTTCGGCCTCGATCTGCACTGATCGCATCTCCCCAGGGCTCCCGCGCGCGGGAGCCCTGGGGCCTCTGCCTCCGCGCAGCGCCCGCGGGGGCGCGCCGGGAGAGCGCCGCCGTGCGGGCATCGCATGGCCGGCTTGGGCCGACGGGACGGCAAGGGGGAAGTCGCCATGGAAGGTCCGCTGAGCGGGTTCAAGGTGCTCGAGGTGGCGCAGTGGTGGTTCGTGCCCGCGGCCTGCGCGGTGCTCGCCGACTGGGGTGCCGAGGTCGTCAAGGTCGAGCATCCCGTGACCGGCGACCCGCAGCGTGGCCTGGCGGCGATGGGCTGGAAGTCGAAGGAGGGCAACGTCGACTTCATGATGCAGCAGTCCAACCGCGGCAAGCGCAGCGTCGGCATCGACATCGCCACGCCGGGCGGACGCGAGCTGCTCTACCGCCTGGCCGAGCAGAGCGATGTGTTCGTCACGAGCTTCCTGCCCGATGCGCGCCGCCGCCTGGGCATCGACGTCGAGCAGATCCGCGCGCGCAACCCGCGCATCGTCTACGTGCGCGGCTCGGGCCAGGGCGCGCGCGGCCCGGACGACGAAAAGGGCGGCTACGACGCG
Source organism: uncultured Enterobacteriaceae bacterium (assembly GCA_964529315.1). Taxonomy (GTDB): domain Bacteria; phylum Desulfobacterota; class Binatia; order UBA12015; family UBA12015; genus CAZGUU01. The sequence goes on from CAZGUU010000369.1 coordinate 3,464, forward strand.
ACCGCCTTCTGGTCGCGCGGCGGCGTGGCCGCGGCGCTGACGCCGGCGGGCTCGAGCGCGCCGCTCATGCAGCGCCCCGCCTTCGGCGACTCGATCGGCGCGCTGACCCTGGCCGGGGGCATCACGGGCGCGCTGCTGCGCCGCGAGCGCACCGGTGTTGCGCCGGTGGTCGACGTCTCGCTGCTCGGCACGGCGATGTGGGTGCTGGCGCCCGACATCGTGGCGAGCCGTCTGGTCGACCCCGAGCGCTGGATGCCGCCCTACGACCGCGGCACGCACTTCAATCCCCTGGCCAACGCCTACCGTACCCAGGACGGCCGCTGGATCATGCTGGTCATGCTCCAGGCGCAGCGCTACTGGCCCGATCTCTGCCGCCACGTCGGCCGGCCCGACCTGATCGACGACCCGCGCTTTGCCAGCGATGCGCTGCGCTTCGAGAACCGCGCCGCGTGCATCGCCGAGCTCGACCGTGCCTTTTCCGCGCGCACGCTCGCCCAGTGGCGCGAGCGCCTGGCCACCCTGGAGGGGGCGTGGGCGGCAATGCAGACCCCCGACGAGATCCACGACGACCCCCAGGCGATCGCCAACGGCTACCTGGCCCAGGTCGACGGCGGCGACAAGGGGAGCTTCCGCCTGGTGGCCAGCCCGGTGCAGTTCGACGAGACACCGCCGCGCCTGCGCCCCAGCCCCGAGATGGGCCAGCACACCGAGGAGGTGCTGCTCGAGCTTGGGCTCTGCTGGGAGGAGATCGCGGCGCACAAGGGCTCGGGAGCGATCGTCTAGCCGGCTCTCGCCCTCCGGATCCTGAGGCGGCTCGGCACGCGGCGCGGGACTCGACCGCGTCCGGGCATTGCGCTCGAGCCGATCAGGTCATGGCCTGGTGATCACCGACCGTGCCGCGCCCGGGATCGGCGGCGACGAACTCGCCGCCGCGGGCTACTTGTGCAGGATGTCGAGCATCGGCGGACAGGCCAACCTGCCGCCCGCCGCGAGCCACGCCGAGACCACGCGGTTGCCGTCGCGCGCCGGGTTGTAGACGTCCTCCTCGCCGCAGAAGAGGCCGTTGCCGGCGTAGAGCAAGCGCGTCCAGTTGGGGAACTGGAACGGCTCGCCGTTGGGGTCGGTGGGGTGCTCGAGGCGATTCTGGCACTGGAAGAGGATCGCCCCGTTGTCCTCGTCGAACACCACCCAATCTTGCGGGAAGGTCATGTGAGGGAAGGGCGCCATCACCTTGGTGATCCAGTCGCGGATCGCCTCGCGGCCGTGCATCTCGCCGAAGGCGTGTTCGACGTACTGAGCATCCTCGGTGAACAGGTCCGCCCAGGGTGACCAGTCACCCGTCCGTGAGGCCTCGTCGCGGGCGCGGTTGTACCGCTCGAGGGCCTGCTCCAGCTCCTTGCGCGTGAACTTTCCCATGGTTCGGCTCCTTGCGCCCACAGGCGCGGCGCGACGTTTGCACGCCGGCTGCCCCGCGGGCAAGGGGCCCATGGCCATGCGCGTCGAGGGCCGTGCGCCCGAGGGCCGCGGCGCGCAAGCCGCC
>CAZGUU010000370.1:0-4989 GCA_964529315.1 uncultured Enterobacteriaceae bacterium
ACTTGAAGATCGTCGAGAGGGTGTCGGTGACGAGCTCCTCGCCCAGGCTCTCGACGTTCAGCAGGGCGAGCGCCCGGGCCCAGTCGAGGGTTTCCGCGATGCTCGGCGACTTCTTCAGGTCGAGCTTGCGCACCGCCTGGACGACCGCGACGACGTCGGCGGCGAGCGTCTCGCGGATCTCTGGAACCTTGAGCTTGATGATCTCCAGCTCCTGGGCCGCGGCCGGGAAGTCGATGAACAGGTGGAGACAGCGTCGCTTGAGGGCGTCCGACACCTCGCGTGAGCTGTTGCTCGTCAAGACCACGAGGGGTACGTGGCGCGCCCGGATCGTTCCGAGCTCCGGGACGCTCACCTGGAAGTCGCTCAAGATCTCGAGCAGGAACGCTTCGAACTCGTTGTCCGACTTGTCGATCTCGTCGACCAGCAGCACCGATGGCTGCTCCGAGGTGATGGCGCGCAGCAGTGGGCGCGGCAGGATGAAGCGCTTGGAGAAGAACACGCCATCCTGTTGCGAGATACGCTCGACGGCGTCGCCGAGAGTTCGCGTCCCCTCGAGGATCTCGCTGATCTTGTCCTTGAGCAGCTGCGTGTAGAGGAGCTGCTTGGCGTACTCCCACTCGTAGAGCGCCTTGGCCTCGTCGAGGCCCTCGTAGCATTGCAGGCGGATCAGCTCCTGGTCGAGTGTCGCGGAGAGCACCTTGGCGAGCTCGGTCTTGCCCACGCCGGCCGGCCCCTCGACCAGGATCGGCTTGCGCAGTCGCGAGGCGAGGAAGACGACGGTCGCGATCGCTCGGCTGCAGATGTACTTCTCGGCGGCGAGGCGCTCAATGACCTGATCGATCGAGTCGAACATGGCTTCTCGGGGGGTTGGCTGGGAGGTCAGGGCCGAGCTAACACAGGGCCTCGGTCCAGACAACGCGCGTTGCCTGGTCGAGAGAGCACGATCGTGTGCACGCTCGCCGTCTTCAGCCGATGCCTCCCCGGCCTGCCGCTGGTCGTGGCGGCCAACCGCGACGAGTTCTACGCTCGACCCGCGAGCGGCCCGTGCCTTCTAGTGGACCGCCCGCGCGTCGTCGGCGGGCGCGATCTCGCGGCCGGTGGCTCCTGGCTCGCAACGAGCGAGACCGGCATCGTCGTCGGCGTGCTGAACCGTCGCACGACCGCCCCACCCGACCCGAGTCGCACCTCGCGCGGCAGCTTGTGCATCGAGCTGGCCCGCTGCGCCGATGCAGACGCCGCGGCCGAAGCGCTGGCCGCGGTCCCGGAGGGCACGCACAACCCGTTCAACATCCTGGTCGCGGATGCGCGCCGCGCCTTCGTCGCGCAGAACCGAGAGGAGGCGACCGTCGTCGAGGCGCTGCTCCCCGGGGTTCACGTCCTCACCAATCTCGACCTGAACGACCCCACTTGCCCCCGCATCTCGCACTCTGCGTGGCGCTTCGCCGAGGTGGCACGGCGGTTCGAGCGCAGCCGCGACATCGCCGAGCTGGTCGCCGGCCTCCGCCTCGTGCTCGCCGATCATCTGACGGCGCTCGACGACCGTGGCCCCACCGACCGGCTCTGCATCCACACGCCGGCTTACGGGACCCGATCGTCCAGCATCCTGCTCGCCCCCGACGCGGGTCAGATCGTCTACCTCCACGCGGCCGGCCCGCCGTGCCGACAGCAGCACCGCCGGACCCGCCTGCCGTGGGCCTCCGGATGAGAGCCGGAGCAGCGTGACTCAGCGCCGCCGAATGGCCTCGAGCACGCGCTGTCGGGCGCCCGAGCGCGCTGCGAGCATGAAGTCGCGCGAGACCTCGCCTCCCAGCAGAGCTGCGGGGTCGACGGCGGCGCCGGTGCGCATGTAGACGAGCTCGCCGCCGGCGGCCTCGAGCAACGCGAGACCGCCGGCGATCTGCCAGAGGTGGACGCGGCCGATGATCGCGGCCTCGGCCGCGCCTCGTGCCACCAGGCTCATGTGGTAGGCGGTCGAGCCCAGAGCACGCATCTTGCGCGTGGTGCCGCCGAAGCGCAGCAGGTGTCGCCGGTGGAACTCCGAGTAGGCCAGTACGAAGCCGGCGTGCTGGGGCAGCACGCCGCCGCGCGGCACCGCGACGCCGTTCCAGCGCAGCACCCCGCCGCTGGCGACGTAGAGGTCGTCGAATGCGGGCAGATAGACGATGCCCGAGGCCGGCAATCCGCGATGGAGTAGGCCCAGCGACACGGACCAGGTCGGCAGCCCGGCGACGTATGCATCCGGACCGTCGATCGGGTCGATGGCCAGTGCCCAGCCGGCGCTCGCGCCAGCGGCGGATGGATCGTCCTTGCCCAAGACGGCGAGTGTCGGGGCATGGCGCGCGACCTCCTCGCGGATGAGCTGCTCGATCGCGCGATCCGCGACGTCGACCAGGGCCGGGTCGGCCTTGCTCTCCTTGGTGGTACGACGGAAGTGCGCCAGGCCCACGGCGCCGCCGCGCCGGGCCAGGCGTGCTAGGCCGCGCGCATCGATCGGCGGCCGGCCAGCCGCGCGCCCCGCTTCGGCGGCCTGCGTGGCCGTCGCCCGACGGATCTCGACGGGCTCTCGGATCACTCCGAGCCCTCGCCCCCTTGCTCGAGCGATCGCTGCGTGAAGAGCTCCTCGGTCAAGCCCTGATCGTAGCTCACCGCTGCGACATCCACCACGGTCCTCGTGCCCGCGGCGGGCTGCGTCATCTCCAGGCGACGGGCGGTTGGAATGACCCCTACGGTTTCGACTGCGTCGAGGCGCAGCACCTTGCGCGGCGCTTCCTCCGCGCCGAAGAACTCCATGCGGCGGATCACCAGATCCGGCTGGGAGAGGCCGACCACGAGGCGCCGGTAGCCGACGTCCTTGCGCAGCGGCACGAGCTCGATCAGCGCCAGCGGCGTGCCGTCTGCCGTGTCGCTCCCCGCGAGCGAGGAGCGTGCCTCGTCCTCGCTCCACTCGAGGACGTCGGTGAGAAGCTCGAGATCGCGGTAGCTGAAGTCGGTGCCGACGAAGCTCTGCCCCTTCGAGCTCGCGGTGATCTGCCGCGGCCGGCCGAGCGCGGGAAGGTAGAGCCACTGCTCGGCGTCCCGGTCGCGGTGCGCGAACTGGAGGAAGGACGTACCGCGAACCTCGGACGGGGCCAAGAAGACGGTCAGCGTCTTGTCCTCGCCGCCCTTGGCGCGCAGCGTTTTCATCACCAGCTCGCGGCGGCGCTCGCCGCCCCGCCCGTCTGCGATCTCGAGCTTCAGGTGTTGCTCTCGGTCCCTCCAGAAGCGCGTCGTGTCGTTGAGCGAGCGGGCCTGATCGAGCAGCTCGCGTGCGGTCGTCGCCGCGAGGGCCATGTGGCCAGCGCCGGGCAGCACCGCCGGAGCGATCGTCAGGACGAGAAGCGTGGTGAGCAGGGGACTGAGCTTTGCTCGTAGCACTACAGCACCTCCGGGCGCAGGTTGCACAGGGCAGAGCCTACTTCGGGAGCGCCTCGCGCGGCAAATGCACGGAATGCAAAGTCGTACGGACGCGGTGCGCACCCGGGTCGAGACAGGGTCGCGCTGCGTGCCAGCTCTCCGGCATCGGCGGAGCTCACGACCTGCCTTACTCCGAAGGGGCGGGCCGAGAGCGCTGCGGCCGTGTGCGGGTGACCCTGGCTCAGAGGTGCGCCACGGGCAAGCCATGACGGGCTCCGAGGAAATGCCGGATTCGATCGGGGGCGTCTCCGAGGATGGCTGGGCCGTGGCTCGGCACGACGTCGGCGATGCCGAGATCGGCGATGCGCGCCATCGACGCGCGCCCCTGCCGGACGTCGATCGTGATCCCCGGGATCGGGTCGTCGCCGACGGCGCCGCGAACGTTGAACAGCGCGTCGCCGCAAAGCACGACACCGTCCTCTTCGTGGACCAGCGCGATCTGCCCCGGCGTGTGCCCGGGTACCTCGAGAATGCGCAACCCGCAGACCGTGTCCCCCTCGCCGACCACGCGATCGACTTGGATCGGCGGCACCCGGCGCTGCGCGATCCAGTGGTTCAGCGTGAGCACGGCCCGCGGGAGCAGAGAGCGCGCCGCGGAGGCCAGGGAGAGCCCCTCGACGTAGGGCTTCTCGCCCGCCGAGCAGACGACCTCGGCCGACATCGCTTGGGCGATCTCTCGCGCCCCGCCGACGTGGTCGGCGTGGGCATGCGTCAGGACGACGTGGGTGACTCGGTTCGGTTGCGGTAGCGAGGCGGCGGCCGTCAGCACCGCGTACTGCCAGCCAGGAAAGCCGGCATCGACGAGCAGCAGACCGCCGCGATGGCGCACCAGGAAGACCGCCACCTGGAAGCGTCCGTGGAGGTCGACCGCTGCGATGTGGCGGCTGATCGGTCGCAGCCGAGCGACGGGCATCGGGCTTCCGTGTAGTCGCAGGTCCGGCTGCCGGCAAGTCCGTCGCACGAGGCCCAGCCTGGCGGGTCCTATGCTCGGTTGAGAAGGAGGCTCGGGTCGGCTAGGAGGGGCGACCATGGCGCAGGAAGATCAGGAGCTCGTGCGAAGCCTCGTCCGCTCGGTCGACAAGAAGCTCGATTGGGAGGCCATCACCACGCAGGATCACGGCCTGCGCGTGACCCTCCGCATCAGCAATGGCGAGGCCTGCATCGACTTGCCGCGCACCGAGATCAACGCTGCGCTCGACGGTGCGATCGCACGCTACCGACTTCGCGAGCGTATCAAGCGCGCTCGCCAGCGCATGCTTACTCCGCGGCGCCCGTACATGCCCTGGCGCCTGCCCAAGATCGAGCCGATCGGCGCGCCTGGGCCGCGTGGTGGCGGCTGGGGCGGCGGCCCGCCGCGCCGCTGAGGCGCGATTCGCGCCTCTCCCGAGGTCGCACGGGCCACTTCCGCGGGCTTCCGTCGGGACCTCTGCGAACGAGCTCGAGGCGATTGACACCGCGCGAAGCGACCGTTACCTACGGGGCGCGGGGTGGAGCAGTCCGGTAGCTCGTCGGGCTCATAACCCGAAGGTCGTAGGT
>CAZGUU010000371.1:0-4980 GCA_964529315.1 uncultured Enterobacteriaceae bacterium
GCGAGCCCGGCGGGCCGCCGGCCACCGCGGGGCTGCGCCCCGAGGCGCTGCGCCTGGCCGACGCTGGCGACGCGGCGAGCGCCACCGGCGAACACCCTGCCCACGGCGTGGTGCAGGCGAGCGTCGAGCGCGTCGAGTGGCTCGGCCACGAGACCCTGGCCCACCTGCGCGTCGATGCACTGGCGAGCCATGCATCGACGCCGCTGGTCGCACGCCTGCCGGGCATGCAGCCGCTCGAGCGCGGCCGCTCGCTGCGTCTGCATTTTCCCTCGGCGGCGATCCACCTATTCGCCGCCGACGGCCGGGCGCTTCCGAGCAGCGCCGTCGGGCCGTCGACCACGCCCGCCGGCGCGGGACGCGGGGATGCTTCGTGAGACGGCGCACCTTTCTGCGCGCCCTGGCGGGCTCGGCCGGCGTGGCCGGCGCGAGCGCGCTGGGCCTGCCGGCGCTCGCGCAGCTCCCCACCCCGACGCGCTCGGCCAGCCCCGAGGACGATCGCGCGATCCGCGAGCGCATCGACGCGCACCGCCCGAGCCGGCTCGCGCAGCTCCCGCCGGGCTTCGCCGCCCGGGTCGGCGCGGCGCACGTCGGCGGCCTCTACCACCTCAGCGACCGGCCCTTCCTGCTCGAAGGCGCGGAGAAGCTGCTCGAGCTCGGAACGCGGCTGGGCAAGCTCTGGTTCACCCCCGACCGGATCCGCCAGAGCTATCGCTTCCACAGCCGGTGGCCGCGCTGCTCCACCTTCGTCGAGCTCGCCGAGACCGACCACTTCCAGAAGCTCTTCGCTCTGCCCTTCTCGACCCTGATCCTCGAGGCGCAGATGCCCGCCGAGTGGGCGTGGAAGAGGTGGGATGACGCCGCGAGCTCGTACCCCGAGGTCACGCAGGCCTTCCACGATCTGACCGCCTACCTCTACCGACTGCTTCGCGACCGCCCAGTCACGGTGATCCTGCAGCACTGGGAGGGCGATTGGCTGGTGCGAGGCCTGGGTGCGTCCTGGGCTCCCCCCCCCGACAATTGGAAGCTTCGCTTCGAGCGCATGGCGCGTTGGCTCGCCGCCCGGCAGGCGGGCGTGGCCAGCGCCCGGGCGCAGGCGCCGCCGGGGGCCCGCTGCCGGGTCGCCCACGCCACCGAGGTGAATCGCGTCGTCGATCTGTGGCGCGGCATCCCGACCATGACCGAGCACGTCCTGCCGAGCGTCGAGGTCGATCTGGTCTCCTACAGCTGCTACGACGCGATGCAGGACGGCCCGACGCTCTGGAGGTGCTTGCGCGAGATCCAGACCCGCGCCCGCACGACGCCGCTGTTCGGCAAGCAAGCGGTCTACGTCGGCGAGGTCGGCATCCCGGAGAACGATCAGCCGCAGCGGGTGCGCGAGCGCTGGGACGAGCTGCTCGGCGCCATGCTCGCCGCAGACGTGGGCTTCATCGCCGTGTGGCAGCTCTACTGCAACGAGGCCAGCCCCAAGGCACGCGTGCCGCTCGAGGTGCCGGTCACGAGCGCCGGCGACGTGCGCGGCTACGGACTCGTGCGCCCCGACGGCTCGCTCGGCGAGACGGGCCAGCTGTTCCGCGATCTCTGGCGGCGGGCGTGAGACAGCCCGCGCGCGGTCCCCGGAAGCTCTCGCGGCGCGGCGCTCGACGGGCGCACCCGTAGCGCGCAGATCGCCGGGCCCGGCGAGGTCAGTGCGACAGACCGCCCGCACCGGCAGGGCCCACGGGCTCAGCCGTCGGCCGCCGCGGCTCCGGGCGCCGCCCACTCCAGGACGACGTCGGCGGGAAGGCTGCGCAGCGTGACCGCATCCCTCGAGAACCCGTCGGCCGCACGACCGCCGACCGTCACGGCGGCCAGCGGCGCCTCGAGCGGCGGTGCCAGGACGATGCCTCCGGGCGGCACGTCGAGATCGCCCCAGAGCGTCCAGCGCAGGCGCCCAGGAGCCTCGCGCTGCAGCCGGTAGCTCAGCACCCCGTGGTGCGTCGGCAGTCGCTTCACCCCGACTGGCGCGTCGCCTGCCAGCCAGTGTGCCGGCAGGCCGGCGCCGAGCACCAGCGCCCGGTCCGCCTCGCGCTCGTAGGCGAACAGGGCACGCACCGCGCGCAGGAACGACGAGCCAACCCAGGTGTGCGGCATGTCGCCGACGAAGCGCGCCGAGCCCGGGTCGAGCCACACGACCTCGGCCCACTGGTGCCATGGCGCCGGCCGCTGGTCGGCGAGCATGCGCCGGAGCAGCTCGAAGGCGTCCTCGCGCCGCCCCAGGTGGATCAGCGCATCGACGTTGCGCAGCTCGTAGGGCGTGTAGCCCTCGTCCGCCGAGCGGCGCCCGGCACGCTCGCGGACGTGCTCGAGATAGCGGTCGAAGGTGCGCTCGACGGCTGCCCGGGGCAGGTGGGCGAGCTCGCCGCCCGGGCTGATCGCAGCCGAGGTCGAGGTCGGGTCGAAGTCGCCCAGCTCGACCGAGCCGGGCAGGAAATCGATCCCGTGCCGCTCCATGGTGCGTGCCAGCGATGCGTGGAGATCGGTGCGAAACGCGTCGCGCAGCGCGGCGAAGCGCGGCGTGCGCTCCTCGTCGCCGACCACCACGGCCAGGTCGGCCGCGTCCCGGAAGCCGCGCAAAGCGAAGAAGTCGTCCCAGTAGGAGTGCACCGGGCGCGCGGAGTACCCCTCGTGGCTGATCGACTCGGGGAGCAGACCGCGAAAGGCTCGCTTCTCGCCGCGCTCCCACTCCTCGCCGAGGCGCTCGTGGCGCTGGCGGTCCAGGTGCTCGACGGCCCGCACCACCGTCGGCCAGAGCTCCCAGACCAGGCCGACGTCGCGCGTGAAGCGGTAGTACTCGGCGACGGCGAAGATCAGCTCGCCGTCGCTGTCGTGCTCCGGCGTGCGGTCCGGGCCGCGCTGGTCGATGCAGCAGGGGACGCGCCCGTCGGGGAGCTGGTGCGCGGCGTACCAGCGCAGGAAGTCGCGCACCTCCTCGGGGTGGGCAAACTCGAGCAGAGCCGTCGCGGTGAAGGCGCCGTCGCGAATCCACGAGCGGGCGTAAGTGCGCGAGCCGGGCTGGATCCTGGGCCCGTCGCGGTTGATCTGCACGTAGGCGAGCGTGCTCGTGACCGCCCGCACCAGGGCGGCATCCTCCGGGGGGACCAGAAGCTCCACTCGCCCGAGATCCCGACGCCAGCCGCGCACGGCGGCCTCGAGCTGCTCCTCGAAGTACCGCTCGGGCCGCTCGACGGCGGCGAGCGCCGCCGAGCCGGCCGGCGGGTGGAAGGGCACGGCGACGATCACGTCGGCGTGCCCGTGCGGCTCGATCTCGAGCCGGTACTCGAGTGCGCCCGAGGCGTAGCCGAACGCATCCGACGCGGAATCCTGCACAGGGAGGCGGCCGCGCGCCAGGTGCGTGCCGGGCAGATCCTGGGCGAAGCTCGCCGCGCCGAAGCCGTCGGCCGCCGTCAAGGAGACCACCGGCCGCTCGCCGTCCACCCACACGGTGCCCGACGCGAAGCCCAGCGTGCGGACGTGCGTCGCCCCACCGACGCCGTTCAGCATCTGCCAGGGGGGCAGCACCTGGAAGGGCCGCACCGCGAGCAGCAGCCGCAGCTCGCGCCGCGCGGCGCCGGGGTTCTCCACGCGGTAGCGGGCCAGGAGCAACGACGCTTCCGGCTCGCCCGTGGCAAGGGCCGTCACGCGCAGGGCCAGCCCGTCGCCCTCCCAGGTGACCGTGGGCACCGGCAGATCGCCCTGCTCGAGCTCCTGGCCGGTGCGCACGTCATGCCAGGTCACCAGCTCGCCGTCGGCGACCAGGAACGGCTCGATGGAGAACGCGCCGTGCCCCACCTCGAGCGCGCCCTCCTCGTTCATCAGGGCCTCGGCGTCGTCGCCGGCCACGCCCACCACCGTCCAGTAGCTCTGCCGCCCGAGCAGGTACTTCGGGTAGAGGCCGGGGCGCGCCTCGGCCGCGATCGCGGCAAAGAAATCGTTGGGCGAGGCGGAGAACGAGGGCGGCTTCAGTCTGAGCTCGCGAATCGCGTAGCCTCGGCCGCGGCTGCTGCGCTCGAGCGCGAGGCGCACCCAGCGCGCCTCGGCGTCGTACAGGTAGACGTAATCGCGCCCGTCGTGGCCGCCGGTGGAGGCGTAGGCGGTCGACCAGGTCTCGGCGTCGTCGGAGAGCTGGACCTCGTACGCCAGAGCGTAGTCCTCGGGATCCCAGTCGATCACCAGGCCGCCCAGCTCGCGCTGCTCGCCCAAGTCGACCTGTAGCCACTGCGGCTCCGCGACCTCGCCGCTGCGCCACGCGCTTCGCGGGTCGTCGTCGAGCGCAGCCTCGGGCGCGTTGCCGGGTGCGGAGGTCGAGGCGGCCGCCTGCGGCCGCGGGGGGACCGGGCCCGGCGCCCGGCGCTCCGCGAGTCGCAGGTCGTCGATCCACAGCGAGCCCCGGCCGCCGCTGCCGGCGACGATCGCGATCTCGAGAAAGCCCAGGCGCTCGAGAGGCTTGCCCCCCGAGGAGCCCCAGGCAAAGCGCAGCCGCGAGCGCTTGACGACGTGCCGCCGCCAGCTCTCGGGCGGCTCGAAGCCGCGCTCGATGGCCCGCCAAACGTCGTCGCCGCGCGGGTCGACCAGCTTGATCTCGAGGTCGTTGGCCGCCCCCTGACCGCGCACGTCGAAGGAGAGCGCGTAGTCCTCTGGCAGGGCGATCGGGAGCGCCCTGCGGGCAATCGCCCATCCGCCCGCGCCGAGATCGAAGTCGATGCGCAGAGCCAGGCCCTCGCGTCCCGCATCGTGCGCCAGCTCGATGCTCGCCCCGGGCGAAGCGGTGGCGCTCCACCCCGCGAGATCCTCGAAGTCGTCGAGCCGCTGCCCGCTTGCAGCGGCAGCGGGCTCGCTGCCGCCCACTCCCGCGCGCCCGCCCGCACCCGCGGCAGGAGCGAGCGCGCCGATCTCGGCAGCACCCGCGGCTGCAGAGCCCACGGCTCGGGCCGCGAGCGAGCC
>CAZGUU010000372.1:0-4967 GCA_964529315.1 uncultured Enterobacteriaceae bacterium
GGACAGGATCGCTGCCTAGCTACGACCCGATCCACAACTCTTGACAATATCTCGGGAATGCGATCTTCATGGTAGTTCTCGTCGGCCTCACCGTGCTCGTGAGAGCGCTGACGATGCGTGCGCTCGATTTCCTCTACTTCTGCTGGCTCTCTGGCCACCTCTTCCACAACGCCCTGTTTCACATGGGGACCACCGCCTACTTCGGCGTCTACTCTCCGGGTCTTCTCTCAGCGATTCTCCTCTACCTTCCCGTGTCCTACTGCATCGCGCGAGCCGCCCATCGAGAAGCCCGCATCGGCAATGCCGGCGGACTCGCTACATTGGTCGTCGGGGCGGTTGGGATGTCGGCACTCGCTTACTTCGCGCTGGCCCGTCGTACTGTTCCCGCCGCATGATCCCGGCTCACCTCATGACGGTCGATGTCGTGGCATCCGTGCCATTCGCACAGCATCCCCTGCAGCGAGGACGGGGATGCGGCCCAACACGCCGCTGGAGCGGGCCGGCATGAACGTCATGGCCACTCGACCAAGTCGGTGCGCCGGCCGCTCAGCGGCAATCCGTTACTCACCGATGCGTGGGTTAGATTGACAGGCTCTTTGTCGGCTCGGACGAGGCAGCGGCCGTGAATACGACCTTCGTTTCCTTGCTCGCGAGCTGCGGGATGCACGGGCTCGAGCCGTGGCGCTACTCGCGCGATCTCCTCTGTCTGCTGCCGCGCGGGCCCCGGAGCCGCGTGCTCGAGCTCGCCCCGGCGTACTGGAAGAAGACGCTCGAGGACGAAAACACTCAGCAACGGCTCGACGCGAACCCCTTTCGCACGGCCGTGCTCGCTCTCGAGCGCGCCCACCCCGACGACGAATAGCGCGTCGCCGGGCCGCCGTCAGCCACGCGGTTCGCCGAACGGATCCGTCGCGGCAGCGCATCACCTCCGGCGTTGCCCGCGCCTCCGCCCCCCGGCAAAGCGCCCGCAGTGCCCGCCGCCCCCGCCGTGTCGGGCGGCGCGCCGATGCCGCCGAGGATCGCCATCGTGCTCTCGGGCGGCGGCGCGCGCGGCGCGTACGAGGCCGGGGTTCTGTCGTACGTGCTCGACGAGCTGCCCACCCATCTCGGGCGCCCGGCGCGGTTCTCGCTCGTCACCGGGACGAGCATCGGCGCGATCCACGCCTGCTTCCTGGCGTCCAGTGCCGGCCGTCCGGGAGCCGGGGCGAGGCTCGTCGAGCTGTGGCGCGCGCTCTCGCTCACCGAGGTCTACCGCGTCGGCCTGGGCGATGCGCTGCGCGTGCCGCTGTGGCTGCTGGGCGGCTCCGGCGCCTCGCGCTGGGGCTTGGGCGAGGTCGGCGGGCACCTGCCCGGCCTTCTCGACACCGGCCCGCTCGAGGATCTGATCGCCGCGCACGTCGACTGGGCGCGCATCCACGGCCACATCGAGGCCGGGGTGATCGACGCGCTCGCCGTGACCGCGACCGAGATCGCGACCGGGCGCTCGGTGGTGTTCGTCGACAACCGCCTCGGCCGCATCGAGCACTGGGAGCCCGACCCGTTCGTCGTCGCCCGCCCAGTGCGCATCGGCGCCAACCACGCGCTCGCCTCGGCGGCGATTCCGCTGCTCTTCCCCGCGCGGCGCATCGCGGGGACCTTCTACTGCGACGGCGGCCTGCGGCTGAACACGCCGCTCTCGCCCGCGCTCCGGCTTGGCGCGAACCGCGTCCTGGTCGTCGGATTGCGACATCGCCCGACGTCGGAGGAGGAGGACCGTGCGGCGCGCACTCGCGAGCTCGCCTACCTCAATCCGACCTACCTCGCGGGCAAGGTGCTGAACGCCCTGCTGCTCGATCGCGTCGAGTACGACGTCGGCCAGCTACGCCTGATGAACGAGCTGCTGCGCACCGGGACGGTCGAGTTCGGGCCGGATTTCGTCGCTCGGCTGAACCACACCGTCATGCCGCTGCGCCGCCATCCGCTGCGCATCGTCGAGAGCTGCTTCGTACAGCCCTCCGCCGACATCGGCGAGATCGCCGGGCGCTGCCTGGCCAAGCTCGACGCCAAGCGCAGCCTGCGCGACCGCATCGCCGCGCTCACCATGCACCTGGCCGCGCGCGGCACGGGCGTGGACAAGGACCTGCTCTCCTACCTGCTCTTCGATCGCCCGTACGCAGAGGCGCTGCTCGAGCTGGGCCGCAGGGATGCGGCCGCGGCGCACGACGAGCTCGTGCAGCTGTTTCGCTGAGGCGGTAGAGCGCTGGTGTGGCCAGGAGAGGAGGATGGCGCACCGCGACGATCGCCTGCCTCGGCGCGGCCTGCCTCGCGCTCGGCGCGGCCTGCGCTCCGCGCCCGGCCTTCGGCGATGCGCGGGTGGTCGGCGTCGAGGATCTCGACCCGCGCGGCCCCTGGCGGATCGAGAGGCTCGACCTCGAGGGCGTAGGCTTCGTTCGCTCCTGGCTGCTGCGCTCGGGCTTCGCCACCCGGCCGCGCCCCTGGTGGGCCTTCTGGCGGCCGCGAGAGGAGTTCGTCCCGGCGTACTTCGCCGAGGACGTCGAGCGGGTGGCGCGCGAGCTCGAGGCCGACGGCTACTACGATGCCCGGGTGGCCGGCGAGGTCGAGATCCTGCGCGAGCCGCCCGCGACGGGCCCACCGGCCGCCGCTGGAGACGATGCGAAGGGGAGGGCACCGGATGCGCGGGACGCCGAGCCCGGGCTGGTCGAAGCGCGCATCCGCGTCGAGCTCGGCGAGGCGACGGACCTCTGCTCGCTGCTCGTCGACCTGGGCAGCGAGCAGGTGCCGCCCGCGGATGGCGCCGAGCTTCTGCGCAGGCTGCCGCTTCGGGTGGGCGAGCGCTTTCGCCAAGCCGACTACCAGGGCTCGGCGGCGCGACTCGGTGAGTACTTCTCCGAGAACGGCCACCCCGCGCCCGAGGTGCAGCGCGCGGCGCGCGTCGACGTGGCGAGGCGCTGCGCCGGGGTGTCCTATCGCGTCTCGCCCGGCCCGCAAGGGGTGTTCGGTGCGACGCAGATCGACGGCCTGGGCGCCCTGCGCGAGGCGCTGGTGACGCGCGAGCTCGCCTATCGCCCCGGCGAGCGCTTCGACTCGCGGCGGCTACGCGAGACCGAGCGCCGCCTGCGCGGGCTGCGTGTCTTCTCGCTGGTTCGGCTCGAGCACGGCTCCGTGGACGGGGAGGGGCGCGTGCCGATCCAGGTACGCCTCGAGCCGGGGCCGTCGCGCGAGGTGCGCCTTGGCGTCGGCTACAGCACCGAGGATGGGGTGCGCGGGCTGGTGTCGTGGTGGAACTACAACCTGTTCGGCGGCGCCGAGCAGCTCGGGCTCACGACCCGTCTCTCGCAGGTGACGCGCTTCGTCTCCGCGACCTACGTGCAGCCGCACTTTCCGGGGCTACGCAACCGCTCGCTGCTCACCTTCAACCTGGGCCAGGACGACGAGTCGACCTACCTGCTCGACTACTCGCGCGTCGTGCCGCAGGTCGACTGGCGCGCCACGCCCGACGTCGCCGGGTCGCTGTTCCTGCGCTCGGAGTACGACTCGCTCTCCGGCGTGAGTGACCCGACTCGCGCGGCGCTGCGCGAGTACCAGAGCTCGGGCTTCACCGTATCTCTCGGCAGCTCGGTGCGCTGGACGCGCGTCGACGACGTCCTCGACCCGCGCCGCGGCGTGGTGCTCGGGCTCTCGGCCGAGCTGGCCGGCGGGCCACTGCTCGACGCCGACGTGAGCTTCTTTCGCTTGATCGGCAGCGCGCGTGCCTACACGCCGCTGGTCGGCGACCTGACCCTGGCCACGCGTCTCACCCTGGGCGCGATTCCGCCCTACGACGGGCAGGTGGAAATCCCGCTGTGGGATCGCTTCTACGCCGGCGGCAGCGGCATCTACCCGGTGCGCGGCTACGGCCGCCGTCGCATCGGCCCGATCACCGGGTCGAACGATCCACTCGGCGGCCGCTCCATGGCGATCGGCTCGCTCGAGCTGCGCCACCCGGTCTGGGGGCCGCTGCTCGGCGTGGCCTTCGTCGATGCCGGCGACATCGAGCTCTCGGCGTGGACCCTGGATCCACGCAACGTCCAGACCGGGGTCGGCTTCGGCCTGCGCGCCAACTCGCCCGTGGGACCGCTCGAGATCGACCTGGGCTTCGGCCTGGATCGGCCGCGCGGCGACTCGCTGGTGCAGGTGGCCTTCTCGATCGGACCGGAGTTCTGAGCCGTGCGTGCAGCGCTTCGAGCACTTCGTCGGCTGGGGATCGCGGCGGCTGCGCTGGCCGCCGCGGGCCTGCTCGCGCTGCTCGCGCTCGCCTGGCTGCTCCAGCGTCCTTTCGGCCGAGAATGGCTGCGCCCCCGGGTCGAGGCGCTGGCCGGAGACGCCCTTCACGCCTCGCTCGAGATTGCGAACTTGACGCAGGTCTCGCGCGATGGGATCGCGGTCGAGGGACTGGCGCTGTCGAGCGGCGGCAGCCGCGTGGTGTGGGCGGAGCGTGCCCGGATGCGCTGGGCCCTTGGAGCCCTCTGGCCACCGCGAGCCTCGCTGGAGGTGGCGCTCGACGGCTTCGCCCTCACGGCGCGGCGCTCCGCCGACGGCCAGTGGGACGTGGTCGAGCTGTTCGCCCCCGAGGGCGAGGACGCAGCACCGCCTGCCTGGCTCGCGGCGGTCGACATCCTCCTCTCGGGAGGCACGGCCAGCCTCTCGGGCGTGCTCGGCGAGCCGATCGAGCTGGCCGGGATCGACGGGCACGCGACGGTGGATCTCGCGCGCGCCGAGCGTCCCGCGCTGCGCGTGGACCGGATCGACTGCGGGTGGGGCGAGGCATCGCGCTTCTCGGCGGGTGGGACGGTCGAGCTCGCGGGCGACACGCCGCTCGACCTGCGCGTCGCCGTGCAGCCGCTCGCTGCGGCCGACGTGCGCCGATTCGTGCAGCTCTGGCCTGCGCAGGCGCCGGTGGCCGGCGAGCTGCGGGTCGCGGGGACGGC
>CAZGUU010000373.1:0-4952 GCA_964529315.1 uncultured Enterobacteriaceae bacterium
GCCCATCTCGAGCAGGTTGCGGCTCTCCTCGGGGAATTCCCGCACGTCGACCTGGACGCGCAGCACGTCGTCCTCGAGCTCGACGTGGCGCAGCGATGCGTGCGGCCCGAGATAGCCGCGCAGCAGCGCCAGGGTCTGGTCACCGTCGGCCGCGCCGAGGAACACCTGCCCGAGCGCGTCGTACTTGTGGTCCTCGCGTCGGATGTCGAGGGCGACCCGACGCTTCATACCTTCTCGAGCGGGTCGAAGAGCTTGCGGTACTCGTCGAGCGCGAAGCGGTCCGTCATCCCGGCGATGTGGTCGGCGATCACCCGCGGGACGGCCTCTCCCGCCTCGATCTGGGCGAACACCTGGGGAGGCATCTGGCGCGGCTCCTCGAGGTAGGTCTGGAAGAGCCCGGTGATCACCGTCTTGGCCTTCATGCCCATGCGGGTCACTCGGACGTGGGAATAGAGGTGCTCCATCAAGAAGGCCTTCACCTCGCGCACCCGCTCGGCCATCGCCGGGCTGTAGGCGGCGATGCGCGGCCGCGCGGCGCGCAGCTCCTCCATCGAGTCGATGCCGCGGCGCTGCAGCTCCGCCTCGGTGAAGGAAACCAGGTCGGAGGCCATGGCGTCGAGAATTCGACGCACCGTCTGGTAGCGCAGGATCGAGAACGGGGCCTCGGGCGAGCGAGCCCGGGCCGCGGCGAAGTGCTCGCGCCAGATGGTCACCTCCTGCATCCGGTCGGGCTGTAGCATCCTCGATTCGAGTCCGTCGTCGATGTCGTGGCAGTTGTAGGCGATCTCGTCGGCGAAGTCGGCGATCTGCGCTTCCAGGCAGGGTGCCACGTCCGGATCGAACTGCTGCACGAGCGGCCGATCGTACTCCGAGGAGTGCTTGACGATCCCTTCGCGCACCTCCCAGGTGAGGTTCAGGCCGGGAAAGTCCGGGTAGCGCTCCTCGAGCCGCTCGACGATGCGCAGGCTCTGCGCGTTGTGCTCGAAGCCGCCCCAGGGCGCCATCAGGCCGTCGAGCACGCGCTCGCCGGCGTGGCCGAAGGGAGTGTGCCCGAGGTCGTGCGCCAGGACGACGGCCTCGGCCAGGTCCTCGTTCAGGCGCAGGGCGCGGGCCATCGTGCGCGTGATCTGGGCACCTTCCATGGTGTGGGTGAGCCGGGTCCGATAGTAGTCGCCCTCGTGATTGACGAAGACCTGGGTCTTGTACTCCAGGCGACGAAACGCCGTCGAGTGGATGATGCGATCGCGGTCCCGCTGGAACGCGGTGCGGATCGGGTGCTCCTCTTCCGGGTAGGCGCGCCCGCGAGACTCGGCGCTGCGCATCGCCCACGGCGCCAGCAGGGCGCTCTCTCGAGCCTCGTATTCCTCGCGGCGCACGGTTGGAACCTTCCGCCCGGCGGGCATCCCGCACCAGCAGCGACCAGGAGTTCCCGCGGACCCGGCCGTGGTATATCTACGCCCCCCGGGCACGGCAAGGTGTTTCGAGGAGGTCGGAGGACGGCATGACGCGAGTGGCGGCGCTCTTTCTCGCCCTGGGGTTTGCGGCCGCGGCATTTCTTTACGGCGGCATCTGGGCCTACGGCGACGGCTTCATCTTCAACCGCTTCAACGGCGAGGTGATCTACGTCGACCTCCCCGAGGACGAGGACGCCGTGCGCATGCCGGCCGGTGGCCTGGCGGGGCGCGATCCCTCTCCCGCCCTCGCCCGTGAAGCGTCCACCGAAGGGTGGCACTGACCTCAGCCCTCGCGTGACGGGCGAGCTGCGGGAGCCGATACCGAGATCACCAACCCCGGGAATGCTGCAGGCACCCGTTGCACCAGCACCCGAGCGGCCCTAGCCATGAATCCGCGCGAGGTCTTGCTTTTCCCTCTCGATCTCGGCCGCCGACCCGAGCCGACAGCTCTCGCGCGGGCCGCCTCACCCTACCCAGACCAGAGCGAAGATCTCGGGTATCTGGAATCTCTCACTGCCCCCGCCGCGATTTGAACGCGGGACCCCAGGATTAGGAATCCTGTGCTCTATCCACCTGAGCTACGGGGGCGGAAGTCCTGCGGCGAGACGTAGCCGATCCGGGGATCCCACGCCACATCGCGAAGCCTCTGCCGGCATCGGCGGTGCCCGCGCCCGGCGAGTCGTTCGGCGCAGCGGCCGGCCCACCGTTGCACGCGCCCGATCGGCCCAAGGTCGAGCGCCGCCGTCCGAGACGTCGGACGCCCGAGAGAGAGCTTCAGCTCGTGGCGAGCTTCGAGCGCTTCGACCAGAACAGAACCACCGGCGTGGCGATGTAGATCGACGAGTACGTCCCAGTGATGAAGCCGACGATCAGGCAAAGGGCGAAGGGCTCGAGGCCCTTGCCGCCGAGGAAGAACAGCGCGAGCAGCACGAGCAGGGCCGTGCCAGTGGTGAGCAACGTGCGGGAGAGCGTCTCGTTGATGCTCTTGTTGATCACCTCGGCGAGCGCCGCCTTGCGGTTCTTGCGCAGGTTCTCGCGGATGCGGTCGGAGACGATGATCGTGTCGTGCACGGAGAAGCCGACCACCGTAAGCACGCCGGCGAGCGTGGTCAGGTCGAACGGCATTCGCGTGACGAGCAGCGCGAGCACCGTGATCAGGACGTCGTGAATCAGGGCGATGACCGCGCCGACGCCGAAGCTGAAGTCGAAGCGCAGGGCGATGTAGATGCCCATGAAGACCGTGGCGACGGCCACCGCCATGAAGCCCTGACGGCGCAGATTCGATCCCACCCTGGGGCCGACGCTCTCCACGCTCAGGATCTCGAAGGCCTGGTCCTGGCCCCTGGTCTTGCGGAACAGGGTGCGCAGCGTCTCGCTGATCGAGCTCATCTCCTGGCCTTCCTCGATCTCGAAACGCAGCAGGAACTCCTTGCCCTGCACACCGAAGTCCTGGACCGTGAGGTCGCGCAGCTGGAGCTCGCCGAGCTCCTCGCGCAGCGCCGTGGCCGTGGTCGGCTCGGCGAAGCGCAGACGGATGTCTGTTCCGCCCTTGAAGTCGATGCCGAGATTCAGGCCGCGGGTGAGCAGGAGGAGGACCGCCAGGAGGTTCAGCGCCGTCGAAAGCGCGACGAAGAGGTAGCGCTTGCCGACGAAGTCGATGTTCAGGTCGCGCCGGACCAGGCTGCGGAACTGGTACGCGGTGGGCGGCGGCGTGGGTGGGGCCTTGCGGCCCGGGGCGCTGCCGCCGCCGGAGCGGGACGAGGTCTTCGCGTCAGCCATGGTGAATCTTAGCTGTGTAACATCACTGAGTCGGGGGCTCAACCGTCGCGCCACCGCTGGGTGTCCATACCGACGCCGTGCCGACCCGCCCTTTGCCGGCGCGGTTGCAGCAGACCGCAGCGCTGCCGCCGTGGCCCTCCGGCTCCCTTCGGGGGTGCCCCCGAGCCCGGCTCCGCTGCCAGGGGCACGGATCACATCTCGCGCCGGCCCTCGAGCGACTGCGTGAGGGTGACGACGTCCGTGTATTCGACATCGCCGCCCATCGGCAAGCCTCGCGCGATGCGCGTCACGCGCACCCCCAGCGGCTTCACCAAACGGGCGAGGTAGAGGGCCGTCGCCTCGCCCTCCGCCGTGGGGTTGGTCGCCACGATGACTTCGGCGATGCCCCCCTGGCGCACGCGCTCGACGAGCTCGCCGCATCGGAGGTGCTCTGGGCCGATGCCATCGAGCGGCGCCAGGGCTCCGCCCAGCACGTGATAGCGCCCGCGGTACTGCTGCGCGCGCTCGAGCGCCATCAGATCGGCCGCCTCCTCGACCACGCAGACCTCGTCGGCTCGCCTGCGGGGATCGACGCAGATCGCGCAGGGATCACGCTCGGTCAGGCCGAAGCAGACGGAGCAGAGCCGGCTCTGCTCCTTCACGCCGAGGAGGGCTTGCGCCAGGTTGGCGGCAAACGACGCCTCGCAGCGCAGGACGTAGAGCGCCAGGCGCAGAGCGGTCTTCTCGCCGATGCCGGGGAGCCGCTTGAGCTCCTCGACCAGACGCTCCATCGAAGGGGTGAGTCCGCTGGCCATCGGTCCGGCGAGAGCGCGCCCTGGGCGCGCTCAGGTGAGCCCGGGGATGTGGAGCCCCCCGGTGATCTTGGCCATCTCGTCGGCCATCATCTTCTGCGCCTTGCGCAACCCCTCGTTCACCGCTGCGACGACGAGATCCTGCAGCATGTCGAGGTCGCCGCTGCGCATCACCTCGGGATCGATGGCGACCGAGAGAACCTCGAGCTTGCCGCTCACCCGGGCGCTCACCATGCCGCCGCCGGCCGTCGCCTCGACGCTGCGCGCCCCCACCTCCGCCTGCAGGTTGGCCAGACGCTCCTGCATCGCGCGCGCCTGCTGCAGCAGATCTCCCATGCCGGGCAACTCGAAGCCCTTGGCCATCCCTGGGTCCCTTCTCCGTTCTCTGTGAGATTCGCGCTCGAGCCCAGCCACCTCAACGCCGGCCGCGCGGCACCACCGCCTCGACCCGCGCATCGAGCAGCTCCACCGAGAGCTGCACAACGGGATCCTCTCGCGCACGGCGATCCAGGCTCGGCGGTGGCTCGGCCCCACCCGGGCTCGCCGCCACCCCCTCCCCGGACACCACGGGCTCGAAGCACAGCTCCCGGCCGAAGTCGCGCAGGATCGCCTGCTCGATCGCCGCTCGGGTCTCTTTCTCGAGCAGCGCCGTCGCCGCCGCGCCGCCGGTGACCGCGACGCGCAGCCGTTGCTCGTCGAGTGCCAGGAGGCGGCTGTAGGAGAGCCGGAAGAAGCGCGACGGTCGCTCGCGCTGCAGCCCATCGACCAGGCGCTGCCAGCGTTGCTGGTCGGGGCCGGATTCGGCCACCACCGCGGCCTCGCTGCCGTCCTGACCCGCTGGCGAGCCCGACGTCACCGCCGTCGCGCCCTGCTCGGCCGCCGGCGCCGTATCGGCCTTCGCTGAATCGACTCGCCGCTCCCTCGGCTG
>CAZGUU010000374.1:0-4935 GCA_964529315.1 uncultured Enterobacteriaceae bacterium
GCAGGAGTCCGTGTTGCTCTGGTTGCCGTCGTCGCACTCCTCGCCCGCCTGGACGATGCCGTCGCCACAGGCCGGCAGCGTGCACTGGTTCGTGCAGCCGTCCTCGTTCGTCGCGTTGCCGTCGTCGCACTGCTCACCGGGGCCGCCGGGCACACCGTCGCCGCAGACGTTGCTCGTGCAGTCGTTCTTGCAGGCGTTCTGGTCGACCTGGTCGCCGTCGTCGCACTGCTCGCCCGGCTGGACGTAGCCATCGCCGCACTCGGCACTCTCGCACGCGTTCGTGCAGGCGTCCGTGTTGCTCTGGTTGCCGTCGTCGCACTCCTCGCCCGCCTGGACGTAGCCATCGCCACACTCGGCACTCTCGCACGCGTTCGTACAGGTGTCCGTGTTGCTCTGGTTGCCGTCGTCGCACTCCTCGCCCGCTTGCACGTAGCCGTCGCCGCACGCCGCGTTCTCACACGCGTTCGTGCAGGCGTCCGTGTTGCTCGTGTTGCCGTCGTCGCACTCCTCGCCGGTCTGCAAGATGCCGTCGCCGCAGTACGGCAGCCGGCAGGCGTTGGTGCAGCCGTCGTTGTTCGTCGCGTTGCCGTCGTCGCACTCCTCGGTCGCGGGGTTGACCACCTGATCGCCGCAGACGTTGTTCGTGCAGTCGTTCTTGCAGTCGTCGTTGTTGTTCTGGTTGCCGTCGTCGCACTGCTCGACGTTCGGGCTGGCGGAATCGACGATGCCGTCGCCGCAGCGCGCGTTCTGGCAGCCGTTGGTGCAGTTGTCGTTGTCGTTGGCGTTGCCGTCGTCGCACTCCTCGCCCGGGCCGACCATGCCGTTGCCGCAGACGTCGTTGATCCACGACTTCTCGGCGGTGCCGCTGAGCGTGCCGGTCTGGGGCGATCCGGCGAGCACGATGCCCTGCTTGCCGGCCATCTTGAACTTCTGGCCGGTCGGCACCGTGTAGGTCACGCTCGCCTTGATAGAGTCGGTCCCTGCCGTCGCGCCGGAGTTCGTGTAGTTGAGCGTGACCGACGGCGAGGGGCCGCTGGTGCTGGCCGGCGAACCGGGGCCGCTCTGCACGACGATGCTGATCGTCAGGCCGGAGAGCGGATCGCCCTGGTCGTCGCTCAGATCGGCGGTCACGCTGTGCGTCGTGTCGCCGACGTTCAAGAAATTGCTCGCCGTCGGCGGCGTCAGCTCGAGCGTCTGGGGCACGCGCGTCGGGACCAGAGGCGCGGCCGCGTTCGCCGCCGCGACGATCGCCGCCGCGCGGCCCGCCACGTCGCAGGTCGCGGGGGACGCCGGGCTGGTGCAGACCATGTTGTCCGTGTAGCTCCAGATCGCGCACTGCACGGCCGCGGCCTCGCAGTCGACGTCGCCGAGCGGCGCGCCCGCGTTGTTCGCCACCGGGAAGGCGTTGTTCAGGATCCACAGCACCTCGACCGGGTAGTCGACCGGCGCCTGCGGCACGGTGTTACCGATGCTGATCGGGTTGTCGATGTCGACGCAGTAGGCCGGAACGTCCGGTGGCGTGCCGTCGATGCGAATGTTGAAGGTGCCGGCGTAGCTCACGCTGCGCGGCGAGGCGTTCTTGAGCCCGCTCACCGAGCGGCCGTCGCCCAAGCTCATCAAGGTGGCGGTCGCGGCCGCTGCGCTCGAGGCGAATCCCGCCGTGGCCACGGCGGCCGCCAGGACCGCGAGGAGGAGCGGGGCGCCGCGGCGGCGAGCCTGCGCGTGCAGAGCGGAGAGTCGAGGGGGTCGGGTGGGGGTGGTCATGGTCTCCTCCTTTGATTTGCTGCCGCCGGCAGGCGGACCGCCCCGGACCGCGCGATCTCAGGCACGACGCCGCACGCCGTTCCGAGGGGCTGTCGGTCGACTATTTCAAGCGGGATCCGGCTGTCAAGTCGTTTGGTACAAAATTTCTCGGCCAACGCGCGAAAGCCTGTTCGGAGAGCCTGCTGGCCGTCCGGTCAGCTGCGTCGGACAGTTACCGAGGAAGAAGCAGTCCAGGCTCCCGCATCGATCGCCTATCCTACCATGGCCGCTCCTGATATTCGTTCGCCCCCGTGAGACCCGCTGATCGCAAATGCCATAGGGGACGGCGCTTGCCGTCGAGCTATCGGAGGAGGCCCGCTCGCCTGGTGGGATGGCTCGGCTCACCCACCTTCGCGGGGCTCACGGCCGCCGTGGCGCTGGCCGCGACGACCGCGGCGCACGCCAAGCCACCCCAGCCGACGCGGGTGCGGGCGTTCGTCGTCGGCCACGAGCTGCGCCTCGAGGACGCGGTGTCGGTCGAGAGCTTTCGCGCCCGGATGCTCGCGCTGGTCGACTCGAGCAAGCGGCCCGCGGGTCTGGTCCAGGACGGAGTCGACGACGTGGCGAGCCACCTCGCCCCACGCGACCCGGGCGCGCCTGCCGACGCCGTGGTCCACTTCCCCGAGGACACCGGGCTGGTCGCCGGCCTGATCGGCTCGCGCGGCGCCAAGGCGCGCGGCGCCAGCGTCTCGATCGGCGCCTTCGCCGACCTGATCGGCTCCTATGCCGAGGTGAGCGGGCATTACGCAGGCGAGTTCCCGGAGCTCGCCGCGCTGCCGCTGCGCGCCATGGTCGTCTCGCTGACCGACGTGCTGTACCGCTCGGTCTACGAGACCTTCCGCGAGATCGCCACGACCTACGGCGTCTACGTGAGCGTGTCGCTCAACGCCGCCCCGGCGCGGCGCATCGAGGCGAGCCAGGACGCCGCCCTGGTCGAGCTGCTGCGTGGCCCCGACGAGCCCGAGCGGAGCTACGCCTACGAGGCGACCTCGGGCTTGCCGCACAACCTGGTCTGGCTGTTCGCCCCGGACGGCGAGATCCTCGTACCCGACGGCGGCGGCGGTCTGCTGCGCTCGCCCTCGCAGACCGGCGGCGAGATCCGAGCCAGCACCTGGAAGTCATATTTGACGCCGATCGAGCAGACCCCGGAGAAGCCCGGCGGGGGCTTGAGCCTCGCCTCGGGCTCGGTGCGCGACCTCGAGGTGCTCGACACGCCGGTCGGGGCGATCGGCGTCGTGATCTCCAAGGACGCCTGGATGCCCGACGTGAACGAGCGCCTGGACGCCAAGGGGGCGAGCTTCCTGCTCCAGTCCGAAGCCTTCAGCAGCTGGGCATTCGACGACCAGGAGTGGGATCCCGACGTCTTCAAGGAGGGCGGCTTCGGCAACCTGCAGCGCCAGGCGGGATTCCTGTGGAACGTGGCGCCGAGCATGACCGGCAACCTCTTCGAGGTGACCTTCGACGGGCAGAGCGCGATCCTCGAGAAGCGGCGCGACAAGCGACGCCCGGCACGGCGCACGGCCCAGAACGGCTGGCTCGGCCAGCCGGCGGACACCGGCTTCCTCGCCATCGCGCCGTGGATCCTCCCCGACCCGGCAGCGCCGGGCTCGGCGGACGACGGGCGCTCGCTCGCCGAGCGGCGCCGCTCGCTGGTCGCCTCGGGCGTCAAGCTCCTGCCGGACTCGGGCGTCCCCTGCGCCGACTCGCTCGCCTGGGGCGCCTGCGAGGCCGGCTACCGCGAGTGGATCCTTGTCGCCGACCTGAGCCTCCCCACGGGGCCCGGCCGCTCGGGTGAGCCCGACGGGTCCGATGTCGTCGCACAGCCGATCGACCGCGGCACCACGCCGACCACCTTCGGCCGCAGCCGTGCCGTGAGCCCGCGCGGCGGCGGCCGCCAGCGCCACCCGCGCATCGCCGCCGACGCCCGCACGGTGGCCGTGGTGTGGGACGACACCCGCGATGGGCCGGTGCCCAAGGTTCGCCTCGCCCTGTCGAGCGACCGCGGCGTGAGCTTCTCCCCGCCCATCGAGGTGAGCTCGAGCCCAGCGGGCGAGCGCGGCGAGCTGTTCCCCGACGTGGCGATCGCCGGCGATCGCATCCTGGTGGTTTGGCAGGCCTTCGACCACGGTATGGACGACGACTCGGGCTCGATCGAGCTCGCCACCTTCGACCGCCGTGGCCACAAGGTCTCGGGCGACGTCCGGGTCGACGACGGCGAGCGGATCGCCCCGGCCGGGCGCTGGCAGCCGGCGATCGCGATCGCCGACGGCGGCGCGCCCGTCGTCGCGTGGATCGACGAGCGCGATCCGGGGCCCGACGGCGTCGCCCTGGCGCACCTCTACGCCGCCCGCGGCGAGCCGGACGGCTCGCGCTTCGCCCCGGCGGTGCGCATCGACGCCGGCGAGCCGGTGCCGCTCGCCGCGAGCCACGACAACCACTGGGGCCCAGCGGTCGCCGCGCGGGGCCGCGGGGTGGACCGCGCCGGGATCGGCGTCCGCGACTACTCCTGGCATCTGTACGCCGCGCGCTCGGGCGACGGCGGACGCAGCTTCGGCGAGAGCCTTCGCTTGACCGGACCGTCGTCCTCCGAGGTCATCGCCCAGGGACCGGCGGCGCTGGTCGCCGGCCCGGGCTACGTCCGAGCCGCGGTCGACGCGATCCGCTCGCGTCGTCCGGACAGCGACCTCTATCTCTTCGAGAGTCGCGACGGCGGAGCGTCTTTCGACGAGCGGCGGGTTCCCGACACGACCGCCGCTTTCGACCCCGACCGCGACGTACCCCCGAGCCAGAGCTTCCCGGCGCTCGCCGACTCGGGCGGGCGCACCTTCGCGGTCTGGCAGGACGACCGCGAGGGCAACGCCGACGTGCTCTTCGGCGCCTGGGAGCGCGCTCCGGGAGGCCCCGTGACGCACGTCGAGCGGGTCGACGACACTGGCGACGGGCCGAGCGCCCAGCACCGCCCGCGCCTGGCGGTGAGCGGCCAGGGCAGCGATACGCGCTGTGTCGTCGTGTGGGAGGACGACCGCGAGGGCCGGCTGCGCGTCTACTCCGCACAGCGACGCTGCTCGACCTCGCGCCCGCCGTTGCGCTGAACGGCCGAGCCGGGGCGCGCCGCGGGCGCACGTCGGGCTG
>CAZGUU010000375.1:0-4928 GCA_964529315.1 uncultured Enterobacteriaceae bacterium
GGTCGGGGCGACACCGGGCCACGCAAGCTCGGGCCGGTGCCGTGCTCGACGCCGGCTACGCGGCCCCGCCGGCGACCTGGGCGCGCGCCCAGGTGTAGTCGGCCTTGCCGCTCGGGCTGCGCTCGATGGTCTCGCGGAAGACGAAGACCTTGGGCACCTTGTAGCGGGCGAGGTGCCGGCGGCACTCCTCGACCAGGCTCTCGGGCGTGGCGCTCGCGCCCGCGCGGAGCTGGACCACGGCCGCCACCTCCGCCCCCCAGCGCTCGCTCGGCCGGCCGCACACCACCGCGTCCTGCACGGCGGGGTGGCACTTGATCGCCTGCTCCACCTCCTCGACGAAGATCTTCTCCCCGCCGGAGTTGATGGTCATCGAGTCGCGGCCGAGCACCTCGACGGCACCGTCCGCCGAGAGGCGCGCGCGGTCGCCGGGGATCGAGTAGCGCACGCCGCCCACCACCGCGAAGGTCTGCTCGCTCTTCGCGCGATCGCCCAGGTAGCCCAGCGGCACGCGCCCGGATTGCGCGAACCAGCCGATCTCCTCCTCGCCCGGCCCGAGCAGGCGCTGCCGGTCGGCCGAGAGCACGCACGCACCGGGGTTCGTGCGAAAGCGCCCCGCCGCCTGCTGGCGTCCGCGCACGCTGGCCTGGCTCGCCTGGGTTCCGGTCTCGGAGGAGCCGACGGTATCGATCAGCTTGACGCCCTCGGGCAGCTCGGCGAGCAGAGCCTCCTTGGTCTCGGGGCCGAGCACGGCGCCGCCGCTGCCGATCACGCGCAGCGAGGAGAGGTCGTAGCGGGTGCGGCGCAGCTCGTCGATCAGCGGCCGGGCAAACGCGTCTCCGACGATCAGCACGACGTGGACGCCCTCGCGCTCGACGGTGCGCAGGATGGATGCCGGGTCGAGGCGGCTCGTCTCGTCCTGCATGACGACGGTGTTCCCGCCGAACAGCGCATCCAGCGCCACCCAGTGCGCCGCGTGCATGAACGGCGCCGTGGGCATGTACTTGAGGCCCCCTTTGACCGCGCGGGCCACCACCTCGTCCACCGAGCCGAGCTCGCGGCCGTCGGGCCGCCGGCCGCCCAGCGCCGCGAAGTAGATGTCGGCCTGGCGCCACAGCACGCCCTTGGGGCGCCCCGTCGTGCCGCCGGTGTAGAGGATGTAGAGGTCGTCGCCCGACCAGGCCGCCTCGGGCCTCTCGGCCGAGGCCTCGCTCAGCGCGGCCTCGTAGTCGAGCGCGCCGGGCAGGAGGGCCTCGCCCGATCCGTCGTCCTTCTGCAGCAGGAGCTCGAGATCGGGTAGGGACGCGCGGATCTCGGCGATCCGCGGCGCGAAGGCGGCGTGGTACACGACGGCGCGAGCCCGCGCGTCGCGCAGCAGGGGCACGAGCTCCTCGGCCGTGTACTTGTAATTGACGTTTACCGGGACGGTGCGCGCCTCGTAGCAGCCGAGCATCGCCTCGAGGTACTCGGGCGAGTTGTACAGGCAGAGCGCCACGTGGTCCTGGCCGGACTCCCAGCCGGCCAGCTCGGCGCGCTCCCGGTGGAGCCGCAAGCCACGCGCGTCGAGCAGGTGGGCCAGCCGTCGCGTGCGCTCGGTCAGCTCGCGCCAGGTGAAGCGGCGATCCCGCCAAACGAGGCACTCTCGCTCGGGGATCGCGGCGGCAACCGCCTCGCTCAGCTCGGCCAGATTGGGCTCCATCGCTGCGACTTCCTCCTCGGGATGGGAATCTCGGGATCGATACCCATGGCGCGCCGAGCGCGCCACCGTCCGCGCGGTCGGTCGCCGCAGCACGGAGCTCGGCACGAGGCGAGCGCCCCGAGTCTCAGATCGTGGGCAGGAGTCTCCGGACAGGCCCAGGGTGCCTGTGGTCCGCCGCGACGGCTGCGTCGTCACCCGGTGGTGCCGAGCGACGGGGGGGGATTGCTGCTCACGCCCTCAGACCTCGCGTGCCGCAGCAGGGCTCTCGCGGGGTGCGGCAGAGGCCTCGTGCAGCGCGGCTCAGGCCGTGCGCCCCGCGGGGTAGAAGCGGCTGATCGTGTCGACCACGCACCCCGGGCGGTCCTTGCCCTCGATCTCCACGGTGACGCGGATCGTCGCCTGGACGCCGCCCTTGACCTCCTCGGCGGCCACCAGCTCCCCGCCGGCGCGGATGCGCGAGCCGACGGGCACGGGCGCGGGGAAGCGCACCTTGTCCGCGCCGTAGTTCACGCCCATCGAGATGTTGCGCACCTCGACGATCGAGGGGAGGAGCATGTTGACCAGCGACAGCGTCAGGTAGCCGTGCGCGATGGTCGCGCCGAACGGACCGGTCTTGGCGCGTTCCGGGTCGACGTGGATCCACTGGTGATCGCCCGTGGCGTCGGCGAACAGGTCGATGCGCTGCTGCGTGATCTCCAGCCAATCGCTGTAGCCGAGGTGCCTGCCCACCGCCCCGGCCAGCTCGGCCGGGCTCTCGAAGACCGTTCCCATGTCGACGCCCTCCCCTGCTCGCTCGCCGCGCGCTCGACGTCGAACCATCGGGGAAGGATCGGCCCCGCGCAAGGGCGGTCGGGCCCGCCGCCCGGGTCCGCGAGCTTCCACCTGGGCGCAGAGCGACGCGGCTGAAGCGAGCGCTAGGAGGCTCCTCTCCTTGGAGCTCTCCGCGCCGCACAGTCGCTCCCGCAAGCCGTATCTCAGCCCGAACGACTTCGAGGACAACACCGTCGAAGTCGGGAACCCGTTTCACCAGATGGTTCGCACCAGACCGGAGCGTCGCATCCGTTCGTCGCCAGTGAGAAGCGGTGCGTCGAGGCGCAGGGCCATGCCCGCGATCAGCCGGTCGAACGGATCGACCAGGCTCGCCAGCCCGCGTGCCTCGCGCACGTCCTCCCAGCCCAGCTCCTCGATCGGAAAGCCCGGCTGCGCTGCCACCACCTCCCGCCAGGCATCGAAACCCATTCGACTTCGGAGACGGCCACGCTCCAGCAGCAGCGCGATCTCGAAAAAGCAGACGATCGGGACGAAAACCCGATCGCGCTCGTCTTCCGCTCGGCGAAAGATCGCCCGACAGCGCGGGCTCAGGCGGCGCAACGCACCGGTCACGTAGAAGACCAGCGCGTGCGTATCGGTGACGTACACCACCTCAGGTGCGTCGCCGCGTCCGGCGCCGGTCCGGCTTTGCCTGCGAGGCGCTCTCGTCGAGCGGCTCGAGCCAGAGCGCTCCGAGCCGCTCGCTCTCGGCAATGAGCTCCTCCGGCGAGCACAGCAGCTCCATCGTCCCCTCGAGCGTCGGCCGGCGCGGTGCGCCACGCTTGGCCGCGCGAGTGAGCTTCGCGTACTGCTCCGCGCCGACCAGCACGGCGCGCTCTCGGCCGTAACGTCCGATCGCGATCGCCCCTCCACCGCGAGCCACGCGCTCCACGAGAGCGCTGAGCCGCTTGCGCGCCTCGCTCACCTGCAGGGCCCGAGAGGGCATGCGCGAGCTTGTACAAGATTCATGGAGCAACAACAAGCGCCCGGTGCGCGGCTGCCTCGCGGTCGATCTGCTTCCTCGACGACCTCGTCGGCGACTTCAAACGCGAGGTCCTCGGCTCGGATCGACCGAGGCTCTCGCGGCTGCCCAACGAGCTGCTCGTCGCCGGTGCGATCCTGGGCGCCGGCGGCCCTCTCCCTACTGCCGAGGCCCTCTCATTCGTGCCGTCCTGCCAACGTGAGCTGTGGCGTTCGGGCTCAGCGGCACACCCCCGCCTCCACCAGGCTTCGGACCTCGGCCACATCCAGGCCGAGCACGCCCGTCAAGATCGCCTCGGTGTCGGCGCCGAGCAGCGGGGCTGCGCCGGTGGCGACCGGCGCGCTGCGGCTCATGCGCAGCGGGTTGCCGGCGTGGCGTTCGGGGCCGATCTCGGGGTGCGTGACGCCGACGATCGCACCGCGCGCGGCGAGGTGCGGATCGGCGCGCTGATCGTCGGGGTTCTGCACCACCATGGCCGAGACGCCCACCGCCTGCAGTCGCTCGGCGACCTCCTCGGGGCTGCGCTCGAGCGTCCAGCGTGCGACCTGCGCGTCGATCTCGGCGCGCGCCCCGAGGCGCCCCGCGAGCGTGGCGAGCTCTGGCGCCGCGGCCAGGCCCGCGCAGCGCGCGAATCGCTCCCAGGCGGCGTCGTCGGCCACGGCGATGGCGACCCAGCGGTCGTCGCCCCGACAGCGGTACACGCCGTGTGGCGCCGCGTGCTCGGCCGCGTTGCCGCGCTGCGCGGGCGCGCGGCCGGCGCACGCGGATTCCAGGTAGGCCTCGCCGATCAGGTAGGCACAGGCCTCGGTCTGCGCCATCTCGATGCGTTGCCCCTCGCCGGTGCGCCGGCGGTGCTCGAGCGCGGCGAGCACCGCGACCGCACCCAGCTTGCTCGCCACGTGGTCCGGGTGGTTCAGCGCCGCACCAGCCGGGTACGGCGCCTCGGGGTGGTTCCACATCCAGTTGCAGCCGGCGAAGGAGGAGTTGAGGGGGCCGAAGGCCAGCGCCTCGCCTAGCGGGCCGCCGCGCCCGAAGCCCTGCGACGTCAAGTAGATCACGTCGGGTCGCACGCGCCGGACGTCCTCGTAGTCGAGCCCCCAGCTCTGCACCACACCGCCGCGGTTGTTCTCGATCACGACGTCGGCACTCGCGCACAGACGCAGCGCCAGCTCGCGGCCGCGGGGTGTGCGCAGGTCCAGGCAGACGCTCTTCTGCCCGCGGCCCTCCACGTTGAAGGTCCAGGAGCGGTTCGGCGTGTCCGGCTCGACGGTGAGCGCGCGCAGGAAGTCCAAGTTGGCGCGCGACTCGATCTTGATCACCTCGGCGCCGAGCTCGGCGAGCAGCCAGCCGACCTCGGGCCCCACCGCACCGACCCCGAGATCGATGACGCGCAGGCCCGCGAGCACCGCGCCCGGCTCTGCGCCGCGCCGCGGCCGCCCC
>CAZGUU010000376.1:0-3193 GCA_964529315.1 uncultured Enterobacteriaceae bacterium
GACGACGCGCCCCTGGCCGATCCCTTCGAGCAGGGCGGCCTGCACTCGCCGGCCGAGCTGGTCCAGCCGGCTCTCCGGCTGGCCCAAGCGGACGATCCGGTACCAGCGCCACAGCGGGTAGAGGATCGCGACTCCCCAGGCCGCGAACAGCAGGAAGGCGAAGCCGACGCGGAACAGTCCGAAGGGGTTGGCGAGCGTCCAGTGGAACGCCTCGGGAGCGTTCCACAGGATCTCGCGGGTCTCTCCCAGATCCGTCGGGCTGTGCATCGTCGTCCACCCCCCGCTGCGCGGTCCTGGTCGACTCGTCCCGCCCGGACGGCCTTCGTGGGGACCTGGGTGCCCCGGGGCGAAGCGCCGGCCGGCGCTTCGCGAAGCCTCGGGCGGGTGCCGCGCCGTCCGCTCGGGGCCTCGGCTCCCCGGGGGATGCGCCGCTTCGCGGTCGCAGCGCCTCGGGTGGCCGATCGACGCGCTCAGTGCGCCTTGAGCTTCTTCACTTCCTCGGTGAGCTCGGGCACGGCCTTGAAGAGGTCGGCGACGAGCCCGTAGTCGGCGACGGTGAAGATCGGCGCGTCGGGATCCTTGTTGACCGCGACGATCACCTTGGAGTCCTTCATGCCGGCCAGGTGCTGGATGGCGCCGGAGATGCCCACGGCGACGTAGAGCTGCGGGGCGACCACCTTACCGGTCTGCCCGACCTGCAGGTCGTTGGGCACGAAGCCCGCGTCGACGGCCGCGCGCGAGGCGCCCATGGCCGCGCCGAGCACGTCGACCAGCGGCTCGAGGTAGGTGGTGAAGTTCTCGCCCGACTTCAGCCCCCGGCCACCCGAGACGACGATCGCCGCATCGCCCAGCGCCGGCCGGTCGCTCTTGGTCTCGGCGAACGAGATGAAGCGCGTGCGGCCCTGGATCTCGGCGGGCAGCGCGAGCTTCTCGACCGCCCCGGCCGCCGTCTTCGCGGCGGGCTCGAACGCCGTGGTGCGCACGCTCACGGCCTTGATCGGCGTCTCGATGGAGACGGTCGCCATCACGTTGCCCGCGTAGGTGGGCCGGACGATCGTGCCGTCGTCGTTGAACGCGGTGATGTCGCTCGCCATGCCGGCGTCGAGCAAACGCGCCGCGCGTGGCAGGAGGTCCTTGCCCACCGCCGTCGCAGCGGCCACGAGGTACGTCGAGCCGAGCTGCGTGGCCGCGTGCGCCACCGCCTTGGAGTGCAGGTCGGCGACGTAGTGCTCGAGTCTCGCGTCGTCGATCGCCACCACCTTGCCGAGGCCGTGGCTCGCGGCCTCCGTGGCGACGGCGTCCACGCCCTTGCCCAGAACCAGGCCCGCCGCGTCGAGGCCCTGCCTCTTGGCCACCTCGAGGCCGGCGGAGATGGCGACCAGCGAGCTCTTGGGAAGCTTGCCGTGCGCGTGCTCGATGAAAACCAGAACCTTGGCCATGATTCGCTCTTCCTCAGTCGGGTGTCGGGCTTCGGGCGCGCGCAGCGCGTCAGATCAGCTTCGCCTCGGTGTGCAGCAGCTGGACCAGCTCCTGGACGCTCTCGACCTTTCGCCCGCCGGCGCGCTTGGGGGGCGGTGCGATCTTCACGGTGCGGACCTTGAGCTGGCCGTCGATGCCCAGCTCGGAGAGCGGGATCTCCTTGAGCTCCTTCTTGCGCGCCTTCATGATGCCGGGCAGCGAAGCGTATCGCGGCTCGTTCAGGCGCAGGTCCGTTGTCACGATCCCGGGAAGCGCGAAGGCCAGAGTCTCGAGGCCGCCGTCGACCTCGCGGGTCACCGCCAGCTCCTTCTTGTCGGCCGAGAACTCGACTTTGGAGGCGAAGGTCGCCTGCGGCCAGTCGAGCGACGCGGCGAGCGTCTGGCCGGTCTGGTTGGCGTCGTCGTCGATCGCCTGCTTGCCGAGCAGGACCAGGTCGGGCGTCTCGGCCTCGACCAGCTTGACCAGCACCGCGGCCGCCGTCGCCGAGTCGAGCTCGGTGTCGGAGAGGACCAGGATGGCCCGGTCTGCGCCCATGGCCAGGCCGGTGCGCAGCTGCTCCTGGGCGACCTTCTGGCCGATCGAGACCAGCACGACCTCGGCGCCGCCCTGGCTCTCTTTGATGCGCAAGGCCTCCTCGAGGGCGATCTCGCAGAACGGATTGATCACGAACTTGACGTTGTCCGTGACGATGCCCGAGCCGTCGGGCTTGACGCTGATGTTGGTCTGCGGGTCCGGAACCCGCTTGATGGGAACCAGGATCTTCACGCCGTATCTTCCTCCGTTCTCGACGATCGGGACGAGATCTGCGCGCCACGAGCGGGTGCGGGCAGGTCGACCCGGTTGGATAACATGGTGCGATTTCGAGTCAACGGCGGTGCCCGCGGAGGGGCGCCGCGCCCGGCGCCGGTCAGGCGTTGTAGCCCAGGCGGCTGGAGAGGTCGCGCCCGGCGTTGAGCGCGATCGGCGCCACCTCTCGCTCGACGCGCTCGAGCGGCAGGCGGTACTCCGGGGCGGTGATCGACAGGCTGCCGACCACCGTGCGGGTGTAGTCGCGGATCGGCACGGCGATCGAGCGCAGGTCGGGGAGGAACTCGCCCGACTCGAGCGCCCAGCCGCGATCGGCCACCGTGCGCAGGTCGGCGATCAGGTCCGTGCGCCGGGTGATGGTGTTGTCGGTGTGCTTGCTCAGCGCCTCGGGCAGGGCGTTCTTGATCTCCTCCTCGGACTCGAAGGCCAGGTGCACCTTGCCCGCCGCCGTGCAGTGCAGGGGCAGGGCCTGCCCGAGCAGGGAGATGATGCGCACTGGGCGGTCCGCCTCGACGCACTGGAGCGGCACGACCACCCCGCGGCGCAGCAGGCTCAGGTAGACGGTCTCTCGGCAGCGCTTCACCACGGTCTCCATGATCGGCTTGGCCTGGCGCAGCAGGCCCATCTGGTTGACGTAGGTCTGGCCGATCTGCAGGCAGCGGATGCCGAGGCGGTAGTTCTCCGTGGCCTTGTTCTGCTCGATGTAGCCGCGCGACTCGAGCGTCGCGAGCAGGCGGAAGACGTTGTTCTTGTGCAGCTTGAGGCGCTTGGAGAGGTCGGTCACGCCGAGCTCTTCGGTCTCGCCCGAGAACTGCTCGAGCACGTCGAGCGCGTGCGCGACGGACTGGATGACGTAGTTGGTCTTCTCGCGGCGAACCATGCTCGTCTGACCTCTCGCAAAACGGGG
>CAZGUU010000376.1:3293-4922 GCA_964529315.1 uncultured Enterobacteriaceae bacterium
TCGGGGCGTATGGCCTGCAGCGGGCGCTCGCCCGGCGCTTGCGAGCCCCGTGGGTCGCCTCGCGCTGGTCGCGCCTGCTCGCCGACTGCAACCGGGCCCCGGAGGATCCGGGGCTGATCCTCGGCGCGAGCGACGGTGTCCCCGTGCCGGGCAACCTGCGTGTCACCCGGGCACAGCGCGAGCAGCGCATTGCCGCCTTCCACGAGCCCTTCCACGCGGCGGTCGACCGGACGATTCGGCGCTGCAAGAAGCGCAGCCGAGGCGCGCCGGTGCGGCTGCTCGCGCTGCACAGCTTCACCCCGGTGATGGCCGAGGTGGAGCGCAACCTCGACGTCGGCGTGCTCTACGACGCATTTCCGCGTCTGGCCCACCGCCTGGGCGCGGCCCTGCGCCGCGCGGGCCATCGGGTGCGCTACAACGAGCCGTACTCGGGGCTGGCCGGCCTGATCTACAGCGCCCGCCGCCACGGCCTAGCCAACGGCATCGAGTACGTCGAGCTCGAGGTGAACAACGCCCTGCTGCGCTCGGTCTCGGGCATCGAGCGCATGGCTCGCGACGTCGCTTGCGCCCTGCGAGCTCTGGACGGGAGCCCGGCGCGGGGCGCGCCGGCCGAGGGAAAGCCCCCGCCGCGCGCACCGACGCCGGCCCGCCTCACTCGTCCTCGTATGCGGTGACGTCGATCTCGGTCTCGCCCTCGATGCCCTTGGAGTCCTTGCAGCGCAGCGTGGCCACGTAGTCGCCCACCTTCTGGTAGGTGTGCGACGGGTTCATGTCGGTGCTCTTGGCCGAGCCGTCGCCGAAGTCCCATTCGCAGCTCACGGCGCCGGTAGCGTCCTCGACCGTCGAGGTGAATTTCACGGTGAGGGGGGGCGTGCCCTCGTCGGGGTCCGCCTCGGCGTCGACGTAGAGCTCGTCGATCACCAGCTCGAGGGGGGTAGCCTGGGCGCGTGGGGCTGCTGGCGGCTGGCCGGGAGCCGCCACGGCCGCCGTCGCGGCGGGCGCGGGCGCCTTCTCGGGCTCGCACGAGCTGCAGGCGCTGAAGATCAGGGAGCTGCCGCCGACCAAGGCGCTCGCCATCCACAACCGGGTCCGCATCGAAGCCATAGCCAGTCCATCCTCTCCGAGCTGAAAAAAGTCGCTTGGGGGGCAACGTCTAGCACCGATGGCTGGCGCTTGGAAAGCCGGTACGGCGTCGTGCTATGCGCTCTCGGCCATGCGCTTGCTGCTCATCGGACAGGCTGCTTTCGGCCGGGATGTGCTGGTCGGGCTCTGCAAGGCCGGCCACGACATCGCGGCCGTCTACGCACCGCCGCAGCGCGCCGGCAAGCCCGATCCCCTGGCCGCCGGTGCACTCGAGCTCGGGGTCCCGCTGCGTACCCCGCCAGGGTATCGCGACCCATCCGTGGCCCAGGAGTGCACATCGCTGGGTGCTGACCTGGGCCTTCTCGCATTCGTGACCAAGATCATCCCCCCGGCGGTGATCGAGGCGCCGCGCCTGGGTACCCTCTGCTTCCATCCCTCGCTCCTGCCTCGCTATCGGGGCGGCAGCGCGCTCGCCTGGCAGATCATTCGCGGCGAGACCCGCGGCGGCTTCACCATCTTCTGGACCGATCCGGGAATCGACACCGG
>CAZGUU010000377.1:0-4902 GCA_964529315.1 uncultured Enterobacteriaceae bacterium
GCCGCCGGGCACGGCATGCGACCCGGCCGACGCCGCCGCGCGCGACAAGGCCGCGGCGGCGTGCGAGGAGATCCCCGCGGCGATCCGCACCGCCGCGTGGGACCTGTTCCGTGCCGGCCACGACTGCCGCGTCCTCGAGCAGTGCCCGCTCGGGCCGCGGCCGCGAGGTGCCAGGTGAGCGCGCCCTCGTCCATCGCGCAGCAGCTCCTCTTCGGGGCGGCGGAGCCCGCGCCGCCGCCGGAGCCCATCGTCCTCCGGCCCTACCAGGTGTCGGGCGACGCCGCCGTCGCCGCCGCCCGCGCCGAGCAGCCGAACGCCCGCATCCTCTGCGTGGCGCCCACCGGCGCCGGCAAGACGACGCTCTTCGGGCACTGGACGCTCGGCGAGGTCGCGCGCGGCGGGAAGGTGCTGGTGATCGCGCACCGCACCGAGCTCATCGCCCAGGCCCGGGCGCGCCTCATCGCCCAGGGGCTCCCGCCCGCCGACGTCGGCGTGGTGATGGGCGACGGCCGCCTCGTCATCGACGGGCGCACCGTCCAGTGCGCGCGGCCGAACGCGCCCGTGCAGGTGTGCTCCATCGACACCCTGCGCCGGCGCCAGCTCCCCCGCGGGGTGACGCTCGTCGTCATCGACGAGGCTCACCGCTCCCTCGCGAAGAGCTACCGCGACGTCTGCGCGGCCTACCCCGACGCCGCCGTGATCGGCGTCACCGCCACGCCCTACCGCGGCGACGGCCGGGGCCTCGGCGACCTCTACAACCGGCTGGTGGTGGTCACCACGCCGGCCGCGCTCATGCGGGACGGCTACCTCGCGGAGCCGCGGGTGTTCTCGCACCCGCACCGCGCGGACCTGTCGCAGGTGAAGACCGTCGCCGGGGACTACGACGAGAAGCAGCTCGCCGAGGAGTGCGACAAAGCCGAGTTGCTCGGCAGCATCGTCGAGCACTGGCAGAAGCACCTCGCGGGCGTGCGCACCGTCGCCTTCGCCGTCAACGTCGCGCACTCCCTCCACCTGGTCGAGCAGCTCCGCGCCGCCGGCGTCCCCGCGGAGCACCTCGACGGCGAGACGCACCCCACCGAGCGCGCCGCGATCCTGCGCCGCATCGACCGCGGCGACACGCTGGTGGTGAGCAACGTGGGCGTGCTCTGCGAGGGCTTCGACTGCCCGCCCATCAAGGGCTGCATCCTCGCGCGGCCGACGAAGTCCACCGCGCTCTACATCCAGCAGGCCGGGCGCGTGCTGCGCCCGTGGCAGGGGATGACGCCGATCATCCTCGACCACGCGGGGTGCGTGCTCGAGCATGACCTCCCGCACGCCGACCGCGAGCTCACGCTCGAGGGGCGGAAGCGGAAGGCGAAGTCGGCCATCTCCATCAAGGAGTGCCGGCAGTGCTTCGGGGCGATCCCTTCGAACGCCCAGGTCTGCCCCTACTGCGGCGCGGTGCTGGTGAAGGCCGACGCGTCGAAGGGGCGCGATCTCGTCGAGCGCGACGGGCAGCTCGTCGAGGTCCGGCCCGAGGTCCTCGCCGAGGAGGAGCGCCAGCGCCAGCGCAAGCGCCTCGCGGGGGCGACGTGGGCGCTGGCCTGCGCCCAGACCGAGACGGCCCGGCGCAACGGGCTCTACGCGAGCAACGAGGACAACGCCCGCGAGCTCAACGGGTGGCTGCGCAGGCGCTACGGGAAGCGGGAGTACATGCCCGTCGAGGCGCTGCGCGAGGCGTACGCCGAGGTGGAGAGGATGCTCGAGGCCGAGACCGCGGCGGCGACCGCCGGCGCCGACCCCGCGCTCCCCGAGGCACCGCCGCGGCGATTCGAAGCCCCGCCCGTCGAGGAGGTCGTCGCATGGTGATCCGCCCCGAAAAACACACCGGAGAAGTGTATGCTCCCGAAGAAGATGCCCACGAAGGTCGCCACCAGGCCGCCGAAGCCCCCCACGCCGAAGAGCCGCGAGGCCGGCACGGAAGAGAAGTTCCGGGCCGCGATCGGCAAGGCCGCGGGGGAGTTCACCGCCCTCGTCGAGAAGGCTGCCGCGGACGCGAAGGCCACCGGCAAGCCGAAGAAGCCCGCCGTGAAGCAGACGAGGGCCGATGGGCGCGTGAAATCGAAGCTCACGATCGCAGCGGAGGAGGCGGCGCTGGCCGCGAAGAGAGGGCTCCTGCTCTCGACGCTGAACGCGAACAACTGGAACTTCGCCCGCACCGCAGAAGCGCTGGATCTGCCGGGAACCCCGGGTGTGATCCGCGCGCTGAAGGAGAGCGCTCCCGACGAGTACGAGCGCGCGCGGAAGGACGGGCGGGTGGCGCCCGGGAAGCGCAACTAGTCTCAAAAACCACCTGTAGTGTAACAGAAACCCATGTTACACATAAAACCTGTTTCACGATTGACATTGGTTCCGCGCGGTGCGAAATCACCGCCGCGACGCTCGTAGCGCCCGGTGCGCTCGCGTCGCGGAGGGCCGTGTCATGTCCTGCGACGACTTCCATCACGACGTTTCCTGCTGCTGCGGCTGCGACCTGTGCCTCGCGGCCGACCCCGCCTACGACGACGTGTGCGACGCCCAACGCGACGCCTGGGTCGCCGACATGGAGGCCGCGGCCGCCGCGCAGCGCCTCCCCTGGGAGCTCGGCTTCGAGCCCGCGAACGACGCCCTCGACGCCGGCGAGGCCGCGTGATGGCGACGTCGCGCGCGGCCTACCAGCGGGACTTCCGCGCGAAGAAGCGCGCGGAGGGTCTGGCGAAGCGCGGCATCACGGGCGTGGATCTGCGCTCCGAGGGGACGGGGCGGGACGCGCGGCGCGTGATCCTCGCGTCGGGCTGGGAGTGGTCGGTGTGGGCGATCTTCGGCGACGGGGAGGCCCGCATCCGGGACACCGATCTGGCGGAGCGGCTGGGGTACACGCAGACCCGCGACGTCCGGAAGCTGATCGAGAGGATCTGGCCGGAGGGGTCGCGCCCGCATGTGCGCGCCACCGTGGCGCGCACATCGATGCCTCACGGCGGCACCCGGGAGACCACGGTCGACGAGTACTGGCTGACGCGGGCGCAGGTGCTCCGGGTCGTGATGCGGTCGACGACGCCGATCGCGGATGCGCTCCAGGAGGAGATGGCGCGGGTGCTCGACCTCGTGCTTCGGGCGCAGGAGGGGATGCCCCTGTCGCGCCGCGGCGGTCGCCCGCGGAAGACGGCAGAGGAGATCCTCTCCGGGGCGCCGGCCTCCCCTCGTCCGCTCCCTTCTTCCCCCGCGCCCGCTCCGGCGCTCCCGGCGCCTCGGCCCCCGGAGGACGCCGCCCGCGACCTCCTGGCGGCGCGGCTGGGGGTGCGGTTCATGCCGCTCCCGCCGACGGTGGACGCGCTGCTGACGACCTCGGGCGAGATCCTGGTGCGCGCGGCCCCCTCCTCGACGCTGGTCGAGCTGGAGACGGCGGCGCTCGTGGCGCTGGCGCACTTCGGTCGGGCGCCCTTCACGGCGCTGCGCTTCGGCGACCTGCACGGCTGGCCGCGGCTCTGCCGGGTGACGCGCGAGGCGTTCCCGCGGACGTCCACGGCGAGCCTCGCGGCGCTGTCGCGCTGGCCGGTGCCCGGCGGCGTCCTGCCCACGCCGCACCTGGTCTCGGCGCTCGCGCCGGCGGCCCTCGCGCACACGCCGGTCTCGTAGCCCTCCGCGCCGAGGCGGCCGCGTGATGAACCTCGAGCCCATCGCCGCGGAGCTGAAGTTGCCCGAGCGGGCCGACTGTGAGACCGCGTGGATGAACGCGCTCTGGCTCGTGCTCCCGCGCGTGCTCCCGCTGCGGCTCCACCGGCAGTCGACGGGCACGCATGTGATGCGGCGCGGCGGGGCCCTGCGCGGCGCGCCGCCCGGCGCCGCCGACCTCTGCGGGTGGGTCGTCGGCCGGGGCCTGCACGTCGAGCTGGAGGTGAAGTTCGACACCGGCAAGCTCCGCCCGCAGCAGCGCCGCTGGCTCGAGGCGGCCGACGCCGACGGCTGCGTCGCGCTCGTGCTCACGTACGACCCGCGCTTCCGCCTGCTCACCAACCTCTACACGGCCGTCGACGCGACGCACGACGCGCTCGCCGCCAGGGGGGTCGTGGTGTGATGCCGATGCGTCACGCGCAGGTCCGCACGCCGCAGGCGCCGACGTCGCCGCTGCGCTTCGAGCCCCCGGTCATCCCGGGTGACGACCACGTCTACGTGATCCGCCACAACCGGGTGACGGGCGTCCACGCGCCGGGCGTGCCCACGCGGGCTTGCCTCGCGCGCGGCTGCACGGCGCACACCTCCGACTGGCGCGCGGCGCCGGGGGGGGGTGCCAACGCCCACCGCGTCGTCGCTTCGATGGTGCGCACCCCGCTCGAGGAGGCGCTCTCGACCCGCTACCGCACCGAGGCCCACATGGCGGCCTACGAGGTGCGCGCCCCCGACGGCGCCCCGCTCGCGGCGCAGCCGCGCGTCGCCAAAGACGCGCTGCCGTGGCTCCGCGCCGAGGGCTACCAGGTGATGCTGGTCGCCTTCCTGGCGGACTGGGACACGCCCGGGCACCAGCCGTGGACGCCCGACGAACTCGCCCGCCTCGACGACCTCTGGGCGCGGGCGCCGGGACCGCTCGCCACCTGCGGACTCTACCTGAGCCCCAAGGGCGCCCGACTCATCCAGCCCATCACGCGCCCGCTGCCCGTCGAGGAAGGGGAGGCGTCGCTCGCGGCCTGGCTGGCGTCGCTGGTCGCCGCGGGCCTGCCGCCCTCCGTCTGCGACGTCCACGACTGGACGCGCCTCATGCGCACGCCCCACCACCGCCGGCCCACGGGGGAGGTGTCGTCCCCCCGCGTGGAGATCGGTAGGATGACCGCGATCGACCCGCCGGCGGGCGCCCCGCTGCCGGCGCGGCCACGCCGCCCCGCCGCCGCG
>CAZGUU010000378.1:0-4899 GCA_964529315.1 uncultured Enterobacteriaceae bacterium
GCGTCAAGCGAACCCGGCGGCACGCGTTCGCCGGTCGAGCGCTTCCCTGAGTTTTATGGCGGCCGCCTGCCGCCCGGCCTCCAGACGCTCGAGGGCGTGTTTGCGCGCCTGGCGAGCGTCGATGACCTGCGCGCGCTGACCGGCGGCGAGCAGAGCATGCTCGCCGAAGCGTTTTGCATCCTCGCCGGGTCGGGCACGCCGCTCCGACCGGACGAGCTTGAGGTCGCTCACCGGACCGCGCGTTGGGCAATCCACGCGCTGCTCGCGGGCCACAGGTGGCAGCCCGAGCAGTTGGACGGCCACACAATCGGTTGGCCATTCGTCGAGTCCGTGGATCGCGGCCGCAAGCTCCACGTCGGTTTCCAGCCATTGGCGCAGAGCACCAGGGCCGACGTCGCCCTGTTCCGTCTTCTCAGCGAGAGACGCGTGCTCCCATTCGCCCGTTGCCGGCGCGATGACTGCGAAGCGCAGATCTACATCCCGCGCTCGAACAGGCAGCGTTTCTGCTCACAGCGCTGCAAGAGCCGGTGGGAGCACGTCAAGCGCAAAGCCGATCCGCAGGGTTGGGAGGACTACCTCGAAGACCAGCGGCAGCTCATGCGCGAGCGGCGGCGAGGGCTCCCCGGGAAGCGCGGACCGCAGACCACGGCGGCCAAAGCCGCGCCGAAGGGCACCCGCGCTAGGGCGACGACCGGCCGGCGGCCAGCCCCGCCGAAGCCGCGGGCGGGTCGAGAGGGCAAGCGGGCGAGCAGGCGCGGAAAATGACCCGCGCCGAAGCGCCGCCACCGAGCAGCACGGGACCGACCGACTTCGGCCAGCGCCGCCAGCGGGCCGCGACCACGCCCTGAAGCGAAGCCGGGGGGCTGCCTCGCAGGATCGACGCCGGGCTCGCCCCGCGCGCCGCCCGGCGCGAAGCTCTCCCTTTTAATGCCGCGAAGGGGAAGGCACGCGACCGATCGCTTTCCGCCCCTTTCCCCGCATTCTCGTTAGAGAATCTGGCTCCGAGGCGGATGCAACGGCTCAGGTCGGCCGTCGCGGTCGATGACGGGGCCAACCGTGTTCAAGATCTCGATCAGCTCGCGAGTCGCGAGTGGCTTCTGCGGGTCGTCCAGCCGGGCATGGATCGCCGCCAAGGCACGCTCCTGGGCCTGCTGCGCGGCGAGCAGCGCGCGGCGCCGGCCGAGTTCGACCAGAACGCTGACGTGGTCGCACAAGCGCCAGTCGCGCAGCCAGCGCGAGATGGTCGCCGCGTGCACCCCCATGCGGCGGGCCGTCTCGCGGACGCTGCCCGTCTCGCCGAACACGACCAGCGCCCGGCCGCGGGTCGCGTCGCTGATTTTTCTACCGCTCAAGCTGGTCTCCTTTTGTTTGTCCCGGGGTCGGAAGAGCGATTACTCTCGACGGCGGGGGGCGATGGGGCATTCGCGCCCGGCCCGACCTCGAGGGCGACGCCCGGCCCCGCCTCGAGGGCTCCCGCCGGGAAGCGCCCCCTCTCGAGCCCCTGGCCGGCCACGAGAGCGACGATCGGCCGGCCCCTAAGCAACCGGCCCGCCCCCGGGCTCGAGGGCGCCCACGGGAGCGCGCCCCTTCCTGCGCGCTGCCCGGCATCGAGGGTTCCCGCCGGAGGCGGCGCCTCATCAAGCCCCTCGGGTGGCCTGCGGCTCAGCAGGCGAGCGCCCGAGGACACCGGCTCGCCGGGTGCGGGCGCGGCTGCAGCTGCACCCGATATGGAAACAACGCGGAAACAGCCGCGAGAAACCCCCGCCTTAACAGGCACTTGCGGGGCTGCGCATGATACGCAATCAGCAGGTCGCCGCGGCTCCGAGCACCCACCCGAAAGGACACCGTTCGAGCGAAGTCGCGGTTGGAGGACCGCGCACCCGCCGCCGTCGGTGTTTCCGGTCTGTTTCCGTCTCGGCCGGAACAGGCGGCGGAACGACCCCACGAAGCGGCAAGCTCGCCCGATTTCGCCCGGTTCCCGGAGGTTCGCGTCAATCGCGGCCCCCCTTGGCACGCTTCGTAATCAGTAGGTCGCCGGTTCGATTCCGGCGGGTGGCTCTAGGGATTTCGGGGACTTAGCTGAGGTACGCGGGCATGTCATCGCTCGAGTGTGCCCAAGTCCGTGCCCGTCGTACATCTCGACAGCCGTGGACTGGGACGGCGCCGCCGCCTTGAACCCCGAAGCGGTCCGTGCTGGTTTGCCGTGCCCGCCCGGGCTCGTGTCGGCGATGAACGTACGGATCCGCATCAAGCGGCTGATCGTCGCGGATCGCGTCGAGTTCACGCTAAAGGCCGAGGCGGAGCGTCTCCGCGACGAGCTCGCTGCCGAGGACGTCCTCGAGTCCATCCTGAACGCCAACGCGATCAAGAAGACGCTGCCCTCGCGGTCGCCCCGGCGAGCCCCGGCGAGCACATGCCGGCGAGCGGCTGTACGTGATCGAAAGTCCTACGCAGAGTGGCGTCTGGATCTACACGAAGGGGACCTTGCGCCGGAAGGGTCGCCAAGAGATCTTCCACGTCTTCGTCTCGTGCAAGCTCGCGGAGTGAGAAGCGCGGCCGCGCTGAAGGACAGTGCTCCAGGGGCGAGAGTGCGCGGGTTCTCCGCGTGAAGGAAGACGTCGAGCTCCGGATCGGGGGGAAGCTCCGCCGCTTCGAGAAAGTCGAGCACGCGCGCTGCGAGGCGTGCGGAGAGCGGATCTTCGGGCTCGAGGCGAGTCGCCAGCTCGACGTCGCGCTGCCGCGGCGGCGCGCGCCGACACCGGGCCGTTCCCAGGGTCGTGGCGCCGTGGCTTCACCCGCGCCTCGCGCGCTGCGCCGGCGCTGACTTGACCTGGTCTTCGGACCAGGTTAATCTGGAAACATGAAGGCGATGGCGGTGTCCGAGTTCAAGGCGAAGTGCATCGCCGCGCTCAAGGATGTACAGCGCACACGCGAGCCCCTCGTCGTGACCCTGCGCGGCAAGCCCTTGGCCGCGATCCAGCCGATCGACGCCGGCTCCACGGAGAA
Source organism: uncultured Enterobacteriaceae bacterium (assembly GCA_964529315.1). GTDB lineage: Bacteria > Desulfobacterota > Binatia > UBA12015 > UBA12015 > CAZGUU01. Next base: position 3,007 of record CAZGUU010000378.1, read on the forward strand.
GCGCCTGGGGCGCCTGCGGGGGCGCATGAAGATCCGCCGCGATCTCGTCCGCGCCGACTCGAGCCACGACTGGGAGATGCTGGCTTGAACCTGCTCCTCGACACCCACGTCTGGATCTGGTCGCAGGAGTGCCCCGAGCGCCTCGGGCCCCGGGCACGGCGAGCCCTTCTCGCCGCGGAGAACGCCAACGCGGTATGCGCGATCTCGACCCTGGAGATCGCTCGCCTGCTCTCCATCGGAGCGCTCGTGCTCGCGATGCCCCTCGAGACCTGGATCCAGGAATCGCTCGCCGACCTCGCTGCGAGCACACTGCCGGTGACGCACGACATCGCCCGCGAAGCCTACGCGTTGCCGCCGCCATTCCACAAGGATCCCGCGGATCGCGTCCTGGTCGCCACCGCCAGACGCCACGCCTCGAGGCTCCTCACCGCCGACGAGCGCATCCTCGCCTACCGCGACGTGAGCTCGCTGGACGCACGGCGCTGACGGCGATCCGCGCCCCCCATCAGAGTGCGCCTCCCGGCAGGAGCACGAGGCGCACGGGGTCGCTGGCACGGCTGGCGAGATCGTCGAGCGCCTGGTGAGCTCGATCGAGCGGATAGCGCCCGGTGATCGAGCCCGAGAGGTCGAGCTTCCCCGAGGCGGCGAGCGCCACGACGCGCTCGAGCTCGGCGCGGGTGTAGCCCATCGAGCCCAGCACGCCGACCTCCCTGCCGACGAAGGAGACGAGCGGCCCGAGCTCGGGCGACTCCATCCCGACGCCGCCGATGATCACGCGGCCGCCACGGGCGACCGACGCGATCGCGAGCTCGACCGACGCCTTCTTCCCGGCGTACTCGATGACGACCTCGGGGCCGTCGCCGCCCGCGGCCTTGCGGATGGCCTTGCGCGCATCCGGGGACCTCGCGTCCACCGAGGCGTCGGCGCCCACCCCTTCGGCCCGTCGCAGGGACCCCTGGCTCGCGTCGGCCGCCACGATCGTCTTGGCGCCGAGCAGCCGGGCGAGCACGATCGCGTGGTAGCCGACTCCGCCGCAGCCGACCACGGCGATCCGTTCGCCGCCGCGGATGCCGGCTCGGGTGGCGACCGCGTGATAGGCGGTCGCCACGGCGTCCGCGAGGATCGCGCCGTGCTCGAAGGAGATGGCGTCCGGAAGCACGTGCGCGCAGGACGCGGGAGCCGCGATCTTCTCGGCGAACGTGCCGTCGCGGGCCATGCCGAAGATGCGCGCGCCGGGGCAGAGGCCGAGGTGACCCGCCGCGCAGGCCGGGCACGTCCCGCAGGTCTCGCTCGGGAGAAGGAGTACTCGGTCGCCCGGCCGGAACCCGGAGACGCCTTCCCCGACCGCATCCACGATGCCCGCACCCTCGTGCCCCATGGTGACGGGAAGCGCCGGCACCGGGAGCCTCCCCTGCGCGGCGTGCAGGTCGGTGCCGCACACACCCGCGGCCCAGATGGCGACGCGAATCTGGCCCGCTCCCACGTCGGGCTCGGCGATTTCCTCGACCCGCACCGTGGGACCATCGTAGAGCCGCACCGCCTTCATCGATTCCCCCTACTCGGCGCCGTGGACGCCCCGCTCCCGATTCTCCCACCACGACTCGCGCAGCGCGCGCCGCAGGATCTTCCCGACGCCGCTCTTCGGCAGCTCTGAGAGGACGTCGATCGCCTTCGGCACCTTGAAGCGCGCCAGGCGCGCCTTGCAGAAGGCGATCAGCTCCTCGGGTGCGGCCTCCTGGCCGGGGCGCAGCGTCACAGCGGCGCGCACCGCCTCTCCCCACTTCGGGTCGGGAATCGCGAACACCGCGCACTCCGCCACCGCCGGGTGCTCCGTCAGGGCGCCCTCGACCTCCGCCGGATACACGTTGAAGCCGCCCGTGATGATCTTGTCCT
>CAZGUU010000379.1:0-4864 GCA_964529315.1 uncultured Enterobacteriaceae bacterium
AGGCCCGGGAGCGTGGCGCCGGCCCCGCCGCCGTGGCCGGCGCCCCCCGCGGCCCCCACCTCCCCACCTGTGTCGAAGTTCTCCCAGCGCGCATCGGAGGTCGAGGTGATGCCGCGCACCTGCAGGGCGAAGTCGTCCGGGTTGGTCGCCTGGCGCAGCGCCTCCTCGTAGGTGATCTGGTCGCTGCGGAACAGGCTCATCAGCGACTGGTCGAAGGTCTGCGTGCCGTAGGAGACGTGCCCCTTGGCGATGGCGTCGGTCAGCTCGCGCGGGCTGCGCGTCGGGTCCTTGATGATGTCGCGCACCAGCGCGGTGGAGATCATGATCTCGACCGCGGGAACCTGCCCCTTGCCGTCGGCGCGTGGCACCAATCGCTGGCTGATGATCCCCTTGAGCACCGAGGAGAGCACCACGCGGATCTGATCGCGCTGGTGGTCGGGGAAGGCCTGGATGATGCGGGTCACGGTCTCGGGTGCATCCAGGGTGTGCAGCGTGCTCATCACCAGGTGGCCGGTCTCCGCGGACATGATGGCCGTCTCGATCGTCTCCAGGTCGCGCATCTCGCCGATCAGGATGACGTCGGGATCCTGGCGCAGCGCGCCCTTCAACCCGGCCGCGAAGCTCGCCACGTCGACGCCCACCTCGCGCTGGCTGATCATCGAGAGCTTGTCGTGGTGAATGTACTCGATCGGATCCTCGATGGTGATGATGTGGTTGGCCTCGCTCTGGTTGAGCAGGTCGATCATGGAGGCGAGCGTGGTCGACTTGCCCGATCCGGTGGTGCCCGTCACCAGGATCACGCCGCGCGACTCCTGGGCGAGCTGGCCGACGATCGGCGGCAGCGCGAGCTGGTCGAGGCTGCGGATGGTGCTCGGGATGGCACGGATGGCGATGCGTAGCTCGCCGCGCTGGTGATAGATGTTCACGCGGAAGCGGCCGAGCGAGTCGTCGCCGTAGCCGAGGTCGAGCTGGCGGTCCGTTTCGAGACGCTCGAGCTGGCGCGGGTCGGCCAGCTTGGCGGCCATGGCGCGCAGATCCTGCGGCGACAGGACCGAGAGCGCGGCCTCCGGCGCCAGCTTGCCGTAGCGACGCAGCAACGGTGGCGAGCCGGTCTTCAGGTGGACGTCCGAGGCGTCCTTGCCGAGCGCGTAGCTCAGGATGTCGTCGAGCTCGACCATGCCGTGCTCCCCTGGACGGCCCCGGGGTGGATCGTGCCCGCGCGTGGAGCCATCATAATTTTGCCTGTCGGCCACGACCGCGACGCGGCGCCGCCTTGCCCCCTGCCCGCAGGATCGTCCGGATCGCGGGCCGACTTGAGGCGCGTGACCGCTCCCCCGGGGCACCCCGCCGGGAGCGTGCCCCACGGGCCCGCTCGCCGCGAGCGTCGGGGCCGCTCGCTCGCAGCTCCGGCCGACCCACATGGCCCACGGATCCAGCATCCGCACGGCGGCGTGCTCCTGCACCGAGCGCGATTCCAAGGCGCTCGCGCCGCACCCGCCCTGGCAGAAGCGCGGCCGCACGGGGAGAGCTGTCGGGATTCGCACGCAAGAGCGGACCCGTGGGATGTGCTTTCGCGCCTTCGCTAGCCTAGAGAGGAAATGCTCATGGCCCTCGCCGATCCGACCCTTCCGACCCTTCCGCCGGCAGCGGCGACCCGCCCGGTCGCCCCGCGCCGTGGCCTGGGGCTCGCCCCGCTCGCCGCCGGCACCGCCTTGCAGCACGCCGAGCTCACGCGGCTCTTCGACCGCTCCGCCCGCCACTACGACCGCATCACCAGCGCGATGAGCCTGGGCCTCGGCCGGCGCTACCGGCGCGAGGCTCTGGAGCGGGCCGGCCTCACCCGCGGGATGGACGTGCTCGACGTCGGCTGCGGCACCGGAAGCCTGGCGCGCCTGGCGCTGGATGCCGTGGGGCGGGACGGCTCGGTGGTGGCGGTCGATCCGAGCGCCGCGATGCTCGCCGAGGCCCGGCGACGCGGCCTCGGCGATGCCCGGCAGGGGATCGCAGAGGCGCTCCCCGCGCCCGACGCAGCCTTCGACATGGTCGTGCTCGGGTATGCGCTACGCCACGTGTCCGACCTCGACCAAGCATTCCGCGAATTCCACCGCGTGCTGCGACCGGGTGGCGTCGCCCTGATCCTCGAGCAGACGCCACCCGCTTCGCGCCTCGGGCGGACGATCTTTCGCACCTACATGGGACGGATCGTGCCAGCCATGGCCCGCTTCCTGACCGGTAGCCGCGAGGCGCAGGCACTGCTCGACTACTACTGGCGCACGATCGACGGCTGCGTGCCACCAGAGGCGGTGCTCGCAGCGCTGAGCCGCGCCGGGCTCGCAAGCGCGCGCCGCCACGTCGAGCTCGGAGCGTTCAGCGAGTACACGGCACGACGCCCCGGAAGTATCGGACCCCCACCCCCCGGGCCTTGACCGCACCGCCCACCGCGTGGCGCGGGGCGCGGGGCGCGGGGCGCGACGCCTGGAGCTTGACCTCGCGGGCTGCGAGAAGCAAAGCCGTTGGCGACATGAGTCGATCACAGCGAAGCGTAGCGTGGGTGGGGGCCGCGGCGGCCCTGGCTCTCTGGGGCTGGCTCGCCGTGCCGGAGGCCATCGCCGGCACGCGGGTCTTCGTCTCCAACCAGGGCGACGACACGGTCTCGGTCGTCGACCGCGATCTCGCCCGCGAGATCGCGGTCATCCCCGTCGGGCGCGGGCCGATGGGCCTTGCCTTGCACGCCGAGCCGCCGCTGCTCGCGGTGGCCGCGAGCGAGGGCTCGTCGCTCACCCTGATCGATCCGGTGGGCCTCGAGGCCCTGCCCGACGTCGTGAAGGTCGGCCGCGGACCCGAGGACGTCGCTTTCGACGCTGCGGGGAAGCTGCTCTTCGCCACGAGCTATCACGACCGCACGATGACCGTCTCGGACGTGGCGACGCGCGAGCCCGCCGGCCCGCCGCTCTCCTTCGACAAGACCCCGCGCCGCCTGCGCATCACTCCCGACGGCAAGCTGCTCCTCGCCCTGCTGCACGATCAGGCGGGCGAGCTGGTTCTGATCGGCCTGCCCGCCCGCGAGATCGTGGCGCGGGTCCCCGTCGGCCAGTTCCCCACCGACTTGGGGCTCACGCCCGACGCGAGCCGCGCCCTGGTCGCGAGCTACGACGGCAACACCGTGACCGCGGTGGACCTCGCCACCCGCTCGCCGGCGGCCACCTACGACCTCGACACCGGCCTCGGGCTGGTCGTCCACCCGCGCCTGCCCCTGCTCTACTCGCTGCTCGATTTCGACGGTGAGGTGGTCGTCTACGACTACGCTCGGCAGGCCAAGCTCGCCACGGTCGGGGTCGGGTCGGGCAGCGTGCGCGGCGCGATCACCCGCGACGGCGCAGCGCTCTACGTGGTGAACACCGAGGCGAGCAACGTCGTCGAGGTCGACACGACGACCAACCGTGCGGTGACGCGGATCGCCGTGGGCTCTCAGCCGGCGGACGCCGAGGTGTTCGAGCAGTCGGGCATCGCCAGCGCGCTCGCGGGCCGCCAGGCGCTGCTCGCCGGAGCGGGGATCGCGCTCCTCCTAGTCGGCACCGCCGGTCTCGCGCTGCGCCGCCGGCGCCGGCCGGCTCCTGCGTGAGGGCTTTGCCGGGGCGCTGGGCGCGCGACTGCCGGCTCGACACGCCGCCGGCTGGAGGAAGGAAGGAAGAAGATGCCCGCCGCGGCCGCGCAACGGAAGGCGCGGCCGCGGCGGGCCAGGAAGCACGCACCGGAAGGGGGAGCGACCGGCGCGCGCGCAGGCTGCACGGGTCGGAGCGGGGATCACGACGCCCCGACCCGACCCGTCGAGTGCCGATCGACCGGGCTTACGGGGCCACGCCCTGCAGAATCGTACCCCCCGAACCCATCACGTCCTGCGTTGGCACGGCCGGGCATCCCCCCACGCCATTCACGTTGATGCTTCCGGCCATCGTCTGGCCGGCGCCACAGCAGGCGCTCAGGGTGCTGCCGCCGATCGACAGGCTGCCGCTGCCCGGCCCATCGAAGATCTCGATCCGCCGGTACTCCGACACCTTGTCCACGTCGGGGCAAGGATCGCTCGTCACCTGGGGCATGGTGCCCTTGCACTTGCCGGCCGCGCAGACGACCGTGCCGATGTTCGCGCTCACCCAGTTCGTCTGGCCGGCGATGTCGCCCGCGATGCCGGAGATGCAGGTCTTGGGCGTCGAGGCACCCGTCTTGTCGATGTCCTCGTTGAGGATCGTCGCCAGGGCCTTGGCGTGAGCACAGAGATTGCCCGTGTATGGCACGCCGCCGCAGCTCACGCCGGTGAGCTTGACCGAGGCGTCCTTGCCGACCTGCACCTTGTACTGGCCCTGCTCGAAGGTGCACGCGCTGCGCGCCGAGGCGGGATCCTGGAGGGCCGCGTTGGCGCCCTCGTTCTCGTCGTCGCCGGTGCCCGAGCCGGTATCGGTGGGCTTGAAGGCCGGCACCAGGGTGCCTTGGATGGACTTCGCCTTCGCCTTGTACGGCACGCTTATGGCGTAGGCCGCCGGCGCAGCGAGCACGATTGCTGCACCGAAGAGCGCCAATGGAACGATCCGCTTCATGAAATCCCCTCCCGCTCAGGTTGTTAGGGACGAACGTTCGTTCGCCCGCTCATGGATTGGGGGCGAGTGTTAGGCCACGCGACCACTCGTAGTCAAGGTATTTTCGCACGGCATTCGCATATGCGCTTGCAAAATCGGTCTCTCGCGGTGGCCCGAGCGCCCTCCCGACCCGACCGTCCGCCCGGTCGGCCAGCTCGTCGAGCGTGCGGCGCAGCGACGCGCCGCACCGAGGGCTGGTGGCGGCCGTGCGGCTCGGTGCGCCGCGGTGCGGC
>CAZGUU010000380.1:0-4811 GCA_964529315.1 uncultured Enterobacteriaceae bacterium
GACGGGCGGCGGCCCGTTCTGGGTCGCGGGGCGCGACGGCCAGCCGAGCCTGCAGATCGTCGAGACCGCGCAGGTGGACACCGGCGACCCGCAGCAGCGCGCCCTCCTGGGCGCAGCCACACACTTCAACCCCGTCGACCTCGCCTGCGGCCTGCGTGACCGCCACGGCCACGCCTTCGACCTGCGCCGTCACGTCGATCCGCAGGCCGCCTTCGTCAGCGAGAAGTCGAGCGGCGGGCGGGCCCTGCGTGCGCTCGAGCACCCCGGCCTGTGGAACGGAGCAATGGCCGACTGGACGACGCTGTTCGTCGAGGTGCCGCTCGCCACCTTCAACCCGGTCAAGACGGTGAACGACCTGCTGCGCCCCCAGCACCAGCCACCGAGCTGAGAGCGTGAGCAGGAATCTTCCCCCGTCGCTCGGCACGACCGGGTGACGACGCAGCCGTGACGGCGAATGCGGGATCCGGAGCGACTCCGCAGCCGCCGCGGGATACCCGCGCAACCGAAATTCATGAGATGGATGCGCGGCCCACCCGGCGGCGGCGAGGACCCTTCGCTGCTGGACCCGCATTCGCCGTCGCGGCGGACCACAGGCACCCTGGGCCCGGCCTGCCGAGGCCCTGCTCACGCACGCGAGAGGTAGCTCTCCGGGACGAAGACGTTGCGCGCGCGAAATGGCGGCGGCGATTCGAGCAGCAGGCGCAGCCGCAGAGCGAAGCCTCGCGCCGGGAAGGCGAAGAATGGCTCGGGGCTGTACACCTGCCCCACCCAGCCAGGCGGCTCCATGCCCACCTCGCGGCACAAGGCGCTCGCCACGGCGGCCACCAGACCCTCCCACCGGCCTGGCTCGGTCGGCCCGTCCTCGATCGAGGCGCGACGCCCGACGTCCGGTGCGCGACGGAAGTCGTCGACGAAGGCGCTCACATGGAGCTGGAAGTGCTCCGGCTCCTCGGCGCACGCCGACACGAGCTCGCGGGCCGTCACGGCAGCATCTCCTCGAGCAGCAGGCGCACGCGTACGGGGAGGCTTTCCGCGGGGAAGTACTCGAGGACCACCTCCAGCACCTCGGAGGCCGAGTGCAGCCCCAGGTGCTCCGCCAGGAACCGGATGTCGGCGGCATCCTCGCCCGTACGTGCGGCAGCGCATTTCATGGCCAGCAGGGTGCGGGCGTCGACCGTGGAGATCGTCAGGTTCGACATGGCCTCCCAGGTCTCGTACTGCGCCCGCGCCGGCACGAAGGCCTTGGCGGCGTCGTTCAGCCAATCGTCGGCGAGGCCCAGGTCCGCCGCGACCTCGCGAGCAGCCGCCCGGACCACCTGCGGCTCCGTGAACCACGCATCGACGTCGTGCGTCGCTGGCCGTGCGTCGTGCACCAGGCACATCACGGCGCCGCCGACGAGAAAAATCTCGGCGCGCACGGAGTGCGCCGAGAGCCGGCCGTTGAGGCGGGTGAGCGCCTCGACGATGGTCGAGCGGTCGAGGAGCGCCATCGCGCGAAAGCTTGGCACCGCCGCGGCATCGCGGCAAGCTGCGCGCCCGCGTGCGTAGCCTCGTCCTCCCTCTGGAACGCCTGGTCTCGCCCGCCCCCTCGGCACGGACGCGCACTCGCTCGCCGAGGCCCAGGCGCGCGCCTCGGCGTTGCGCGCTCGCCAGCCGCTCCTACCCCCGGTGCAGCTCCTCGATCGAGCGCTTGAGCCAGGCCTCGTCGCGCTGCAGGGCAGGTGCGCCGTCGATCAGGAAGGTGTCGAAGAGGCCGGCGCACTTCTCCTTCACCTTGGCGGCGAAGTCGTCGCCGATCGCGACGATGGCGAACTCCTCCATGATCTCGTCGGTGATCAGCTTGGGCATCTCCTGCCACTTCCCCTCGATGGAGAGCTGGTGGAGCTTCATGCCGAGGTCCGCCCAGCCGTGGAACTCGAGCACCGAGTGGTAGGTGCGCGTCGAGGAGTAGAAGGAGATCCGCTGCTTGACGGCGGCCTTGGCCGCCTCGAGCCCCTCGCGGTCCTTGGCCACGGCGAGGAACGGGCAGCCGACGATGTCGATGTCCGAGAGCCTGCGCCCCGACTTGCGCGCGCCCGCCTCGACCGCCGGCAGCACGACCTCGCGGGTGTGCTTGAAGGTGGAGAGCGGGTGCAGGCGCAGGCCGTCGCACAGCTCGCCGGCCAGGCGCGACATGTAGGGGTTCACGGCCGCCAGGTAGATGGGCACGTGCGAGTGCTCGATCGGCCCCGGGTTGAAGAACGGCGTGATCATCGTGAACTGGTAGTGCTTGCCGGTGAAGTAGGTGGGCTTCTTGGGATTCTGGAAGCTCGCCAGCATCGCCTGCATGCACTGCAGGTACTCGCGCATGCGCGGCCCCGGCGCGCCCGTCCACGGGCTCGCGTAGCGCCGCTCGTTGTGCCCCTTCACCTGCGTGCCCAGGCCCAAGTTGAAGCGCCCGCCCGAGAGGAGCTGCAGGTCCCAGGCGGTCTGCGCCGTGACCAGGGGGCTGCGGGGGAACGAGATCGCGACGTTGGTGCCCAGGCGCAGGCGCTGCGTGTGCTCGGCGGCGATGGCCAGGGGCAGGAAGGGATCGTGGCCCGCCTCGGGCGTGGTCGCGCCGTCGTAGCCCAGCTCCTCCAGCTTGCGGGCCGCGGCGGCGATGCCGGCAACGCTCATTCCCCCACGCCCGGTGCCGGCGTACTGCGCCGTCTCGGGGCTCAACATCGTCGTTTCGACTCGCATGGATCCTCGCTCTCTGCGCCGCGGCCGCTCAGGCTGGCTCGGCGATCGACTTGATCTGCAGATACTCCTCGAAGCCGGCGACGCCCATCTCGCGCCCGACGCCGGATTGCTTGTACCCGCCGAACGGCACGTCGGGGCTGAACCACACGCCGCCGTTGATTCCCACCGTCCCCGTGCGCATGCGGTTGGCCACCGCCACGGCACGCGCGCGATCCGCGGACCACACCGCGCCCGAGAGGCCGTACGGCGAGTCGTTGGCGATCGCCACCGCATCGTCGTCGCCCTCGTGCGCGAGCACGACCAAGACCGGGCCGAAGATCTCCTCGCGAGCGACGCGGGCACCGTTGCCCACGCCGGCGATGAGCGTCGGCTCGACGAAGAACCCCCTGTCGAGCGCCGCCGGGGGCCCGCCTCCGGTGACGATCCTCCCGCCCTCCTCCACCGCCAGGCGGACGTAGCCCTCGACCCGCTCGCGCTGGCGAGCGCTGATCAGCGGGCCGCAGAAGGTGCCCGGATCTTTGGGGTCGCCGACGGGCACTCGCGCGAGCGTGGCGCCGGCGATCGACAGCGCGTCGTCGAGACGCGCCCGCGGCACGACCAGGCGCGTCGGGATGGCGCAGCCCTGCCCGGCGTGAGTGCACACGGTGAAGGCGGCCATGCCGCATGCGGCGGCGAGGTCGGCGTCGTCCAGAACGAGGAACGCCGACTTGCCACCCAGCTCGAGAAACACCTTCTTGACGGTTGCCGCCGCAGCAGCCATGACCTTGCGCCCGGTGACCGTCGAGCCGGTGAAAGTGATCTGGTCGACCCGCGGATCGGCGCTCAGGCGGGCTCCGACGGCGTGGTCCGCGGAGGTGACGATGTTCACCACCCCGGGTGGGAAGTCGGTCTCCTCGGCGATCAGCCGGCCCATCGCGGTTGCGCACCAGGGCGTGTCGGGCGCGGGCTTCAGCACCACGGTGTTGCCCGCGGCCAGCGCCGGCCCGAGCTTGGCCAGGTTCACCTGGTGGGGCACGTTCCACGGCGTGATCGCCCCGACCACGCCGGTCGCCTCGCGCCGCACCCAGCGATGCGACGGGATGCCCATCGGCTCGGCGCGGCCGAGATCGCACTCCCAGGCGTACGATTCGGCGAGATCGGCGACCCAGCCGAGCGAGGCCACCGGCGAGTCGAGCTGCACCGAGCGGGTGAGCATGACCGGCGTGCCGGTCTCGGCGACGGTCAGGGCGCGCAGCTCCTCGGCGTGACGCTCGAAGGCGGCCTGGAGCTGGCGCAGGCAGACGACGCGCAGGCCCACGTCGGTCGACCAGGTGGTCGCGTCGAAGGCACGCCGCGCCGCGGCGATGGCCGCGTCGATGTCCGCCTCGCCGCCGTCGGCCACCGTGCCGAGCACCTCCTCGGTGGCCGGATCGATGGTCTCGAACACGCTGCCCGAGCGGGCGTGCCGCAGCTCGCCGTCGATCAGCATGCGGGCCTCTCCCGCGAAAGCCGTCACGAGACCTCCTCTGCGCCCAGGCCGGTCGGCTCGACCACGGGGCGAGCCCCGGCCGCGCCTTCCCCTCTCTCGTGTACCTCGCTCGTCATCGGCTTCCTCGACATCCTCCGCGGTCGCGCGGGCGTCGCGCCGCGGCTCGACCCCCGCACCGCGGCTCGCCGACCGTGCAGGGCCGTCGCGCGTCCCTCCCCAGCGCCCGCGGGGTTCTTGCTGCGCCATGCCGGCGCTTGTCAACCGGTATACCGATGTACTTTCGGAAAGTCATGCCAATATGGCGCTTCGCAGGCCCTCCCCCGCCCCCAGCGTAAGGGATCCACCGCCGGGCGAAAGGATGCCTGCCGGCCATGAGCCGGGCGCGCGCGGAAGCCTCTTCGAGCTCTCGCAGCCCGCATCCGCGGGGAGCTCCGGGGGGCGGCTCAGTCGCGGAAGCGCCGCCACACCGCGTCCCGGCGCCGGCGCAGCGTCTCGGCGCGCGTCGCCGCGTCGACCGCCGGCGTCTCGGCGGGCAGGTGGGCACGCAGCTCGGCGAGCCTCACCAGGCGCGTCTCGGGCTGCGGCGCCGTCGCGCTGCGCAGGAAGCGCGGCGTGAGCA
>CAZGUU010000381.1:0-4769 GCA_964529315.1 uncultured Enterobacteriaceae bacterium
AGGCGGTCGATGCGGCGACGATCGCGCTTGCTCGGACGCCCGCTGCCGGCGGGCGCCAGCCACGGGTCCTGGGCGCCGCTCGGCTCGGGCCGCCGCGCCGAGGGCGGCGTGCGGTCCTGGTACAGCAGCGCGGCCTCGCTGGCGGGCAGGCGGCGTTCCCCGAGGTCGAGCACCACGAGCTCGCGCCCGCCATGCGGCGTGGTCACGCGCACGCGGTCGGCGATGCGCACCGCCTTGTGCGCCGTGGCGCGAGCCCCGTTCAGCTCCACCTTGCCCCCGGCACACGCCTGCTGCGCCAGGCCGCGTGTCTTGAACAGCCGCGCCGCGAGCAGCCAGCGGTCGATTCGTACACCGGGAGCGTCGCCCACCGCTCCGAGGGGCAAGCAGGCCGCGCCGCGCGGTGCAAGCCGAGAGAGGCGTGGGTCGGGTCGTAGGCTCGCGGCGGGCGCGCACCGGCCCGACGCCTCGCCTGAGCCGACCCACGGGCGGCGCGATGCTTGAACTCCGGCCGTCGAGAGGACAAGCCAGGCCGGTGATCGCGCAGACCGCACGCGCGCCCGTCCGCCTGCGTGGCGGGAGGCGCGACGACCGCCCGTATGTCGTCGAGCTCTCGAGGAGCTGCTTTGCGGACTTCGGGGACTACGAGAGGATCATCGACCAGTGGCTCGACTTCCCCGGCCTGGCCGTGCTGGTCGCCGAGCGCGATGGGCAACGGCTCGGCTTCGCCATGCTGGCGCCACACCGGCGGCTGGGCTTCCTGCGCGCCCGATCGGCGGAGCTGGTGGCGATCGCCGTGGCGCCGGCGGCGCGCCGCGAGGGCGTGGGGCGCGTGCTCCTCGAGCGCGCCGAGCTGCTCGCCAGGGCCTGGGGTGCCTGCGAGCTGCGCCTGCACACGGCGGTCTCCAACGCGGTGGCGCGGCGCTTCTTCGAGGCCGCCGGCTACGGGGTGCGCGAGGCCGAGCCCTCCTACTACCCGGCGGGCCAGCAGGCTCTGGAGATGGTCCGCGTCCTGCGCTAGGCGCGTCGGGCGGGGATCGCCGCTGCGCCTGCCGGGGGCAGCGAGTTCGTGACCGCTCTCAGCCTCGCCCGGCGAGCAGCAGCTCGAGGTAGCTCTCGGGGATCGGCGCCAGATCGCCGAGCTCGAGCTGGTCGAGCGCGCAGCGCAGCACCGTGCGCCCTTCGACGATGGTCGTCGCCGCGGTCTCCACCTCGCAGAACCAGCCCAGATCGTCGACCCGGTCGAGCCCGACCGTGACCCGTGCGCTGCCGTCCAAGCGGTACTCCTGGCGCTGCTTGCTCACCTGGGCAACGGCGCGGAAGCCCAGGCGCTCGAGCAGCCGTGAGGCCGTTTCGAGGTCGGTGTCGAGCGCGAACTCGATCTCCTCGCGGGTCTTGCGTGGCGGATCGAGCTTGGGTCCCTTGTAGGTGACGCGCAGGACGCCGTCCTCGGTGCGCAGGCGCAGCGCCTCGTCGGTCGAGCGGAAGTCGCGCCCGGGATGCGCGAAGTAGGTGTCGACCTGCCGATGGCTGCCCAGGCGCGTCGCGCCGAGGGCGCACAGCCGACCGGTCAGACGCTCCCATCGCGCGGCGTCGAGCGCCAGCTTGACCTCGGCTTCGAGCACGGCGCTCAGCGCTCTCGCGCCCGGAAGCGCTCGAGCAACGCGTCGCTCGCGTTGCGGATCGGGTAGTGATCGCCCGAGCTCAGGTTGGCGACCCGGGCGCCCTCGAGGTCGACGCGCAGGCTCTCGCCGGTGTGGATCGAGAGCGCCTCGTCGACGACCACGGCGAGCAGCCCCAGGTCGAAGGCGAGCTCGGCGAAGCGCGCGTCGAACGAGCAGGCGAGCAATGCTGCGACGCCGCCGTCGCGCAGGGCGCGGATGGGCGAGTCGTCCACCGTGCCCGCGCCCAGCGCGCCGGCCGCGATCAGATCGCCGGCGCGCACGCGCTGCGGGAAGGTGGGGTCGACCGGCGTGAGAAGGAAGCGCTCGGGGTGCGGCACGCCGCGCCGCTGCGCGGGGACGATCCGCTCGGCGGGCAGATCGAAGCCCAGCGCCCAGGCGTGACCGCTCAAGATCGGAAAGCGCTCCTGCCCGGGATCGTCCTGCATCGAGACCGCTCCCATGCTGCCAATGTAGAGGATCGCGCCGAGCTGTCTCAAGCGCTACGACTCGTGCGCATGCGGATCCTGGTGACCAACGACGACGGCATCCTCGCCCCGGGGATCCACGCGCTGGCCGACGCCCTGCGGCCGCTCGGCGAGATCGACGTGGTCGCGCCGGAGTCAGGCCAGAGCGGTGCTGCGCACGCGATCACCTTCATGGCCCCGTTGATCTGCGAGCGCATCTCGATGGGGGGGCGCTTCTTCGGCTGGAGCGTCGACGGCAGCCCGGCCGACTGCGTCAAGCTCGGGGTGCTCGAGCTGTGCGGTGCCCGGCCGGACCTGGTGGTCTCGGGAATCAACGCGGGCGCCAATCGCGGCGTGGACGTGATCTACTCCGGGACGGTCGCCGCGGCGGTCGAGGCGGCCTTCATCGGCATCCCGTCGCTGGCCATCTCGCTCGAGGCGGGCGGCGGCTTCGACTTCGAGCGCGCCGCCGAGTGGTGCGTGCCGTCGAGCTCGGAATCGCGCCCGGCACCGTGCTCAACGTGAACATCCCGCGGCGCGACCGGGGCGACCCGCGCGGGGTGCGCGTCGTCCCGCAGAGCACGGCGCCGTGGACCGACGCCTACGACCGGCGCACCGACCCGCGCGGGCGGAGCTATTTCTGGCTGACCGACCAGGGCGGCCGCGGCCCGGAGCAGGGCGACGAGACCGACCTGGGCGCGTTGCGCGCCGGCTATGTGACCATCACGCCGCTGCAATACGATTTCACGCACCACGCCCAGATGCGCCACCTGCGCTCCGCCTGGGGCGACGCGACCTGATCGCCGGATGGGTGCCACGCGCCGCTGGCTCGTCGGGCAACGCCGCGGCGCCTGCGCGGCGGGCCGCTCCGGGGCGCGCGCGACACATGCGCTCGGGCTGAGTCGCGCAATTGCCCTTGCGGTGCGGCATGGTATCTCGCTGGGCGATGTCGGTTTCGGCGGTCAGGGGCTTTCGCGACGCGCTGCCCGCCATGGCGCGCCTGCTCACTCGCATCGAGCGGACCGCCGCGGGGGTCCTCGAGCGATACGGCTTCGACGAGATCCGCCTGCCGCTGGTCGAGCGCACCGAGCTGTTCGCGCGCTCGATCGGCGAGACGACCGACATCGTCGAGAAGGAGATGTACACCTTTCCCGACCGGGACGGCAGCTCGCTCACCCTGCGCCCCGAGGGGACGGCGCCGCTGGTGCGGGCGTTCGTCGAGCACCACCTGGATCAACGCGACCAGGTCGCGCGCCTGTACTACGTCGGCCCGATGTTCCGCCACGAGCGGCCGCAGAAGGGCCGCCACCGGCAGTTCTTCCAGGTCGGCGCCGAGCTGATCGGACGCGAGGATCCGCTGGCCGATGCGGAGGTCCTGAGCTGCCTGTGGGACGTGCTCGAGGCTCTCGACATCGCGGGGGCGACGCTGCACCTGGGCTCGCTCGGCGACGAGGCCTGCCGGCCCGCGTTTCGCCATGTGCTGCGCGAGTTCGGCGAGGCGCGGCGCGAGCAGCTGTGCGAGAGCTGCAGGCGTCGCTTGGACAAGAATCCGCTGCGCATCCTGGACTGCAAGGAGCCGGGGTGCCGCGCAGCGACCGAGGACGCGCCGCGGCTCCTCGAGCACCTCTGCGCGCCGTGCCGCGACCACTTCGCCGCGGTCCGCTCGCTGCTCGACGCACAGGGGGTGGCCTACCACGTCGAGCCGAGGCTGGTGCGCGGCCTGGACTACTACGTGCGCACCACCTTCGAGGTGACGGCGCCCGGCCTGGGAGCTCAGGGCGCGGTCGGCGCCGGTGGGCGCTACGACGGCCTGGTCGCGCAGCTCGGCGGGCCGCGGCTCTCCGGAATCGGCTTCGCCTTCGGCGTCGAGCGGCTCGCCCTGGCGATGGGCGCCGCAGCGGCGGAGGCGGAGGCGGAGCCGGCCCGCGAGGCGCCGCCCGACGTCTTCGTCGCGCCACTGGCCGCTTCGAGCGAGGCCGAGGCGCTGCGCGTGGCGCGGCGGCTGCGCCTGGCCGGCTTGCGGGTCGAGCTGGGCGGCGGCCGCAGCTTGAAGAGCCAGATGCGCCGGGCCGGGCGGCTCGGCGCATCGCGCGTGCTGATCCTCGGCGACGAGGAGCTGGCGGCGCGGCGCGCCACGGTGCGCGACATGGTCGAGAAGCGCGATGCGCGCCTGGCGGTGGACATCGATCTGACGGGCGCCGAGCTCTTGGCCGCCGTGGGGGTGAGAAGGTGACGATGGAAGAGGGCACGAGCGCTCGGGTCGACCCGCTCGGCGACTGGCGGCGCGACGTGGACTGCGGCAGCCCGCGGGCGGCCGATGTGGGCCGCGAGATGACGGTGATGGGCTGGGTGGACACGCGGCGCGACCACGGTGGGATCGTCTTCATCGACCTGCGCGACCGCAGCGGCGTGGTGCAAGTGGTGCTGGACCCCGACGACAGCCCCGAGGCGCACCGCCGCGCACACGCGCTGCGCGGCGAGTTCGTGATCGCGGTGCGCGGCAAGCTCGCGCACCGGCCGCCCGAGACGGTCAACCTCGAGCTCGCCACGGGCGAGGTGGAGCTGCGCGTCGCCGAGCTGCGCGTGCTCGGCACCTCGCGCGCCCTGCCGTTCCCGCTCGTCGACGGCGAAGCGGCCAACGAGA
>CAZGUU010000382.1:0-2342 GCA_964529315.1 uncultured Enterobacteriaceae bacterium
GAGTGATAGGGAGCCTCCCTTGATGCCTCGCCTCCTCCGGCTGCCGGCGTGCCGCGCCGCGGCCGCACTGTTCACCGCCTCCGTCCTCCTGCTCGCGATCGCCCCGGGCCCGCCCCTCGTCCGGGCGAGCACGGCACCGGCCGGGCCGGGCGACGCGCCGGTCTGGGACCTGCTCACGCTCGCGGCACCCGACGCGCAGCCGCCGGCCTCCAATCGGGTCACCGCGATCTCCAACTTCGCCCAGCAGCGCCGGGTGCTGGCGGTTCCCATTCCGCAGCGCGTCGCCTATCCGATCACGATCCCGGCGGGCGCCTCGCTCGACTTCGGCTATGCGCTGCAGTCGCGCATCTTCAGCGTCGACTTCATCCCCAAGTCCGGGCCGACCCGGTTCTCGGTGGTGTTCACCGACGACGCCGGCGGCGAGCACGTGCTGCACGACCGCATCGTCAACCCGCGCGACCGACAGGAGGACCGCCGGTGGTTCGACGAGCGCATCGACCTCTCCGCACTCGCCGGCCAGTCGGGCACGCTCGCCTTCTCCGTGGCCCAGGCGGACGATCCGAGCCAGCCCGGCGCCACCACTGCGCTGTGGTCCACGCCGCGCGTGCTGCGCGCCGCGGCGCCCGACGAGAAGAACCTGCTCTTCATCACCATCGACTGCCTGCGCGCCGACCGCGTGGGCGCCTACGGCTACGAGCGCCCGACGACACCCACGATCGATCGGATCGCGGCCGAGGGCATCCGCTTCGCGCACGCCTACACCGCCGCGCCGATGACCCTGCCCTCGCTGCCCCAAATCTTCACCTCGACGGTCTTCCCCAAGCCCGAGTCGAAGACCTGGGTCTCGCCGCTGGTCGAGGCCGGCGTACCGGCGGCCGCCTTCGTGAACAACGTCTGGCTGGTGCTCTGGCTGGCGCGCAAGGCGGTGCCGTTCGACCTGACCACCTCGGGCGACCTGATGGCTCGGCGCATGGTCGACGAGTCGATCGCCTGGGTCGATCGCCAGCGCGGGACGCGCTTTGCGCTCTACATGCACTTCCTCGACATCCACACCCCCTACGCCGCCCCGACCGAGTACGCGCGACGCTTCGCCGACCCCGCCTACCAGGGCCGCATCCCCGACACCTTCGGCGACGTCGACCTGGCCAACAGCGGCCAGCTCGACGAGCGCGACCGCCGCCACGTCGCGGCGCTCTACGACGGCAACCTGCGCTACATCGACGACCAGCTGGCCCGGCTCTTCGCCCACCTGCGCGAGCGTGGCCTCCTCGACCGCACCGTGGTCGTGATCAGCGCCGACCACGGCGAGGAGCTCTGGGACCACGGCCGCTTCTTCCACGGCCAGAGCCTCTACGACGAGCTGCTCCACGTACCACTGATCGTACGGCTGCCCGGCGCGGAGCGGGCCGGGACGGTGGTCGACCGCCAGGTGCGCTCGATCGACATCGCGCCGTTCCTGGTCGAGCGCGCGGGCTTCGCACGCCCCGAGGGGTTCACTGGACGGAGCCTCTCCGAGGCGATCGAGCACCCCGGCGAGCCCGCCGACCCGTTGGTCGCCACGGCGACCATGGGTCAGTTCCCGACGCGCTACGGCCTGCGCACCCCGGAGCACAAGCTCATCGAGACGATCGACACGGCTACCCGCCAGCTCTTCGACCTGGAGCACGATCCCGCCGAGAAGGCCGACGTCCTGGCGGCGCGGCCCGAGGTGGCCGACGCGCTGGGCACCCGGCTCGATGCCGCGCGCGAGGAGCTGCTGCACGACGGCGTGCAGATGCGCATCGTCGGGCCCAAGCAGGGCAAGGCGCGCTTTCGCTTGACGCTCAAGAGCACTACCGAGAACGGCATCTTCGAGACGATCGACCGCACGGCGGCCGCGCCCGACACCCGGGTCTCCCTGTCGAGCGACGGCCGCATCCTCTTCCTCCGGGGAGAGACGGACGCCGGGGGCCGGGGCTTCCGCTTCGATCGCCGCCTGCTGCTGCTCGCCGCGGCCGGCGGCAAGAGCGATCCGATCCGCGTCCTTCTGGCGGTGGATGGTCACCCCGCCCCGCCCGAGGTCGTCTGGCTGGGTACGGGCCGGCCGCTGGATGCCACGCGCAGCTTCGTCGCCTCGGCACCCGAGCTCGAGGCGGCGGCGACACCCGATTGTCCCCCCCCCGACGCGGGCGTGCGGGTCTGCCTGTGGCGGCCCGCCACCGCACAGCCCGAGCCCACGCCGGTGATCCTGCCGATCCCCGATAGCTCCGCCCGCGAGCGGCTGCGCGCCCTCGGCTACGTGCAGTGAGCGCCGCCGCGCGCCGCGACCTGCTCGCGGCCGCGGCGCTCGCCGCCACGGCCGC
>CAZGUU010000382.1:2352-4717 GCA_964529315.1 uncultured Enterobacteriaceae bacterium
TCGTTGAGAGTGCGGCGCCGCGCGCCTCGTGCTTGAGTCGGACGCGGGGGTCGGGGCCATGGGCTCCGACCGCCTCCTGCTCTACTTCGACCGCGGCTTCATCCTGCTCGACGAGGGCTTCATCGCCACGGTGGCCGAGCTCCTCTCGCGCGGCGGCACGGTCTACCGCGATGCGGTGAGCTACGCCCTGCCCGGCGGCTATGCGCTGCTCGGCCTGGCCCTGCGACTCTTCGGCCCCTCGCTGCTCGTCGCCCGGGGCCTGGCGGTATGCTTGACGGCCCTGCTCGTCGCCGCGCTTCGACCGTCCTGCTCTCCGTCTGGGCCTACCCGCAGTGGCACGTCTACGGGTACCAGCAGCCCGGCCTGGTGGCGCTGGTCGTCGCCGCCTGGCTGCTCGCGGCGCCCGGCGCCGCCCGGAGCCGCACGCGCCTGTCGGCCGCGGGGCTGCTCGTCGGGGCGGCGGTCTGCGCCAAGCAAACCTACGCGGCCGCGGCCGTGTCGCTGGCCCTCTTCCTGCTCGCCGACCTCGCGGCGCGCGGGCGCTCGCTGCGTGAGCCGCGCACCTGGCTCCCGCTGCTGGTCTTCTCGACCAGCGCGCTGCTCCCGCTGGCGGCGATCCTCGGCCATCTCGCCGCACGCGGCGCGCTCGGCGACCTCTGGCTGCAGGGCGTCCTCGCCCCACTGCACGGCTCGGGGTTCACTGGGTACGTCGGCCTGCCCCGGATCCTGCCGCTCTTCTCCCAGGACGCCGGGCTTCGCGCCGATCTGATCCACTATCTGCCGCCCCTGCTCTCGGAGCTGCGCCTTCCCGCGCTGCTCGCCAGCGCGCTGTACCGCGACACTGCGCTGGTCGACGTCGTGCTGAAGGGGCTGCTCTACCTGCCGTGGGTCGTCCCTCTCCTGGCCGTGGCACGGCTGGTGGGCGAGGCCCGGCGCGCTCGCAGCGCGTCGCGGGGCGGCGCGTGGCCGGAGCTGCGCGGCCCGCTGCTCCTCCTGCTGCTCGACCTCGCGGTGGTCGCCGGCCTGAACCGCCCGCTCGACTGGATGCACGTCTCGTTCGCCTTCCCGACGACGATCTGCCTGGGCGCCTGGGTGGTGCTCGGCTCCCGCGGCCCGCGCCGCGGCGTCCTGGTCGCGGCCTGGGCCGGGCTCGGCCTGCTGCTGCTGCCCACCCTCGGGCTGATCCGCGATCTGCGCGCCGCCGCCAGCGAGCCGCTCGGCCTGGCGCGCGGCGACGTGCTCGCCCGGCCGGCCGACGCCCGCGTGCTGCGCGGCATCGTGAGCTCGCTTCGCGCGGCGACGCGCGACGGTGAGCCGATCCTCGTCCTCCCCTACCACCCGCTGCTCTACTTCCTCGCCGACCGGCCGCCCGCCTCGCGCTTCCTGCTGGTGTGGCCCGTCGAGCTCCTCGAAGGCCGCGATCGCGAGATGCTCGAGGCGATCGACCGCCAGGGCGTCGCCACGGTGGCCTACGGGGTGGTCGGCACGCCGCAGGTCGGGACGCTGGCGCGCAACGCGCCGCAGCTCGTCGCCGCCCTGGCCGAGCGCTTCCGCATCGCCGAGCTGTTCGGCGAGGAGCGTTGGGGCATCGCGTTCGCGCGCCTCGAGCGGCGCCCCGTCTCGCCGCCGGGGACGCTGCTGCTCGACGAATCCAGCCCGGGCCTGCAGGCCCGAAGCGTGGCGGGCGAGGTGGCGCGCGAAGTGCCACCGCAGGATCTGGTGCGCGCCTCGGTCTGGCCCTTCGAGCGCGTCCTGGCCACCCGCTTGACACCGGGCGGGGTGAGCGAGCTGCGCCTGCCCCTGCCCGCCTCACCCCCCGTCGATCTGGAGCTCTCGTACGGCATGAATCCCGACCGCTGGGTCGCCGAGGGCTCCCTGCCGCTCACCTTCGAGGCTTGGCTCGAGCGCGACGGGCGGCGAGAGCCGCTGCTGCTCGACCGGCGCGACCCGCAGGCTTACGTGGCCGAGCGTCCCTGGCCGCGGCAGCGCTTCCCCCTCGACGGCCGGCCCGCGACGCTCGTGCTGCGCATCCACGCCCCGGCTGGCAGCGCCGACGACGGTCAGACGGCGGGCTGGGTCCGACCCAGCCTCGAGCCGCGCGGCAACGCCCGACCCGCCGCCGACTCGGCCGCCATCCCGACGAGCGGCGCCGTGGCTGGCCGCGCTGGGGAAGTCGAGGCGAGCGGACCAGGCTCGCGTGACGGCGGGGGTCGCCACGGCCAGCGTGGCCACGAGCGCGCCGGTTGACCTGCACGAGCGCACCGAGCAGGAAAGAGCCCATGCCCCCCGGCAGCCCGCCCGCACCCGAGCCAGCGCGCGCACCCGAGATGCCCGCTCCGGCGACCCGGCCGGCGCAGATCGCGAC
>CAZGUU010000383.1:0-4700 GCA_964529315.1 uncultured Enterobacteriaceae bacterium
GCCGGCAGATCGGCGAGGAAGGCATCGACGCGCGCCAGGCGCTCGGCCAGGCGCTGGCGCTCGTCGGCCCGCGCTTCGCGCAGCGCACCACTCGGCGTGAGCTGCGCCGCCGCGCGTACCCGCTCGGCCACCCGAGCGAGATCGATGCCGAGCAATCGTCCGCGGATCGAGCCGAGCCAGCTGCGGCCGGTCTCGAGCGATGCATCGCCGTCGCGCACCAGGAACAGCCTGGCCAGCGAGGGGTGCTCGCGCAGCAGGCCGACGAGCGCGCCACCGTCCTCGGGGGAGAGCACCAGCTCGACCTCGCCGCGGAAGCCCGGGCCGTCGCGCAGGTGGTCGAGCAGCCTGCGGTTGCCTGGCTGGACGCGCTCGCGCAGCGCGCGGACCAGCGCGTCGACGCACGAGGTTTTGCCCGCCTCGTTCGCGCCGTAGACCAGCGTGACGTCGCCCGGCTCGAGCAGCAGATCGCGCAGCGGCCCGAAGTCCCGGATCGACAGGCGCGCCAGGCGCACGCTCACGGCAGCGACTCGAGGAAGGCGCCCAGGCCCAGGCGCTGCGCGGCCTCCAGCAGGCGCGGCTCGGCGTGGCCCTCGGCGGTGGCGCAGGCCTCCAGGCGGGCGACGAACTCGGCGACCACCGGCGTCTGGCCGAGCGCCGCGAAGCTCGTCACCTGCAGATCGAGGATCGGCGGCAGCGTCGCCCCGGCGTCGGCGGAGCTGGCAGCGGCGTCCTCCACCTCGATCGTCGGCAGGCCAAAGGCGCGGGCCAGCTCGCGCGCCGCGGCCTCGCGCAGCTTCGCCTCGGAGAGCGTGGAGACCCCGGTGAGCTGCGCCAGAACCCGAGCCCCCGGACGGCGCAGCGCCGCAGCCCCACGCGCCAGCCGTGCGATCGCCTCCTCCTCCGCGCCCGGAGTGCACGACGCTTGGACGCGCTCGAAGCTCGGCGTCGCCAACGGGATCAGCTCGTGCGAGAGGACGCCGACGCCCGGCTGGAAGTCGACGGCGAGCACGCAGCGCGGCCCGAGCTCGTTGCGGCTGGTTGCGACCGGCGACCCGGCGTAGCCGATCAGACGCTCGCCCTCGCGGCGCACCAGCCCGTGCCCGCAGTGGACGTGGCCGAGCGCCGCGTAGGCGAACCGGCGCAGCACGTCCTGCGCCTGGATCGGCATGTGGGCACCGTCCTCGCCCTCGCCGCAGAACGCGCCCGCCGCGGCATCGGCCAGCGTTGCGTGGCCGATCAGCACCGTGTGTCGCGGCTCGCAGGCCAGCCCCGTCAGGCACTCGGCCGCCGTACGCCCCTGCTGGTGCGGCAGGCCGACCAGCTCGGCGCCGCAGACGTGGGCGCGCGTGTACGGCCGGCCGGCGAGCACGACCGCGTTGGCGCCGAAGTCGGCTGCCTCGCCGTAGGCCCCGGCATCGTGGTTGCCCGGGACCAGCACGACGGGGCGTGGCGCGATGCTCTCGATGCGCTCGCGCAGCGCCTCGCGCTCCGTTGCGACGTCGGCGGCCCGGTCGAAGAGGTCGCCGGCGACGAGCAGCGCGTCCGCCGCCCGTGCGGTCACGGCGTCGAACACCAGGTCGAGGGCGCGGCGGCGCTCGGGGCGGTCGGCACGCAGGTGGACGTCCGAGGTCTGCAGCCAGCGGATGCGAGGCATGGCCTCCCAGCGGTTACCACCTCGTACCGCGCTGCGGAAGCCGCTCCGGTGCGGCTCCGCGGCAGACCGCCCAGGCGGTTGTCGACCTCGTCACCGCGATGCGCAAGCTCCTTGCTGCCGTCTACAGCGTCGCCAAGGATGGCGAATCCTTCACGCCGAAGCTGCACGCTCAGGCCCCCGCTACAGCGTGATTTGCCCTCGATGGAGGTCACGGCATCTCAGGGCACCGCGACGTCGATTCGCTCGGGCGCCACGAAGCCCCAGACCGTGGGCTCGAAGTGGCGCAGCGAGTCGCTGTAGGCGATGGCGATCTTCTGCCGCACGGTCTCGAGGAACGGCAGCTCCTCGTGCAGGATCTCCTGGATGCGCCAGTAGAAGCGCGCCCGTTTCTCGGGGTCGAGCTCGGCGCTGCCGGCGTCGAGCAGGCGGTCGATCTCGGCCTCCCACGCAGTCGCCGGGGTCTCCTGCGAGGGGTTCCACAGGTGCAGGTTGCCGCTCGAGCGCAGGAAGTTGGCGCCGTTGTTCGGCTCGATCGAGCCGGTGAAGCCGATCAGGACCGCGTCCCAGTCGTAGGTCACGTTGAGGCGCTCGACCAGCGATTGGAAGGTGACCGGCCGGTAGTTGAGCTTGATGCCCAGGCGTGTCCAGTCCTCGCGCAGGATGGCGCACATGCGCTCGCGCAGCGAGTTGCCGGCATTGGTCGAGAGGCCGAACTCGACGCGGTGGCCGGATGCGTCCTCGCGCCAGCCGTCGCCGTCGCGGTCGCGATAGCCGGCCTCCTCGAGAATCCGCGCGGCCAGGTCGAGGTCGTACGCGTAGTCGCGGAGGTCGGGATCGTGGAAGAGCCGGTTCTCGGGCGCGATGTAGGCGACCGCCGGCGTGCCGAAGCCGTAGAAGATCGTCTCGATCATGCCCCGCTTGTCGATCGCGTGGGCCAGCGCGAGCAGGAAGCGGCGGTCGGTGAACCAACGCAGGCGCGGGTCGACGACGGACGGATCTTCGCCCGCGGCCTCGCTCGCCTGCGCCGGGCGCGCCACGCCGCTGGCGGCCGCCGCCGCGAAGCGGCGTGGGTTGCGGTTGAAGGCCACGAACAGGTTGCCGGGGTCGGCGCCGATCTCGCGCACCTCGATGCCGAGTGCGCCGGCGCGGTCCTCGAGGTCGGCGATCTCCTCGGGGCGTGGGTTGTAGTAGTGCGTCTGGCCGGAGAGGAAGCGCAGGCTGATCGCGTTCTGCTCGGGGACGATCAGCGTCACGCGGCCGTCGAGGTGGGGCAGCGGGCGTCCCGCGGCGTCGCGCTGCCAGTAGAGGGGGTTGCGCTCGTACTCGATGAGCTGCGCCGGCACGTAGCGCTTCATCCGATAGGGCCCGGTGCCGACCAGCGTCTCGGGCGGCGTGTCGATGCCCCATTGCCGCGCGAAGCTCCCCTGGGCGAGCGCGTCGCCGAGCAGGTGGTGGGGTACGATCGGCACCTCGACCGCGGCCAGGAACGGGGCAAAGGGGCGTGGCAAGAGGAAGCGCACCGTATGGTCGTCGAGCCGCTCGGTGCGGATGCGCTGGCCGTCGACCGTGAGCGTGAACTTCGAGCTGTTCGGCACCGCGTCCGAGAACACGGCGTCGAAGGTGAACACCACGTCGTCCGCGGTCAGCGGCGCGCCGTCCTGCCAGCGCACGTCGTGGCGCAGGTGGAAGGTGCAGCTGCGGCCGTCGTCACCCCACTCCCAGCGCTC
The DNA here is from genome assembly GCA_964529315.1 of uncultured Enterobacteriaceae bacterium. GTDB lineage: Bacteria > Desulfobacterota > Binatia > UBA12015 > UBA12015 > CAZGUU01. Next base: position 3,382 of record CAZGUU010000383.1, read on the forward strand.
GGCGAGCAGCGGCTCGACGCGCGTCGTCGCGGGATCGGTTCGCACCAGCCCCTCGAAGATCTCGGCGAGCGCCAGGCTCGAGGTCTGGTCGGTGACCAGGATCGGGTTGAAGGTCTTGGGATCGCTCGCGGTCGCCGTCACCAGGCGGCGCTCGCGCTCGCGGCTGCCGGCGCGCACCGGCTCGCGCTGTGTGCAGCCGAGCAGGGCCGTACACAGGAGTGCGGCCAGGAGGCCGCAGGCCACGCGCCGGTCGGGCTCGCTGCCGATCCCTCCCCGCGGCCGCCGCCCGGGCCGCGGCCTCACGCAGAGCCCCGGCCTGCGGGCCGCCGTGACGCGGCCTGCCTCACGCCGGATTCCGGCCCGCTGCCTCGGGGACGTCCAGTCGAAGCTCGCGCATGCCCGCCGGGGTGACCACCGCGAAGCTGCCGCCAGAGATCTCTGGATTGACCTCGAGGTCGCCATAGGTGAGCACGGCCTGGGAGTCCGGCGCCTGCAGCTCGACCCGTGTCGCAAGCGGACCGGCCTGCGTGGCCCGGAACGCACCGAAGCGCGCGCGCAGGACCAGCTCGCCGGCGTCGGTGACGCGCTCGAACAGCACCGGTACGAGCGAGTGGCCCGCCGCCGCCACGGGGGCAAAGCCGATCACCACGAGCTGCTCCGGTGCGCCGAGCACGGTTGCGTGGAGCAGGATCTCGGGCTGCACGAGGTCGCCGTCGGCCGCTGCGGTGCCGCCCGCCGCCACGGCGGCCGGGTCGGCCGTCGCGGCGCTGGCGCCGCTGCCCGCGTCGGAGCCATCGCCGGCCGGGCGAGAGATCCACGCGTCGCGGAGCTCGAGCGGCGGGGCCGGCGGCAGGCCCAGCAGCAGCTCGGCTGCGTCGCCCGGGGAGGCGAGCACGCCGATCGCGACGGCGACCGTCTCGGCGGTCGCCGCGCCGCGGTAGAGGAGCCCTTCGCCAGGGATCATCACGACCAGCTCGGCGCCGTCGCTGACCACGGCATAGGCCGTGCCGAAGGGGGACAACGCCTCGATGCGGAACGAGGCCGGGCTCTGCACGAGGATCGCCTGCGAGGCGCGCATGCGGTTGCGCCGGATCGCGTCGCCGCGCCGTGCGTCGATCGTCACCTGGAGCTTGCCCGTGGCGCGCAGGCCGCGCAGCGCCGCTCGCCGCCCTGCGACCAGCCGGCCCAGGCCCTCGGGCGTGGCGTCGGACGCCGGTCCGCGCAGCGCCGCGTCGCCGATCGCCTCGCGAGGCGACGTGAGCGCGGCGCAGCCGGAGAGCGCCGCGAGCAGCGTGGCGCCCGCCAGGGCGATTGCCGCC
>CAZGUU010000384.1:0-4692 GCA_964529315.1 uncultured Enterobacteriaceae bacterium
GCTGCGGCCCTGGGAGGGCGTGTTCGCGGTCAAGGTCGACGTCGACACGGAGATCGGCCTGCGCGAGGGGGCGCCCCGCCTGCTCGAGCTCTTTGCTCGTCACGGGGTGCGGGCCAGCTGGTTCGTCGCCATGGGGCCCGACCGCACCGGGATCTCCGCCCTGCGCGTGCTGCGCCAGCGCGGCTTTCTCGCCAAGATGATCCGCAGCCGGGCGCCGCGCCTCTACCCGCTGCGCACCATGCTGCGCGGCACGCTGCTTCCCTCGGTGCCGATCGTCGCCCGTCAGCCCGAGCGGCTGCTCGAGATCGAGGCCGCGGGGCACGAGATCGGCATCCACGGCTTCGACCACGTGCGCTGGCACGACCGCCTGGAGCGTCTGTCCTACGGCGAGGTGCTCCGCGAGGTGAGCCGGGCGAGCGAGCTGTTCGAGCAGATCCTCGGTCGCCGCCCGCACGCCTTTGCCGCACCTGGCTGGCAGTGCTCGGCGCACAGCCTGCGCACGATCGATACGCTCGACTTCGCCTACCACAGCGACACGCGCGGCGAGTCACCCTACCGGCCGCAGGTCGACGACTACCTGGCTCGCGTGCCCGAGCTGCCGACCACCTTGCCGACGCTCGACGAGCTGCTCGGCCTCGAGGGGCACACCGCGAGCGAGCTGACCCACGCCTACGCCCGGCGGCTCGAGGCGCGCCGCATGAACCTGCACACCGTGCACACCGAGATCGAGGGCGGCCCTTGCCTGGAGCACCTCGATGCGCTGCTCCAGGTGGTGCGCGACCGGATGCCCGTGCATACGCTCGGCGAGCTCGCCACCACCCTGCCGCGAAACGACGGGCTGCCGGTGGCACGCGTGGCCCCGGGACGGCTGCCCGGCCGGGGCGGCACGGTCGCTTGCCAGATGGTGACGCCGTGACGGCGCCGGCGCTCGGCAGCGAGGCATCTCCGCCGGCGAGCGCGCCCGTGGCTGCCTGCGACACGAGGGTGTGCCGGTGAGCGATACGCGGCTGCGCTCGTGCGCCTGGGTCGGCTTGGCGCTGGTCTGCGCCCTCTACCTCGGACGGCTGGGCGGCTTCGTCCTGCAGGATCCCGACGAGGGTCGCTACGCGGAGATCCCGCGCGAGATGATCGAGTCGGGAGACTGGGTGACCCCGCGGCTGAACTACGTCAAGTACTTCGAGAAGCCGCCGCTGCTCTACTGGCTCGTGGGGTCGTCGTTCGTCTTGCTGGGGCAGAGCGAGGGCGCGGCGCGCCTGGTGCCGGCGCTGGCCGGGATCGCCACCCTGCTGGTGACCTACGCGCTGGGCTGCGCGATGCTCGGCCGGCGGGCCGCTCTGATCGGCGGTGCGCTCCTGGCCACCAGCCCGCTGTTCTTCGTCCTCTCGCAGGTTCTGGTGATCGATATGCTGCTCACCGCCTGCACGACCGCAACGCTGGCGGCCCTGTGGGCGGCGCACCGGGCCCAGCGCAAGGGGCCGTGGACGGTCGAGGTGGCGGCGGCCGCAGCGCTCGGCGTCCTGGCCAAGGGGCCGGTGGCGCTCGTCTTGCCGGGTGCGATCGCCGTGGCCTTCCTGGCCCTGCGCCGCGACCTGGCCACGCTGCGTGCCCTGCTGCGCCCGGCGCCGATCGCCGCCTTCGCCGCGATCGCGCTGCCCTGGTTCGTGCTGGTCTCGCTGCGCAACCCGGAGTTCCCGGAGTTCTTCTTCGTCCGCGAGCACCTCCAGCGCTTCGCCACGGATCGCGTCGGGCACCCCGAGGGGCCGCTCTACTACGTGCCCGTGCTGCTCGGCGGGCCGCTACCGTGGACCCTGCTCGCGGCCGTCCTGGCGGCGAGCGCCGCCGGGCGGGCCGCCTTCGGCTCGCTGGCCGGCGACGCACGCCTGCTGCTCGGCCTGTGGGCGGCGGTGGTCTTCGCATTCTTCTCGGCGGCGAGCTCCAAGCTCGCCCCTTACGTCCTGCCGGCGCTGCCGCCGCTCGCCCTGCTCGCCGGGGGCTGGATCGACCGCCTGATCGACGACCGCGCAGCACTGCGCGCCCCGCTGCGCGCCGCGGCCTGGCTGCTGGTCGCGCTGGGTGGCCTCTGCCTGGTCGTGGGCCCACTTGGCCTGCTGCTGGCCGGGGTGGCGGCGCCACGGTTCGACGTCGAACCGGCGGCACTGCGCGCCATCGCCGGGGCGGCGGCATGGGGAGGGCTCGCCCTGTTGCCGGCCGGTCTGCTGTGCCTGCGCGAGCTCGACGCGCAGCGACGCAGCGCTGCCGTGGCTCTGGCCTTGCTGGTCGTGGGCCTTGGGGGCGCTCTGCTCGGCGCCGTGGGTGGTCGGGCGGTGGCCAAGAGCAGCCGCGGCCTGGCCGCGGCGATCGACCGCGAGACCGCCGACGGCGCGGCGTATCGCGTGGTCGCCTATCGCCGCTTGATGCAGAGCCTCTCCTTCTACACCGGCGGGCGGGTGACCCAGCTCGATCCCGCGGGCAAGTTCAACGAGATCGACGCCGGGGCCGGCTGGGCGCCCGATCGGGCGGAGTACTTCTGGACCGACCCCGAGCGCCTGGCCTCGGAGTGGCGCTCGGGAAAGAAGGTGTTCGTGGCGACCGACCGCCGTTACGTCGAGCAGCTCGCGACTCTCGAGCCCGCGCCGCGGATCCTCGCGACCGAGGGCCGACGCGTGCTACTGGTCAACTTCCCCGCGGCGGACGCGGCCCCTGACCCGTAGCAGGCGGGAGGCTCACCGCCCGCCCGCGGGGGATGAGCGGGATCTCCCCGGCGACCCCAGCGGTCGGTGCGCGAGGCGGCGGGCATGGGATCGAGGCGGAGGAACCACCGATGGCCAACCTGACCTGTCCAAAGTGCGGCTGCCCGCTCGCCGTCGACCGGGGCATCCGGCGCGGCAGCGTCGTGTTCTGCTGCCAGGCGTGCGTCGACAACCAGCCCTGCGAGCTGGGTTGCGAGGCCAGCCGGGACCCGGCCAAGGGGGCCGGCGGGCCGGGGGTGATCGTCGCCTTCACGCCCAACGCCGGCTTCCGGGTCTGAGGAGCGCCGGATGGGCTGCTTTGCGCCGCGGCGCACTGGTGCCGCCGCCTTGCCGTCGCTAGGTTGAGTGGCCAGAGGGCGACCGCTACGCGACGGCCAGGGCCGGCGTGGCGCGAGCGAGGTCTTGGATGGCGATCGAGAGCCGAGAGCAGTTCCTGCACCCCGAAGGGCGCCCCGGCGGGGCGGACCTGAGGGATTCCTTCTTCACCTCGAAGATCGAGGACGCGCTCGCCTGGGCGCGCAAGTTCGCGTTCTTCCAGTACCCCTTCGTGACCGCCTGCTGCGGCATGGAGTACATGTCGGTGACCGGCCCGCGCTACGACACCGATCGCTTCGGCATGACCCTGCCGCGCTTCACGCCACGCCAGTCGGACCTGCTGCTCGTGGTCGGCACGATCACCCATCGCCAGGCGCCGATCCTGCGCCGCGTGTGGGAGCAGATGGCGGACCCGAAGTGGGTCCTGTCGTTCGGCAACTGCACGAACACCGGCGGCCCCTACGACAACTACGCCGTCGTCCAGGGGATCGACACGATCATCCCCGTCGACATCTACGTCCCGGGCTGCCCGCCACGGCCCGAGGCGGTGATCGACGGCCTGCTCAAGCTGCAGGAGCGGATCACCCGCGAGCGCCCCGGCCGCCCGGTGGAGAACATCCACGGCTCGCAGCCTGCGCTCGACTTCGTCGCCCGCAAGCCCGCCCCGACGGTCCCCGGCACCGTGCAGGTCCACGATGAGTGATGCGGCGCCCGGCGAGAGCCGATTCCAGAAGCCGGTGCGGCTGACCATCGACGGACGTGAGATCGTCGCCGAGGCCGGCCAGGTGCTGCTCCAGGTGGCGCTGGACAACGGCATCGAGATCCCCCACTACTGCTACCATCCGAAGCTTTCGATTGACGGAAGCTGCCGGATGTGCCAGGTGAAGATCGAGCGGGCGCCCAAGCTGGCGATCGCGTGCAATACGCCGGTCGCCGAGGGCATGGTCGTCGACACCCGCTGCGAGGAGGTCGCCGAGGCGCGCCGCGGCGTGATGGAGCTGCTGCTGCTCAACCACCCGCTCGACTGCCCGATCTGCGACCAGGCGGGCGAGTGCTGGCTGCAGGACTACAGCGTCGGCTTCGGCCGCGCGGAGTCGCGCACCACCGCGCCGCGACGCAAGGGAGTCAAGCGCTTCCCCATCGGCCCGCGCGTGCTCTTCGACCAGGAGCGCTGCATCCTGTGCCGGCGCTGCGTGCGCTTCACCAAGGAGATCACGCACAGCGACGAGCTACGCGTGTTCGGCGCCGGCGACCGCTCGCGGATCGGGGCCCTGGCCGACCGGCCGCTCGACAACGACTACTCGATCAACACCGCCGACGTCTGCCCGGTCGGCGCGCTGCTCTCGGCGGACTTCCACCACAAGCGCCGGGTGTGGTTCCTCGCCGAGACCGAGAGCGTGTGCCCGAGCTGCGCCAACGGGTGCAACGTCAAGCTCGGCGTGTTCCGCAACGAGATCCAGCGGCTGCTGCCGCGACGCAACGACGCGGTGAACGACACCTGGATGTGTGATCACGGCCGTCTGCGCTACCGCTTCGTGCACGATGCGACCCGCGTGCGCACGGCGCTGGTGCGCACGGGCGAGGGCGAGGACGCGCGCGGCGATGGCGCGGCGCATCCCGCCGCGTG
>CAZGUU010000385.1:0-4690 GCA_964529315.1 uncultured Enterobacteriaceae bacterium
TACGACGCAGGGCCCGCCGGGCCGAAAGGCAAGCCGCAGCCGGCAGATCGGCCGCTGTAGTAGGACCCAGCCGTGGCGTTCGGGCCCGCAGATGCCGACGACCGGGGCCACGTTGCCGGTCGATGGCGGGGTCGTAGCCGCGTTTGCGCGCTAGGGTCTGCGGGGGCGCCCGCTGGGGCGCAGTGGCCGCTCACGGCTGCCTCCCGGCGCGGCGGGGGCCGGGAAAGCTGGCGCGACCGCGGATCTTGCGAAGCTGCAAGGTCGAGACGCAAGAAAACCCCTGGCGATCCAGCGGTCCCGGGGGCATCGTCCTTGCTTGGCAGCGCGCTGCCGCAGCGGCTTTTCACCCCACCCGTTCGTCCACCGCTTGCCTGATGCTGCGCGCCGGTCGTCTTCAGAGGAACCGTTCCCGGTGATGCAGGCTGTGAGCAGGCGGATCGCAACGCTCGTCGCTGTAGCGACTCTCGTGTGGGCGGGCGAGGTCTCGGCGCAGGTCGGGCACCCGCTGTACAGTTGTGCCGATCAGCTCGTCCGGCACGTCCGCGAGTACATCGAGGACGTCACCCACGACCTCGCCGCGTGCGAGCTGAACCGGATCTCCTCGCAGAACCTCTCGACCGAGTGCCTCACGAACTCGACCGTCATCGCGAAGCTCGCGAACAGCAACCAGGAGCTCGAGCTCGAGGTCCGCGAGTCGAGCCCCGAGACGAACCCCGACGACCGGAACGATCGTTGCTGGGGCGAGGAGGACGGCCGCGACGAGGGCAGGGCGCTCTGCCCGCTCGAGTCGCGAAACGTCGATCTCTTCCTCGACCGGGTGATGGGCGGCACGTGCCAGCCGTCGGACGAGGAGGGGCTGCCGCCGCAGGTCTGCTCGAACGAGCGACAGCGCGCCTGCGACGACGACGCGGATTGTCTCCCGGGCACCCTGCGGGGACGCGCCTACGAGCTCGTCAAGGACGTCTTCCGGACGGAGTACGCGGGCTGCAGCCGCCCGGCGGTGAAGGTGTCGAACGGCGCGAAAGACTGCGCGGTCGAGACCGCGACGCTCGCCGAGAACAAGACGGGCGAGACGAACCAGTGCTTCTTCAGCTGCGAGAAGGTGAATCTCGCGAGCAGCGACGCCTGCGTAGACGAGGACGACGGCGAGCCCGCAGCGAACGACGTGATCGACTGCATCGAGCAGAAGACGGGCGTCGATCAGGACATGGAGGCGATCGTCAACGAGTGCAGCGACGCCGAGGTGCGAAGCCTCGGCTGCCCACTCGGCGCCGACACCGCCGCCGATCTCGCCGCCGCGCTCGGCGAGCGGCTCGCGGCCCAGGCGCAGGAGATCAACCTCGAGATGTTCCACTCGAGCTGCCGCACGCAGCTCCCCGGAGTGGTGATCCCGACCGTTCCCGCCGACGTGACGCTCGAGCCGAGCCTCACGAGGAAGCAGGTCTCCTGCGGCCAGGTCCTCGATGCGGCGTTCTTCGGAAGCGACCGCAAGCTGAGCTTCGACACCGACCTGAGCTGCGTGAACGTCGACGCGGCGACGAACGGGATCGTCGTCGCCCGCAACGGCGTGACGATCAACGGCCGAAGCCAGACCCGGTCGATCACCGGCCCGGGCCGGCGTGCGCTCCGCACGGGCGCCGGCGTGCTCGTCGCGCCCGGCGTGCGGCGCGTGACGATCACCGGCTTCCGCAAGATCCAGAGCTTCGGCATCGGGGTCGCCGACTCGGGCGACAACCAGGGTATCAAGGTGCTGCGCAGCACGTTCTTCCGCAACATCGAGGCGGGTGTGCGGTCGAGCTCGCGCCGCACCCGTATCTCGGAGGTGACGGCCGATCGCAACGGCGTCGGACTGGCCCTGTCGGGGGACGGCTCCCTCGTGACGAGCTCGCGGATCATCCGCTCGGAGCCGCAGAGCATCAGCAGCCAGGCTCCGCTCTCGTCCGGATTCGGGATCGTGCTCGGCGGAGCGGACACCGACGGAAACGGGCGCACCGTGCGGGTCGCGAACAATCCCGAGATCGACGAGAACGTCGTCGGGATCGTCGTCGACGGCGAGAAGCACCTCCTCGTGGGCAACGTGGTTCGGGGCAACGTCGGGCGGCCGCGAGCCCAGCCCCCGGTCGCGGGCGACGGCATCCTCGTCCTCGACACGAGCTCGGGCAGCGTGTTCGACAGCAACTCGATCAAGGCGAACGCGGCGAACGGCATGACCGTGATCGGAAGCGCGAACCGGCTCGAGGCGAACCGCACCGAGGAGAACCTCCAAAACGGCTTCCTGATCCTCGGCAGCGACAACCTGCTCGAAGGCAACAACGCCGGCGCCCCACACAACGACCCGAACGCATCTCGTCTCGGCAATGCGCTCGCCGGCTACGTCGTCGGCGGAACCGGGAACCAGCTCGACACGAACGTCGCCGAGGGCAACGCCGGCACGGGCTTCGAGATCGAGGGACCGACGGCCGCGTTCAAGGGCAACACGTCGAGCGGGAACGACGGCTTGGGGTTCGACGTCACCTCGTCCGGAAACGTTCTCGACAGCAACAAGGCCGAGCAGAACGGCGCCAGCGAGTACGTGATTGCGGCCGACAACGTCGACGACGGCGGCAACAAGAAGAACGGGACGTCGTTCTCGTTCACCGCGACCGGGGGGACGTTCGAGTAGACGACGCCGGGCTCGGCCATCACGACCACGAGATCGCCGGGCTGGACGTCTTCGTCGTCGGCTCGATCCATGCCATCTCTCTGTGGCCGATCTCCGCCCGGCCGCGCGGCGTGTCTCGAGAGGTCCCGCGAACCTCGCCAAAGTGATCGCCGGTCGGGGCTACATTCGCGCCTGCACTTCGGATCGCGAAATGGTCCGCCGTGCCCGCCGTCCGCGACGAGCGATTGAAACGGTGGGGTGCCGGGCCTAGCGTAGGTCACGATTCTGACCAATGGAGAAGCACCGCGATGAAGACCATCCCGCTCTCCGAGGCCAAGGCAAAGCTCAGCAGTCTCCTCGACGCGGTCGAGGGGCACGACGAAGAGATCGTGATCACGCGCAACGGCCGGGCCGCGGCGGTCCTCGTGAGTCCGAGCGATCTCGAAAGCCGGCGAGAAACCGTTGCGGTGCGATCCGATGCGGCGCTCGTGGCGGACATCCGTCGCGGCCGCAGGGATGGGTGATCACCGGTGCCGCGTGGTGTCGCCGCATACGGTCGTTGCATGCGCTCGCGAGCCGGCGGAGATTCGGCGGTCGGAGCCACTGAAGAGGTGCATTACCCAAGATCGGTGCTTGGTGGTGGCTACACTCCGCCGATCTCCACGCGCCCGGGGCGCGTGGTGTTGAGCTCCGAAGTCGAGGATGGTGCACGACCGCGAGCGACCTGGCGCCCCGGGCAGAGGGAGACTACCCTCGATCCCGATCCGGAGGTCCCATGACCGGCCGATACGAGAAACGCAGTCGGATGCTCCTGTACGTGTTCGACTGGCAGGTGAGGCAGTCGCGGAGCGCCCTCGTGGAGGCGCTCGGTCGGGACCGCGCGGAGGCCGCCCTCGAGCGGGAGCGCGACGAGTTCATCGCGCTCATCCCGAGCATCGGCGACATCGGCCCACTCCGGAACTACTCCACGTGGGAAGCGCTGATCGGCGTCATGTCCGTGGCGCGCTACAGAGCTCTGCGAGCCGCGGGCCTCGGCAACGACGAGTGCGCGCGGATCATGTACGCGGCCTACGAGGCCATCGCCGACTCCTTTCCTCCGTGGATCGCGTCGCTCCTTCGCCGTGCGACGCACTCCTTGCCGATGGCGCTCTACATGCGCGCCCAGGCGAAGCTCTCGCGCAAGAAAAGGCGCCCCGAGTTCTTCGTCTTCGACTACGTGGAGGCCGACGCGGAGAACGACTGGGGGCTCGACTTCCACGAGTGCGCCATCAAGAAGTTCTGCGACGAGGTGGGCGAGCCCGACTGCCTGCCGATGATCTGCACCGTCGACTTCGCCGTGGGCCGGCGCTTCGGATGGGGCTTGCGACGGGAACGAACGATCTCCGGCGGGGACGACGTCTGCACCTTCCGGTTCGAGCGGACCCGCGACACCCCTTCTCCTGCGTAACGCCTCGCCGGAGCCCGTCTGGCGCGGCGACGCGACCGCGTGCGAGCTCGCCGGGCATGCGAGCGGGTGGGCGATCGGCTCGGGAGGAGATCGCGCGGCAGCGTGACGGTGCCGGGATCGCCGAGCGCGCGCCGGTCAGCGCGTCCCCTCCTCGAACAGGAGATACTCGGTCTGGGCCATGCCGATGGCGCGGTAGGTCTCCTGGGCGGCGTGGTTCTCGCGCTCGACGTAGAGGCGCAGGCCGCACACCTCGGGGTCGGCGGCGGCGAGGGTGCGGACGTGCTCGTGCAGGCGGCGGTAGAAGCCGCGGCGGCGGTGGTCCGGGTGGACGTAGACGCTCTGGATCCACCAGAACCAGCCGTTGCGCCACTCGCTCCACTCGACCGTCAGCATCAGCGACGCGGCCACCGCGCCGGCGTCCTCGATGACGTAGACGCGGCCGCGCGCGGGGTCGGCGAGCAGCGACTCCGTGCCGGCGCGCAGCGTCGCCAGGTCGAGCGACTTGTCCTCGGTCTCCGCCGCCATGGCGCGGGCGAACTCGACCAGCACGTCGCGATCTGCCGGCACCGCCGCGCGCAGTCGCTGCGCCGCCGCCGGCGCCG
>CAZGUU010000386.1:0-4676 GCA_964529315.1 uncultured Enterobacteriaceae bacterium
GTTGGACATACCGCCGCCCAGGACCACCACCGACGGGTCGAGGATCGAGATCACGTTGGCGAGCGCACGGCCGAAGTGCTCGACGTAGCGGTCGAGTACGCGGTTGGAGATCGGGTCGCCGGCCGCGGCAAGCGCCGCGATCTGCGCGGCGCCGGGCGACGCCGCCGCACGAGCCGGCGGCTCCGCCGGTGCCGCCGCACAGGCCTCGCGGTACGCCCGCTCCAGGGCGGGACCGGCGAGCAGCGTCTCGACGCAGCCGCGCTGGCCGCAGTAGCAGGCCGGCCCCGAGGGATCGATCGAGTGGTGGCCCCACTCGCCGGCGATGTGCTGCGGTCCGGCCCACGGCTCGCCACGCCAGACGATGCCGCCGCCGCAGCCGGTGCCGAGGATCACGCCGAACACCAGCTCGTGGCCGCGCCCGCTGCCGGACAGGGCCTCGGCGAGCGCGAAGCAGTTGGCGTCGTTCTCCAGAACCACCTCGAGGCCGAGCCGGGTCTCGAGGTCCGCGTGCAGCGGGCGTCCATTCAGGCAGACGGTGTTCGAGTTCTTCATCGTGGCATCGCGCGCCGAGAGCGCGCCCGGCGTGCCGATGCCTACGCGCGTGATGCCCGGTGCGTGCTCGCGCAGCCCGGCCACCAGCCCGGCGACGCGCTCGAGGATGTGCGCGTAGCCACCTTCCTGCTCGGTCGCGATGCGGCGGCGCAGCAGGATGCGGTGCTCGGCGTCGAGCACCACGCCCTCGATCTTGGTGCCGCCGAGGTCGATGCCCAGGAGCCGGTCCGTGCGTGCGCGACTCATCTCGCGCCCCTGGCTGCCACGTCGGCGCTGCGCCGTTTGCGGTGGCGCGGCGCCTCCGTCGTCGCCGGACCACCCTCGACCAGCGCCAGCGACTTGGTCAAGAGGGACGAGCGGCCGATCGAGGCGAGCTCGGCGCGGGTGAAGGCCCGGCGCTCGACGTGCCGCGGTACACCCGCGGCGCCCCAGTGCGTCGGACGCGCGAGCCGGTCGAGCGTGCTGGCGGCGACCACGGCTTCGATCACCTGCACGGCGAAGCGGCGGTGCAGGATGGCGTGGTCGAACGAGCCGGCTGGCCGGACGCGCCGCATGACGCCCGCCCGCGAAGCGAGAGCGGCGGACCGCACGGAGCTCGAGGTGCTGTGGGAGGCGTCGATATGGACCGGCGGCAGCCAGAGGTGGGCGAGATGGGCGAAGCCGCCGCGCTCGAGCAGGAGCCGTCCGCTGCGATCGCGCAGCACGAGCAGCGTGAGGTCACGGCGCTCGACGGTGGCGCGCCGGCGCGGCGGCGGATGCCGGGCGATCGTTCCGCTGGCCAGGGCCCGGCACCATCCGGCCAGCGGGCAGGCGCCACAGCGCGGCGCGCGCGGCAGGCACACGGTCTGGCCGAGCTCCATCAGTGCCTGGTTCCAGTCGCCGGGCCGCGCGCGATCGAGCAGCCGCGCGGCGAGGCCGGCGTGCGGCTCGCCGCGCGCGTCGGGCAGGCCGAGTCGCTCGAGCCGTGACAAGACGCGCACGACGTTGCCATCGACCGCGGCGAGCGGCTCGTCGTAGGAGATCGAGAGCACCGCCGCAGCCGTGTAGGCGCCCACGCCGGGCAAGCGCAGCGCCGCCTCGCGCGCACGCGGGAAGGCCCGCTCGTCCGAGGCGCAGAGCGTGCGTGCCGCGCGGTGCAACGCCCGAGCTCGCCCGTAGTAGCCGAGGCCGGACCAGAGCGAGAGCGCCCGTTCCTCGCTCGCCCGCGCCAGCGACTCGAGGCTGGGAAAGGCGCTCAGGAAGCGCTCGTACGCTGGCACGACGGCCTCGACCCGAGTCTGCTGCAGCATGACCTCGGCGACCCACACCCGCCACGGGTCGCGGTCGCGTCGCCAGGGCAGCGGGCGGCGCACACCATCCCACCAGCGCAGCAGCGCGTGGCGCAGCGACGTGGGGCGCAATCGCCCTGCTGCTACCCGCGCGCGCGAGCTCGCGGCACGAGCTCCGGGCCGCGGCACCGTTTGCGACGCCGGCAGCGACACGGCTCGCGTCGTCCGCGGTGCGACAGCCGGTGCCGCGGGCGCCGCGACGCTCCGTATGGCTTGCCCTGTTGCGACCTGCACCACTTCACACCGCAGCCGTCACGTTGCGGCGCCCAGGCCGATCCAGCTGAGCTGCCGGCCGGCGGATGCTCCCTCGCGGCGGTAGGAGGCGAACGGTCCACCGCCGCAATGGGTGCACGGCCCGACCCGCTCGATCGCCTCCCCGGGCAGGCCGGCCTCGAGCAGGATCGCGCGGTCGAGCTCGCGCAGGTCGAGCGTGCCCTTGCCCGGAGCGCCATCGCGCCAGAAGCGCCACACACCGGCGCCCAGCCGGGTGGCGAAGCGCGCCGCGATCTCGCGCTCGATCTCGAAACAGCAGCCGTCGATCGACGGGCCGAGCGCGGCGCGCAGCCGCTCGGGCGCGATCCCGCGGCGCCGGCGCAGCTCGTCGATCACGGCGCCGACGATGCCCGAGAGCGTGCCCCGCCAGCCGGCGTGCACCGCGGCCACCACGCCATCGTCGGGTGCCGCGAGCAGGAGCGGCACGCAGTCGGCGGTCGCCACGGCGACGGCGACGCCGGCGCAATCGGTGAGCAGGGCGTCGAGCTCGCCGGAGGGCGACGGGGTCGTCGCGTCCACCCAGCGCAGTGCGCTGCCGTGCACCTGACGGGCGCGCACCAGGTGAAAGCCCCGCGCCACCGGACGGTCGCGGCCGGCAAAGCCGTGTGCGATGCCCGTGCCGCGCAGGGCGGGCGCGCCGAGCTCGGAGGCGGTGCTCGTGTCCACGCTCTGCGCCTATCAAGCCGGCGCCGGGCGACCAAGGCCGCTGCGAAGCATCCCACCGCGGGCCGGCCCGTGTCCGCGCCGCCGCTCCGGCCTGGCTTGCGGCACGCGGGCGGCCAGGGCATCAAGACGAGCAGGCCCGGCGGCCGCCGCCTCTGCGCGGTCCGTTGCCGGCCGCTGCTCGCCGCCAAGGAGCCCCCCCTGAAGCCCCCGATCCGCATCGAGCGCGCTCGCACGCACAACCTGCGCGACGTGAGCTGCGAGATCCCGCAGCAGGCGCTCACCGTGGTGACCGGCGTCTCGGGCTCGGGCAAGTCGAGCCTGGTGTTCGACACGCTCTACGCCGAGGGGCAGCGGCGCTTCGTGCAGTCGATGTCGACGTACACGCGCCTGTTCCTCGAGCGCATGGAGCGGCCCGACGTCGACTTCATCAGCAACGTGCCGCCGGCGATCGCGCTGGCGCAGAAGAACGCCATCCGCAACGCCCGCTCGACGGTCGGCACGATCACCGAGATCCACGACCACCTGCGCCTGCTCTACACCCACGTCGGCGAGACGCGCTGCCTGTCCTGCGGCGGGCGGGTGCTGCGCGACGGCCCCGAGAGCGGGCTCGCCGAGCTGGCCGCGCTGGAGCCGGGCTCTGCGGTGATGGTGGTGGCACCGCTCGCCCTGCGCGAGCGGCGGCTCGAGGAGGCCGTCGCCGCGCTGGTCGCACAGGGGTACCGCCGCGCCTGGCTCGAGGGCGAGGTGGTGCGGCTCGACGAGCAACCCGAGCGGGTGCGCGATGCGGAGGCGACGGCCGGCGGCGTCCTGCCGGTGCTCGTCGACCGGCTGGTCGCGGCGCGCACGCCACGAGCGCGGATGCGCGAGGCGCTGGAGGGTGCCTTCTCGCTGGGCGAGGGGCGGGTGCGCCTGGTCGTCGGAGGCGCCGGCGGCCGCACGATCGCGCTCGACCGCCGCTTCACCTGCCGCGGCTGCGGCCGCGAGCACCCGGAGCCGGCGCCCAACCTCTTCTCGTTCAACAGCCCGCTCGGCGCCTGCCCGTCCTGCGAGGGCTTCGGCCGGCTCACCGGCCTGGACTTGGAGAAGGTGATCCCCGACCCGCGCAAGACCCTGGCGCAGGGTGCGATCGTCCCGTGGCAGACGCCTGCGAACCTCGAGATGCAGGAGTGGCTGCTGCGCGTGGCGCCGCGCTACGACGTGCGCACCGCCGTCGCGTGGTCGCGGCTCGGCGAGGCCGAGCGAGCCTTGGTGCTCGACGGCGAGCCGCGCGACGGGCCCGGACGCCGGCGCGGCGAACGCCGCTTCCCCGGCGTGCGCGGCTTCTTCGCCTGGCTCGAGGGCCGGCGCTACAAGACTCACGTCCGCATCCTGCTGGCGCGCTACCGCGGCTACACGCCGTGTGCCGCTTGCGGCGGGCGCCGGCTGCGCCCCGAGGCGCTCGCGGTGCGCGTCGGTGGGCTCGACATCGCCGAGCTCGGCGCGCTGTCGGTCGGCGAGATCGTACGCTGGGCGGCGAGCCTCGAGCTCGACGCGACCGCCGAGGCGCGCGCGACGCGCCTGCTCGCCGAGGTGCGCCATCGCCTGGCCTACCTCGCCGACGTGGGTCTCGAGTACTTGACGCTGGCCCGCCAGGCGCGCACCCTCTCGGGGGGCGAGGCGCAGCGCATCCACCTGGCGAGCGCGCTCGGCGGCGCGCTCAGCGACACGCTGTACTGCCTCGACGAGCCGACGGTCGGCCTGCTCGCGCGCGACTCGCAGCGCCTGCTCGAAGTGCTCGCGAAGGTGTGGGCGGCCGGCAACACGGTGGTGCTGGTCGAGCACGATCTGGCCGTCATCGCCGAAGCCGACTGGATCATC
>CAZGUU010000387.1:0-4610 GCA_964529315.1 uncultured Enterobacteriaceae bacterium
GTCGCCGCCCCTGGCCCGATGCCGCCGGCCCTCGCCGCGCCGCAGGCCGGCTCGCGGCCCTGACGCGTCCTGCCCGGCGCGTCAGCCGTCGCCCAGCGGGCGGTCGAAGCTCAGCTCGCGCATCGCCGTCAGCGCGAAGACCGCCAGGGTGTCCTCGGGGTCGAAGAAGCGCGTCTCGGCGAAGATTGTGCGGCCGCGGCGCTTGACGATGCGGCTCTCGATCAGGAACTCGGGGCCGACGATCGGCTCGAAGTAGTCGACCCGCATGCTGGTGGTCGCAAGCCAGGTGCGAAAGCCGGTGATCTGGCGGGGCTCGCCGGCCCGGACGGTGAACAGCGCGATCAGGTCGACGTAGGTCGGCGTGAAGCCGCCGAAGAGCTGGCCTCGCGGGTTCTTCACGCGATCCGGAACGTGCGCGCGGATGCGCAGCAGGCCGCTGCTCTCCTCGAGCAGGTGCCAGTCGTACGCCTCCAAGAAGTCGCCCGCCGGGTGCCCGCGGCCGATCAGCCGGCCGGGCTCGCGATGCAGCCACGCGCGAGCGAAGGGGGGAAGCTCTGGCTCGGAGGAGTCGCTCATCGCGGCCGATCCTTAAGGTCCGCCGCGCGCCCGGTCAACCGGCTGGCCGACGCCGAGGCTGCGCACGCCGCGAGGGGCGCCTGCGCGAAGGCCCGGCGCGCTCGCAGGGGGCGGCGGCAATCCTCTCGGCGGCGATCCTCGGTGGCGATCCTCCTTGCCACCGATCGCGCCATGCTGCTATCTCGGGGCGCCCCACGGCGCCGATGCCTTTCGAGGAGTCCCATGGCCGACCCGATCACCGAGCGGCTCGAGTCCGCGATGCTCGCGCTCGACATGGATGCGACCCTGGCGAGCGTCCGCGCCGTGCTCGACGGCGCCGCGGACGGCACAGAGGAGTCCAGCGCTCGCGCCCAGGCCGCCGTGGACGCGATCGGCCGGGCGCTCGAGACCGTCGGGCGACGCTTCCAGGACGGCGAGTGGTTCGTCGGCGAGCTGGTCTACGCCGGCGAGATCGCCAAGGAGGCGATGCAGCTCCTGGCGCCGTCGCTCGCCGCCGGCGCGGCACGGCGCCGCGGAACGGTGGTCGTCGGCACCGTGGCCGGTGACCTGCACGACCTGGGCAAGAACATCTTTGCCAACTACGCGACCGCAGCGGGCTTCGACGTCGTCGACCTCGGCGTCGACGTCGCGGCCCAGCGATTCGTCGCGGCGGTGCGCGAGCACGGCCCGGTGGCCGTCGGGCTGTCCTGCCTGCTGACGACCACGGCGGGACAGGTGGGCTCCGTGATCGAGACCTTGCGGCGCGAGGGTCTGCGCGAGCGTGTGAAGGTGATCGTCGGCGGCGCCGCGCTCACCGAGCGGTTCGCGCGCGAGGTCGGCGCGGACGCATTTGCACCGGACGCCGTGACCGGCACCGACGTCGTCCGCACCTGGAGCTCCGCGTGACGGACTTCCGGCAGCGCTTTCTCACCGCGTTGAACCACGAGGAGCCGGATCGCGTACCCGTGATGGGGCTCGTCCTCGACCAGGCGACCGTCAATCAAGTGCTCGGCAAGGCGCCGGCCGATTTCGTCGGCATGCTGCGCAAGCCCGTGCTCGGGCGCGCCATCCGCGGCCTGCTGAACCAGGGCTGGTTCTGGAACCGGATGATGCGCGAGAACACCGCCGCCGCGCTCGAGAGCGCGGTTCGGCTGGGCTTCGACGCGAACTGGGTGATCTACTTCCGCATGCAGCTCGAGCCCGATGCGACGTCGCCCCTTGGTCTCGCCTTCCACGACGTCTGGGGGCGCCTGTGGGAGATGGGCTCGGACGGCAAGGGCAACATGACGATGAATTACAGCCGGCCGCTGTGCGAGACCGAGGCGCAGTGGGAGGCCTGGGTGGAGCGCAAGCGCTCGCTCTTCGACCAGATCGTCGAGCGCGCCGCGCCTTTCCACCGCAGCCTGGCCGAGACCTACGGCGACCGGATCCTGCCGATCGGCTACGCCGCGCCGGGGATCTTCGAGAACAGCTGGCAGCCGATGGGCTTCGTCGCCTTCACCAAGCTGATCTACCAGAAGCCCGCCTTCGTCGAGCGCATCGTCGCCTTCCAGACCGAGCTCTACCTGCGCTACCTCGAGGCCGTACTGCAATCGGGCGTGGAGGTGGTGCTCGGCGGCGACGACCTGGGGCAGAAGACCGGCCCGCTCATGCGCCCCGAGCTGATCGAGCGCTTCTTCGGCGAGAGCTACCGCCGCGTGGCCGACCTCGTGCACCGCGCGGGCAAGAAGCTGATCTGGCACTCGTGCGGCAACATCTATCCCTTCCTCGACAAATTCGTCGAGTGGGGCTTCGACGGGCTGCTCACGCTCGAGCCCACCGCGGGCATGGACCTGGCCCGGGTGCGCGAGCAGGTCGGCCACAAGCTCGCGCTGATCGGCAATCTCGACGTCTCGCGTCTGCTCGTCGAGGGCTCGCGCGAGGAAATCGAGGACGCCGTCAGGTCGGCGATTCGCGCCGCGGGGCGCGGCGGCGGATACGTGCTCTCGCCGGCGCACTCGCACCCGTTCGTCGATGCACAGCGGCTCGAGTGGATGGTCGAGGCGGCGCACCGCTGGGGCAGGTACCCGCTGGCGGTCTGAGGCCGGAGCGCTGGATCCGCCGGCCACACCCGCCTCGAGGGCGCTCGGCGCCCCCGTCGGGACGGGAGGAAGCGCCGAGGGGCGAGCACGAAGCACCGATCGAGGGAGGGCCTGCGAGATGACGGACGAGCTCACCGCGGCGCTGGTCGCGCTCGAGCGAGACGAGGCGATGGCCCTGGTGCACGCGCGCAGCGCGCGTGGCGAGGATCCGCTGGCCATCCTGGAGGCCTGCCGCCAGGGCATGACGCTGGTCGGCGAGCGCTTCCAGCAGGGCGACTACTTTCTCGCCGAGCTGCTGCTGGCGGCGGAGATCTTCAAGGCCACGGCGGCGGCACTCGAGCCGCGTCTGACCGGGGCGCAGGCCACCGCGAGCGCGGGCACCGTGGTGCTCGCGACCCTGCAAGGTGACATCCACGACCTCGGCAAGGGCGTGCTCGCTACGCTGCTGCGCGCCCACGCCTTCACGGTCCACGACCTCGGTGTGAACCTGCCGCCGGAGCGGCTGGTCGAGCAGGTGGCCGTGCTCGAGCCCGACTTCGTCGGCTTCTCGGCGTTGCTCACCACCGCCTTCGACAGCATGAGGCGCGCAGCCGAGCTGCTCGCCGAGGCCGGCCTGCGCCAGCAGGTGAAGCTGCTGGTCGGCGGCGGCGTGACCACCCCGGCGGTGCGCGACTACGTCGGCGCGGATTTCCAGAGCACGGACGCGACACGCGGCGTGCGCTATTGTCTCGACAACAGCCGGGAGAGCCGCCGTGAGCCGTGAATCCATGACGCCCGACGAGCGCCTCTGGGCGGCGATCCGCCTGGAGAAGCCCGATCGCGTGCCGATCGTGCCGACGCTCCTGCCCGAGCCGGCGGCCGCCCTGGTGGGCATCTCCCAGGCCGAGGTCGCCGCCGACGAGCAGCTCGCGGTCGAGGCCGCATTTCGCGTCTTCGACGAGCACGACGGCTGGGAGAACCCCTACCCCGCCGCCTACGCCCCCCTACAGCTGCAAGCCGCGGGCATCTTCCCGATGCGCATGCAGATCCCCGGCCGGAATCTCCCTGCGGACCAGCCCTTCCAGCTCGACGAGCAGGAGCTGCTGCGGCCCGCCGACTACGACACCATCGCCGAGACGGGCATGGAGCAGTTCTTCTACGGCGAGTACCTCGCGCGCCTCGGCGATGTCTCCCCCGGCGAGGCCCCCGCCGCGCTCGCCCGGCTCGGCGCGGGCTTTGCGCGGTTCTCCGAGGAGTGCGCCAGGCGCGGCACCCGGCCCTTCTTCGTCGGCCACGGCCTGCACCCGTTCTTCTCGCTCTCGTTGATGCGCTCGATGGTCCCCTTCACGCAGGACCTCTACTACGCTCCCGACCCCGTCGAGCGGGCGCTCGAGCGCATGACGGCCGACCTGATCGCGCGGCAGATCCCGCAGATCAAGGCCTCGGGGGTGAACCTCTGGCTGTTCACCGAGGAGCGCGCCTCGGGCGCCTTCTACCCGCCGGCGATCGCCGAGCGCTTCTGGTGGCCGTACACGCAGCGCATCGTCGAGGCGTGCTGGGCCGAGGGGATCGTCACCCTCTTCCACCTCGACCAGTGCTGGAACCGCAATCTCGCCGACTTCCGCCGCCTGCCGCGTGGCTCGGCGATCCTCGAGCTCGACGGCACGACCGACATCCGCAAGGCCAAGCAGGCGCTGCGCGGCCACCTCTGCCTGCGCGGCGACGTGCCCGCGGCGCTGCTCGCGATCGGCCAGCCCGAGGAGGTCGCCGCGTACTGCAAGGCGCTGATCGACGACGTCGGCAGCGACGGCGGCTTCATCCTGGGCAGCGGCTGCAGCGTGCCGGCCAACGTCAAGCCAGAGAACTTTCGGGCCCTGATCGAAACGGGGAAGCGCCACGAGCTCGCGTGACGAGCCCGCGGCGGGCGGGGAAGGCTCGAGCGCGCACGCGCCGGCCGCCGCGGCCCACGCGCCGGGGGCGGCCGCGCGGCGCGGC
>CAZGUU010000388.1:0-4577 GCA_964529315.1 uncultured Enterobacteriaceae bacterium
CCCGGCAGCTCGCCTTGCTATAGGGGCGGCGCTCGTCGAGAAGCCGCCCAGGGAGGGCGGCGGGGCAGCAGCGGAGGCAGGATGGCGACGACCGACACGGAGAAGATCGTTCGCGAGCTGGTGGACAAGGAGGCGATTCGCGACCTGGCGTGCCGCTACGCGCACTGCGTGTGGCGCAAGGACGTGGCCGGCGCCGTGGCCCTGTTCGCCGAGGATGGCGAGATGGACACCGGCGACCGCCCGCCGGTGCGCGGTCGGGAGGCGCTGCTCGACGAGTACCGCAAGATGATCACCGGCCCCGACCTGATGCCCTTCGTCCACGACCACCTGATCGAGCTGCACGGCGACACGGCGGAGGGCAGCGCTCACCTCGACCTGCGCGGCACGATGGACGGTGTCAGTATGGTGGGCGCGGGCTGGTACGAGGACCACTACGTGCGCACCGCCGCCGGCTGGCGCTTTCAGCGACGCAAGCTGACGATGAGCTTCTTCGTGCCCCTGCGCGATGGCTGGGGCCAGGAAGACTAGGCGGGCGGCGAGGTCACCGTGCAGATCGGCATGAACCTCCCGACCCTGGTGCCCGGGCTCGATCGCGACGCGGTGCACGCCTGGTGCCGCGGCATCGACGAGGGGCCGTTCTCCTGTCTCGCGGTGGGCGAGCGGATCAACTTCCCCAACACCGAGCTCACCGTGACGCTCGCCATGGCGGCCGCTTGGACCGAGCGGGTGCGCCTTCTCTACAACGTGCTCGTCCTGCCGATGCACCCCGAGGTGCTGGCCGCGAAGCAGGTGGCCACGCTCGACGTCCTCTCGCGCGGGCGCGTCACGCTCGGCGTCGGCGTAGGCGGGCGCGAGGAGGACTACGCCGCGGTCGGTGCCGCGTGGGACGGCAAGCGCATGGCACGGCTCGAGCGCCAGGTCGCGCGCATGCGCCGCGTGTGGCGAGGCGAGAAGGTCGTCGCGGCGGCGCTGCGCCCGGTGGAGCCGCTGCCCGTCCAGCCGGGCGGCCCGCCGATCCTCGCCGGCTCGATCCTCGCTCCGGCGATCGAGCGCGCCGCGCGCTGGGCGGACGGCATCTGCGGGTTCTCCTTCGGCATGTCAGCGGAGGAGCTGGAGCACGCCTTCTCGACCGCCCGCCGCGCCTGGCGCGAGGCGGGGAGGGCGACGCCGCCGCGTCTGGTGACCGGCTGCTGGTTCGCCCTGGGGCCGGGGGCCCGCGCGCGCATGGACGAGTACTTGCGCCGCTACCTGAACTTCATGGGTGAGGCCGCCGAGTCGATGCTGCCGCTGGTCGCGACCACCGATGCCGGTGCGCTGCGCGAGGCCGCGGCGCGCGCCCGGGACCTGGGCGCCGACGAGCTGGTGCTCGCGCCGACCACGCTCGATCCCGAGGAGTTGCGGCGGGCGGAGGACGTGCTCGCCTGAGAGCGTGAGCGGGGCTCCCCGGACAGCCCCAGGATGCCTGCGGTCCGCCACGCCGGCTGCGCGGTCGCTGCGCGTCCCGCAGCCTCGGGGGCCGTTGGCACGGCCGCACATCGATTTGACGCGCGCGGCCGGCGTTCGCTATCCGCAGCGCATTCGCCCAGAGTCTCGCGTCGAGCCTCACGTCCCGCGATCCGCCCAGGATCGCCGCAATTCCCGGGAGCTGACCATGCCAGAAGCCGTGATCGTCGAAGCCGTCCGAACCCCGATCGGGAGGGGCAAGCCCGTCGTGGGCTGGCTGAGCGGCTACCACGCGACCCATCTCCTGGCGCTCTCGTTGAAGGGCGTGCTCGAGCGCGCCGGCGTGCCGCTGGAGGACGTCGACCAGATCGTCGGCGGCTGCGTCACGCAGGCGGGCGAGCAGGCGGGCAACCTGGCGCGCAACGCCTGGCTCAGCCTGGGCAAGACCTACGCCGTCGGCGCGACGACCATCGACACGCAGTGCGGCTCCGGACAGCAGGCCAATCACATGGTCTCCGCCTTCATCAAGGCGGGCAGCTTCGACGTGGGCATCGCCTGCGGCGTCGAGGCGATGAGCCACGTCGGGCTGGGGGCCAACGTGATCAACGGACCCGGCTTCTTCCAGCCGCCCGATTGGCCGTGGGACACCGCGCCCGACCAGTTCACCTCGGCCGAGCGTCTGGCCAAGAAGTACGGCATCACCCGCGAGGACGTCGACCGCTTCGGGCTAGCTTCGCAGCAGAAGGCGGCGGCGGCGACGGCGGCCGGCCACTTCAAGCGCGAGATCCTGCCCGTGCAGGCGCCGATCCTCGACGGCGAGAGCAAGCCGACCGGCGAGACGCGCCTGGTCGACACCGATCAGGGCATCCGCGACACCAACCTCGAGAGCCTGGCGCGCCTGAAGCCGGTGATGGAAGGCGGCATGCACACCGCGGGCAACTCGTCGCAGATCTCCGACGGCTCGGCCGCGGTCCTGTGGATGTCGCGCGAGAAGGCCAAGCAGTACGGTCTGAAGCCCCGCGCGCGGATCGTCGCCGACGTGGTCGTCGGCACGGACCCTTACTTCCTGCTCAGCGGCCCGATCGATGCGACCAAGGCGGTGCTCAAGAAGGCCGGCATGACGCTCGGCAACATCGACTTGGTCGAGAACAACGAGGCGTTCGCCGGCGTGGTGCTCTCCTGGCAGCGCGCCTGCGAGGCGGACATGAGCAAGGTGAACGTGAACGGCGGTGCGATCGCGCTCGGCCACCCGGTCGGCTCGACCGGCTCGCGGCTGATCACCACCGCGCTGCACGAGCTCGAGCGCACCGGCAAGTCGACCGCGCTGATCACCATGTGCTGCGGCGCCGCGGTGGGCACGGGCACGATCATCGAGCGCCTCTAGCGGCGGGGCGGGGGCGCCCATGGACCGCAGCGGAGCAAGCGGCGCACGGCGCGACGGCCAGTGGTGGTGTCGGACCACGCTGCGCGGGCTGGCGGTCGCCTTCGTCGTGGTCGGGGCGAATTTTCTCTTCTTCCCGAACGCCACGGTCGGCTCGCTGAACGCGGTCGGCGGCTGGCTGGGCGACTTCCCGCCCTTGCCGGAGTCCGACCTGCGCTTCTGGCTGTCGTTGACCACCGGCTACATGGTCCTGGTCACGGCGCTGGCCTACCTGGCGCAGCGCGATCTGCGCGCCGGCCGCCAGCTCGTGGCGCTGCTCGCCCTGGGCAAGGCGACCACCTCGCTCACCTCGCTCGCCTTCTACGCCTGGTCGCTGCCCGCGTTCGCCTACCTGCTGAACTTCCTGGTCGATGGCAGCATCACGCTCGCCGCGCTGGCGATCTGGCTGGCGATCCCGCGTCTGCGCCCGTCTGCCGCCGGGGGCGGAGCGGGCGGTACGGGGGCGGGCGGTGACGACCCTGGGGCGGCCGGGCGCGCGCCCGCCGGCACATCGCCGAGCGCTTTCGGGACGGCGGGTGCTGCCGGCGTCGCCGTCGGCCGGGCCGCCGCAGAGGGGCTCGAGGCGAGCGCCGGCGCAGAGCCGGCCGCGCTCGGCGCGTTGCTCGAGGCGATGATCCCGCAGGGCGGACCGTTCCCCGAGGGCGCGCGCGACGTCCGCCTGCTCGCCGACGTCGACTCGTTCGTCGGCGGTGCGGGGACGGCGGGCGCCAAGGCGCTGCGCCTGGCCGCGGGATTCCTGGACCTCGCTCCGCTGCTCCTGCCGCCGTGGCGCGGGCGGCGCTTTCGTCGGCTGACGCTCGAGGAGCGCATCGACCTGCTCGAGGCGTGGGAGGTCTCGCGCCTGCCCCTGCTGCGCCAGGCGGTGCACAACTTGAAGATGCTGATCACCGTGTCCTTCTACTCGCGACCCCAGATCGAGGCGCGGCTCGGCTATCCGGCGCCGCTGGCCCGCGTGCCGCGATCCGAGCCGGCTGCTTGATCGTCCACCCCGAGGACGATCCGGGCGACCGGACCGAGCACGCCGACGCGGTGGTCGTCGGCACCGGCGCGGGCGGAGCCGTGGTCGCAGCCGAGCTCGCCGAGGCCGGGGCCAAGGTGGTGGTGCTCGAGGAGGGCGATCACCACACCGGGAGCGAGCTCAACGGGCGTCCGGTCGATCAGCTTCGCACGCTGTACCGCGACCGCGGCATGACCGGAGCCCTGGGCAACGGCTTCATCGGCATCCCGCTGGGTCGTGCGGTGGGCGGCACCACGCTGATCAACTCGGGCACCTGCTGGCGCGCGCCCGACGACGTCCTGGAGCGCTGGGAGCGCGACTTCCAGATCCCGGGCGTCGCGCGAGGCGGGCTCGCCGCCGAGTACGAGCGCGTCGAGCGCGCGATCCACGTCGCGCCGGTGCCCGAGGAGCTGCAGAGTCCGGGCTCGCGCCTGTTCCGCCGCGGCAGCGAAGCGCTGGGCTTTCGCGGCGAGAGCATCCCGCGCAACGCGCAGGGCTGCCGCGGCACGGGGGTGTGCGCGTTCGGCTGCCCGCGCGACGCCAAGCAGTCGACCAACGTCTCCTACGTGCCGCGCGCGATCCGCGCCGGGGCGCGCCTGCACGTGCGCGCGCGGGTGGAGCGCGTGCTGGTCGAGGGCGGCCGGGCGATCGGCGTGCTGGCCGAGCGGCTCGACGTCGACGGCCGGCGGCGTGGCG
>CAZGUU010000389.1:0-4570 GCA_964529315.1 uncultured Enterobacteriaceae bacterium
GTCGCCCGCGGAAGGCACGGCCGCGGCCGAGCGCTGGGGGGCGGGCCTGCGCCTAGCCATCGCACGGCGCCTGGTCGAGCTCATGGGAGGCGAGCTCGACCAGGGCGCCGGGCCGGAGCGGAGCAGCGCCGCCCGCTTCACCGCGCGCTTCGCCCTCGCGGCCGCCGCGCGGCCAGCGCTGGACCCCGACGGTCTGCTCGGCCTGCGTGCCCTCGTGGTCGACGACAGCGCGACGGTGTGCATGGACATGCTCGCCAAGCTGACCCACCTCGGGATCGCGGCGCGCAGCGCAGCCGACGGAGCGACCGCGCTCGCTCGGATGCGCGAGGCCGCGGCGCACGACGAGGGCTTCGACGTGGCGATCGTCGACCTGAAGATGCCCGGCATGGACGGCCTCGAGCTGGCGCGACGCATCGGGGCCGATGCCCAGCTGGCGTCGGTGGCGCTCGTGCTGCACACCGGCTTCGCCGAGCGCTGTCACACAGAGGAAGCGCGCGCCGCCGGAATCGCCGCCTACCTCCTCAAGCCCGTGCGAGCGGCCGAGCTCGCGGCGTGTCTGCGCAGGCTGGTCGGCCGCCGCGAGCCACACGCATCGCGGGCCGGTGCACCCCGAGGCGAGGAATCGCCCGCGATGCGACCCGAGGATCGTTCGCCCTCGACCCCGCATCCACCCTTGCGCTGACCGATCGCCCAGGGGCAGGCCACCCGCCGGCGCTGCGCGGCGGGTCGCAGGCGCCCCGGGGGCAGTCTGGGAACTCCTGATCGTGCGCTGATCTGCGCGGGTTGCCTCCAGGGGCGCTCCAACGGGCACGTCACCGCTCTGGCCCGGGACCAGCATCGGGAGCTCTCGTTCCCAGCGAGCTCGGTGTTTGGAGAAAGTTCTTGACTGCTGGGCTCGGGCTGCCATAACAAGCACCTCGTCTACGACATGGCCTCCGATGACGCGGACGCCCACCGTGGGACCGCGTCGGCGGGGTTCATGGCGTAACCAACAATCCGCCCGTCAGCTGCACCCGAAGGCCGATGACCAGCGACGATGCGCGCGAGTGGGCGTGTCGTTCAGCGCTGGCGGCTCGAGGCTCCGACGACTGCCGCGGCCAGCCAAACAGGAGGGTTCCCATGACACACGGCTCACTCTTCCGCCGATTCCTTCCTTCGCTCCTTTCCCTCGCCGTGCTGGTATCGGTGGCACCGGCAGGTGCCACGACCGTTCCGCTGGGCACCTCCTCGGGCGGAATCGCGGTCTACTACAACGACAATCTGATCGGCGAGAATCCCGCCAACCAGGCCTACTTTCGCGCACAGTTCGGCCTCGGCAACACCAACGGCGCCGAGTTCAACTTCGACTCGACGCCGCTGCCCGGCACCGGCGGCCTGGTGAGCTGGTACGGGGTCTTCCAGGCGGTGCCCGACCAGTTCGGCTTCGATGCGGTCCTCCAGGCGCCGACCTACGACGCGTCGGTGACCATCCCCGGGCTGCACGCCTACGACAACGTGAACGGCTCGATTGCGGGCCGCTCCGATGCGGGCGTGGTCACCTGGGCGCTGAGCGGCTACACGGGATCGACCGACGGGCCCGCGGATCCGGCCAACTCGCCGATCAACAGCCTGTTCCGCGGCGGCACCGGCCCCACCGACGTGGGCGCGATGAGCGTGACGGTGAGCCCGGTGAGCCAGGTGGGCACGCTCTTCACGGTGGACGTCTCGGGCGAGCTGATCAGCGACGGGCTGATCCACTGGTACACGCCGGCGACGCCGGATAGCCCGGTCGGGAGCTTCGAGCTCACCGGCAAGCTGCTGTTCTCCGGAACGCTCACCTATGACAGCGCCGGCCCCGGCGAGAGCTCGAGCAACCTGGTCGATTTCTACGCCGGCACGATGGACGTCGAGGCGGAGGTCGTCTGCGGCACGCGCTACGTGAACAAGGCGACCGGCGTCGACTCCTTCCCCGGCCCCACGGTCAACTTCTGCCGCAACCCGCTGCTGCCCTGCAACACGATCCAGCACGCGGTCGATGTCGCGTGCCCCGGTGAGGTGGTGAACGTAGCGGCTGGCACCTACCCCGAGCAGGTGGCGATCAGCCGCGCGGTGACCATCCAGGGAGCCGGCGACACGCTGACCATCGTCGAGCCGACGGCGGTCGTCGCCAACACCACGAGCCTGACCACCAGCAGCCCGATCGCGGCCATCGTGCTGGTCGACGGCGCCGAGGACGTCTTCCTGAACGACTTCAAGGTCGACGGCAGCGCCGCGGCCTTTGCCTCGTGCACGCCCGGCTACATGGGCGTCTTCTACCGCAACGCCTCGGGCGCGATCGACTCGCTGCACGTCGCCGACGTCTTCCTGCCTGCTGCCGCGGGCTGCCAGTCCGTGGTCGGCATCTTCGCCCAGAGTGGCGGCGCGGGCTCGGCGGATCTGAGCGTCACGGGGAGCGAGGTCGACAACTACGGCAAGAACGGCATCACCTGCAACGGAGCCGCCACGTCCTGCGGGATCGGCGACAGCACGGTGACCGGCCGTGGGCCCGTCGGCCTGGGTGATGCCGCGCAGAACGGCATCCAGTTCGGCAGCGGTGCCCAGGGGAGCATCATCGGCAGCCAGGTGACTGGCAACGACTACACGCCGGCCACCTGGTGCGCGACCGGCATCCTGCTCAACGGCACCAATGGCGTGCTGGTGCAGAACAACACGGTCGACGGCAACCTGTGCGACGTGATGATCGTCGGCGACGACAACACGATCGACGGCAACATCGTCGACCCGGCCGGCACCTACCCGCTGTCGATCCTGGGTAGCGGCAACACGCTGACCCGCAACGTGGTCAACGGTGGCCCGGGCGATGCGGTCTACGTGGACGGCATCGACAACACCTTCTCCTGCAACCGGGTGACCAACAACGGCGGTGTCGGCATCTACATCGACACCTACTCGACCGCCGGGACGCCCAACACACTGCACTCCAACTCCATCGCCGGCAACGGCACGGGGCTCGACGCGAGCGCCGTGGTGAGCGCTCCGCCGGTGGATGCGGAGAGCAACTGGTGGGGTTGCCCGGCGGGTGCCAACACCGCTGGCTGCGACACCGCCGTCGGCAACGTGGACGTGACACCGCCCGCAGCCGCGCCGCCCCTGTGCGTGAACTGCTCGGCGGATGCCGAGTGCAGCGACGGGCTCGCATGCACGGGCGGCGAGACCTGCAACCTGGGCACCAACACCTGCCAGGCGGGCACGCCGCTGAGCTGCCCGGCGCCGACCCAGTGCGAGGTCTCGGTCACCTGCCAGGAGCCGAGCGGTAGCTGCGTGGCGACGCCCAAGGCCGACGGCGTGCTGTGCAGCGACGGCGAGGCCTGCACGCTGGGCGACACCTGCCAGTCGGGCGTCTGCACGCCGGGTCCGGGTGGCGACGGCGACGGCGACGGCGACTGCGACTCGGCCGAAGCCGCCTGCGGCTGCAACGGCGGCGATGCGAGCGAGGTCTGCATGCTGCCCAATCGCCTGGTCGGCCTGCCGGGCAGCGGCGCCGGTGAGGTGCTGCTGAACTGGTACTCGCCGACGGTGCGCAAGGTGCCGATCGCCAGCGATCCGAGCTGTGCGACGGCGGGCGCGTGCACGGCGGGGCGGTGCACCTCGGGCAAGGTCTACGACCTGTGCACGACGAACGCCGACTGCAACCAGCCGGCCGAGACCTGCCGGGTGATCGTGAACTACGCGGACACGACGGACAACGCGCTGCTGTTCGCGCGCTTCGGCAAGACCAACGTGTCGGGCTTCGTCGCCGGCACGCCGAGCCCGACCTCGCCGATCCTGGTGGCGGCGGGCTGCTCGAAGAAGGTCGACGTGAGCATTCCGGCCAAGCCGGTGCGCAGCAACAACCTGCGGCTCAAGGCGCAGGGCACGATCGACGGCAGGCTGCGGCGCGATCTGGACGCGATCCAGTTCCGTCGCTGAGCGGATCCGGTGCGGGCGGGATCTCCAGGGTGGGATCCCGCCCCACTCGGGTCGATTCGCACGATGAGGGGGGGCAGCTCTTGCGGGCTGCCCCTTCTTCGCGTGGGGATGCCGCGACTGGCGGCGGCGCTGCCCCGGAGCCGATCGGCCGGCGCCCGACCCGGGAGGAGCGCGTTTGAAAAGCACCCTGCGGCGAAGGTACGGTCCCGCGCATGGCCACGATGATCACCAACGAGTGCATCAACTGCGGCGCCTGCGAGCCGGAGTGCCCGAACACCGCCATCTACCAGGGCGGGGTGGAGTGGGAGGCTCTGGACGGCTCGAAGCACCCGCCGCTCAGCACCGACACCTTCTACATCGTCCCCGAGAAGTGCACCGAGTGCGTCGGCTTCCACGCGCAGGAAGCCTGCGCGGCGGTCTGCCCGGTCGACTGCTGCGTCCCGAACCCCGAGATCCCCGAGACCGAGGCGGTGCTGATCGCCCGCGCCGCCCAGATCCACCCGGACAAGAGCTTCGGCGCCGACTTCCCGTCGCGCTTCCGCGAGGCCGGTGCCGCCGCGGGTGGCGGAGCACCGGCAGCGGCGCCGGCGGCAGCCGCCGCCGGCCCGGCCCCGGCGGCGAA
>CAZGUU010000390.1:0-4570 GCA_964529315.1 uncultured Enterobacteriaceae bacterium
GGGCGTTCCTGCTCCTCGTGCCGGCGCTGCTCTGCGCTGCTTACCTGGGCCTCTCCATCCTTCGCCCGATGGTCGTCTTCACGCGCTTCTTCTGGCCGCTCGCCCTGGCGCTGGGCGTGCTCGCGGGGCACGCCGCATGGACCCTGGCGCGCCTGGCTCCGGGATCGCGCGCGGTGGGAGGGGCGCTGCTCGCGCTGCTCGTGGCGGCGCTGCTCGCCGACCGCTGGGACGATCATCGCTGGCGGGAGCGCATCATGCTCGCGCCGTTCGAGACCCACGCCTGGGCGGCGAGCGAAGCGGTGGAGGTGCTGGCGCGTGGCGAGGTCTGTCGCGGGGCTGCGCTGGTGCCGCTCGCCTACCTGCCGCTCGCCGCGTGGCGGGCGCCGGGCAAGCTCGGCCGCGGGGAGCTCTGCGCGGCCGAGGACTGGGCGGACGGCCGGGGCTGCGCCGCGCCGACCTGCGTTCTGTTCATTCCGGACGCCCCGACGACGGCTCGTGCGCGCGAGGCGGTGGCGGAGCTCGTGGGAAGGGGATTCGTCGTGGAGGTGGGCAATGAGCACGGAGCACTGGTCCGCGCGAGCCGGGGCTGAGCTGCCGGTCGTCACGCTGCCTGCGCAAGGCGCGGGTGGGCTGGCCGTCCGGCCTGACGTCGCGCGTCTGGCCCGTGACGTCCGGCAGGGCTGGACGGGGCGCTGCCTGGCGCTCACGGCCGCCTACGTCGCGATCGTCTACCTGATCGCGGCAACGGTCGCCCTGCCGCTGCACTGGCCGGTGGCGCACATGCTGCGCCAGGCGCAGGCGGTGCTCCTGCTCGCCTATGTCCCCCTGCTCGTCGCCTTCTTCGCGGGAGGCGCCGTGGGGCCGCGGGCGCGGCTCGTCGAGCTGCGCTCGCATCTCTTCTCGGTGCGCTTCCTCGGCGAGCTCCTCCTGGCGATGCTCGCCGTGCACGTGACGCTGATGGCCTTCGTCAATCTCAAGCAGTACGTGCCGGCGATCAACGAGCGCCTCTGGGACTCGCCCCTGTGGCGTCTCGACGAGGTCCTGCACTTCGGCGTCGCGCCCTCGGTGGCGGCGAGCAACTTCGCCGCCGAGCACGGCCTGCTACCCTGGCTCGACCGAGCCTACCTGGTGTTCTTCCCCGTGCAGGTCGTCGTGCCGCTGCTCTTCCTGCTCGCCCCGAGCCTGCGCCAGGAGCGCGGCCGACTGTTCTTCGCCTACTGCCTGCTCTGGATGGTTGGGAGCGCGGTGTACGTGCTGTGGCCGTCGCTCGGCCCCTGCTACTACCGAGCGAGCCGCTTCGGCTGGCTCGACCAAGCTCCCTACGCGCGCCACCTGCAGGACGTGCTGATCCGCGACTACGCGCGCTTCCGCCACGATCCGAGCTACTATCAGGTCAAGCTCTATTACGGGGTCGCGGCGCTGCCCAGCCTGCACGTGGCGGTGGTCGCGCTGTTCGCGATGGCCTCGCGCCGCTGGCGCTCTCTGTGCGTGGCGCTCTGGGCGCTCACGCTCGTGACCTTCGTCGGGTCGCTCGCGCTCGCCTGGCACTACGCGGTCGACGGCTATCTCGGCGCGGCGCTTGCCTGGGGCTGCTGGTGGGTGGCTGGCCGTGCCGTGGGTGCGATCGACGAGCGGGAGCCCGAGCCGGCCGGGGCGATCACGATGGCATCTGGCCTGGCTCGGCCGGGCGCGGGCGGGGAGTCGTAGGGCACGGATCGATGAGCTGGATGCACCTGCCGAGCCGACGCACCGGGCTCGCGGCGCTGCTGCTCGTCGTGGCGGTCGCGGCGCACTCGGGCTCGCTCGGCAACGGCTTTCCCCTGGACGACGAGGTGCACATCGAGCGCAACACGGCGATTCGCCGGCTGGGTCGCGCCGCCGACGTCCTCGCCGAGCCGACCTGGCCCGGGTACGTCTACCGCCCGCTGCCCACGCTGTCCTACGCCCTGACCCATCGCTTCGCCGGGCTCGATCCGTGGCCGTACCACGCAACCAACGTCCTCTTGCACGGCGCAGTTGCGGTCCTGCTCTTCCTGGTCCTGGCGCGGCTGTTCGACGTTCGCCTGGCTTTCGTCACCGGGCTGCTCTTTGCCGCGCATCCCGTGCACGTCGAGGCGGTCGCGAGCATCGCCAACCGCACCGAGCTCCTCGCCGCGCTCTTCGGTCTGGCGGCGCTGTGGCTCGCGCTGCGCGAGGCCGCCCGGGCGGGCGCCGCGGCGAAGGGAGATGGCTCTTCGCGGCGGCGGGTGCGTGCCGCCGGCGGCCTGGCCCTGGTGGTCGCGGCGTTCGCCCTGGCGCTGCTCGCCAAGGAGAGCGCGGTGTGCTTCCTGTTGCTGCTGCCGCTCTGCGCGTGGGCGGAGCCCGGCGGCGAGCCAGGCGCGAGCCGTACCGCGGCCCCGTGGGGCCTGGTCGCGGCACTGCTCGCCATGGCCGTGGCGGCTGGCCTCTACGGCGCCCTGCGTTGGCACGCTCTGGGCACGATCCTCCCCCAGGGCGCGACGATCGCCTCGATCGACAACCCGCTGCTCGAGGTGCCGGCGCACGAGCGCATTCTGCGCGCCGTGGCGCTTCTCGGACGCTACCTCCTGGTGGCGATCGTCCCCTGGCGGCTCAGCCCGGATCACTCGTTGGGCGCACCGAGCGTGGAGGGAGGCCTCGCCTCTCCGGCGTGGCTCGCGTGGATCGGCGCGCTCGTCGGCTTGCTGGCGATTGCCGGGCTCGCATGGCGCCGCGACCGGCGCGTGGCGTTCTTCACCCTCTGGTTCCTGCTCGCCTTCGCGGTGACGGCCAACCTCGCCTTCCCGATCGGCGTCGCCTTCGCCGAGCGGCTGGTCTACCTGCCGAGCGTCGGCGCGTGCGGCCTGCTCGCGCTGGCGATCTCCTACCTTCCCGACCGCAGGGCTCGCCGAGTGGTCGTGGCGAGCGTCGTCGTCCTGTTCGCCGGGTGGTCGTTCGCCTACGGGCGGGTGTGGCGCGATACGGAGAGCCTATTCCGCTACGCGGTGCGCGTCGCGCCCGGCAGCGCAAAGGTGCAGACCAACCTCGGAGCCGCGCTCGTGCGGCGCGGCCACCTGGCCGGCGCTCGCAGGCACTTCGAGGAGGCGCGCCGCCTCGAGCCGGACTTCGCCGACCCGGTCTTCGGCCTGGCGCTGGTCGATCTCGAGGAGGGGCGGCTCGCGGAGGCGACGGCCAGCCTGGAGCAGGTCGTGGTGATCGATCCGCACCACGTTCGCGGGCTGCTGCTCCTCGGGCGCGTGCGCCTGCGCGAGGGGCGCGTCGATGACGGCGCCCGGCTCTTCGTCCGGGCCCTGGCGGTCGACCCGTCGAGCTTCGCTGCGCGCCTGGGGGTGATGGCCGCGTGCCTGGCGCGCGGCAACCTCGGCGAGGCCGCCCGGCTGCGCGACGAGCTGCTCGAGATCGATCCGGGCGACGGCGAGCTGCGCGCCCTGGCGCAGGAGCTCGAGCTGCGTCGTGCGGGGCCCGGGGCCGCCGCTGCAACGCCCGGTCGCGAGCCCGGGCGCCGTGCCGCGCGGGGGCCGCTGGCGGCGGCCGCCCGATCGTGAGACGCTGCCAGATCCACCGGCAGGATCCTGGGTGCGGGTCGGAGCGAGGGGAGACGGAGCGTGGGAGCGGAGCAGGTGGCGATCGCCGTCGTCGCGCTGGTGCTGGGCGCGGCGGTGGGCAGCTTCTTGAACGTGGTCATCCACCGGCTGCCGGCCGGAGAGTCGGTGGTTGCGCCGCGCTCGCGCTGTCCGAGCTGCCGGCGAGCCATCGCGTGGTACGACAACCTCCCCGTGGTGAGCTGGCTCGTGCTGCGCGGCCGGTGTCGCGCCTGCAGGGCGCCGATCTCCGCTCGCTACCCGATCGTCGAGGCGCTGACCGCGCTGGTCGCGGTCGCGCTGGCCCTGCGCCACGGGCCGACGCTGGCCTTTCTCGGCTCGTTCTACTTCGCCTGTGCTCTGCTCGCCCTGACCTACATCGACCTCGACCACCAGATCCTGCCCGACCGGATCACTCTGCCGGGGATCGTGGTGGGCCTGGCGCTGGCCGCGCTGGCCCCGGGATCCGAGCGGTGGGTGGCGCTCCAAAGCTCGCTGGTCGGCGTCGCGGCCGGTGGGGGAATCCTCTGGCTGGTCGCCTGGTCGTACCACGCGCTCACCGGGCGCGAGGGCATGGGCGGCGGCGATGTCAAGCTGTTGGCGATGATCGGCGCCTTCCTCGGCTGGAAGGGCGTGCTGCTCACCTTGCTGCTCGCCTCCCTGCTCGGCTCGGCGATCGGCGTCGCGATCATGATCCGGCAGCGCGCGGATGCGAAGCTGGCGATCCCCTTCGGCCCGTTTCTCGCCCTGGGCGCGCTGGTCACCCTGTTCTGGGGTGATCGCATCGTCGCCTGGTACATCGATTCCCTGGGTCTGGCGCAGTATTGACGCCGCGCCCTTGAGCCGCTGCGCACCACGCGCTAGGGCTCGCTTCCCCGGCCGAGCTGCCGAAGCGGGGGCTCGAACGTCGAGGCCATCGGGCCGAGGCGGGCGCGCGCCCGGCGGCAGGTGCCCCATGCGCCATACAGGTC
>CAZGUU010000391.1:0-4544 GCA_964529315.1 uncultured Enterobacteriaceae bacterium
ACCACACGATCGGCCATCGCCCGGGGTAGCTCCGCGACGAGCTCCATCGGCTCGAAGTGTTCCGCCTTCTCGCGTCGCTCGAGGATCCCCTCGGCGAGCCGGCGCAGCTCGGGGTCGACGATCTCGTGGCAGACGCCCTCGCGCGCCGCGCGCTCGGCCGTCGCGGCATCGCACAGCAAGAGCTCGACCAGCTCCGCGTCCACCGAGAAGCCCGTGCCGCGCCGCCCTTGGATGCCGCGCAGGGGGGCTGCAGAAGTCGTGCGGCGTGCCTCGTCGAGCGCGGCCCCAGGCCGGGCGTCCCCCGCCCGCCCGCCTCCCGACGCACCGGACGCCGCACTGCGCGAGCGAGCCGCCGCATCGAGCAGCGCGGCCTCCGAGACGCCGAGGCGGCCCGCGGCACCGCGCAGCACCTTGTCCCGCACGATCGGGTCGCGCACCCGCCCGAGGATCTGTGCGATGCGTCCGGCGACGCGCAGCGCGCGGTCCGGGCCGGCCTCACCACCGACCTGCTGATCGAGGTAGAACTCCATCAGGCTCACGGGATGGGCGAGCAGCGCCTCCAGCGCGGCTGGCCCCTCACGGCGCACCAGGCTGTCCGGGTCGTGCCCCGCAGGGAAGAATACGGCGCGAGGCCAGAGATCGACCTCGTCGACGCACATCTCGAAGGCGCGCTGCGCGGCGCGACGCCCGGCCTGGTCGCCGTCGAAGCAGACCACGATGTCGTCGGCGAAGCGGCGCGCCAGGCGGAGCTGGTCCACGGTCAGTGCGGTGCCGAGCACCCCCGCCACGTTGCCCACGCCGGCCTGCGCGAGCGAGATCGCGTCGAGGTAGCCCTCGACGAGCAGCAGTCGCCCGCTCTCGCGGATCGCCTCGCGCGCCAGGTGCAGCCCGTAGAGGTGGTGGCCCTTGCGATAGATCGGCGACTCGGGGGAGTTCAGGTACTTCGGCCCTGCGGCCCCGCCGATCGCGCGGCCACCGAAGGCGATGACCCGCCCGCCCAGGTCGTGGATCGGGAACACCAGGCGGTCGCGGAGCAGCGGATAGAGGCCGGGGCCCCGGTTGCTCGGGCTGGCCAGCCCTAGCGTACGCAGGTCGGCCGGGCTCACGCCCCGCGCCAGCAGCCTCTCGGGCCAGCCCTCCGCTGGCGCGTAGCCGAGCTGGAAGCGCCGGGCGGTGTCGACCGAGATGCCGCGCTCGGCCAGATAGGCGCGGCAGCCCTCCGCCCGCCGGCTCTCGTGCAGAACCACGGCGAAGAGCTCGGCGGCAAGCGCATTCACCCCGCCCAGGCGGTCGATGCCCTCACGCGCCCGCGGCTCGGGCACCGTCACCCCGGCGCGCGCCGCCAGCGAGCGGACCGCCTCGGGAAAAGCCAGGCCGGAGACCCGCATCAGGAAGGTGAACGCGTTTCCCCCTGCGTTGCACCCGAAGCAATGGAAGAACCCCTTCTGCGGGTCTACGTGGAACGACGGGGTCTTCTCCTGGTGGAAGGGGCAGAGTCCCGTGAAGCCGCGGCCGCTCCTCTTCAGCGCGACGTGCTCCGAGATCAGCGCCACCAGATCGATGCGCCGCTTGATCTCCTCGAGCACCGCCTCCGGGATTTCGGCCATCGACGTGGGCCCCACTGATCGCCCGGCGAGCGGCGCCGGTGCGGGCTCGAGGCGACCTCGGCTCGAGGGACACCGCGGCCGCCACCGGCCGGTTGGACCGGCGGCGGCCGCGAGCCGTTGCGGCCTGCTTCAGCCCTGGCTGCGGACGGCGCGGCGCAGCGCACGCTTGCGTGCCGCCAGCGCCTTCTTCTTGCGCTTCACGCTGGGCTTCTCGTAGTGCTCGCGCTTGCGCAGCTCCGAGAGGATGCCCGCCTTTTCGCACTGCTTCTTGAAGCGGCGAATGGCGCTCTCGATCGGCTCGCTTTCCTTGACTCTCACTCCTGGCATGAAGGAACGTTCACCCCCCCTCGAGCGATCTCGGCCAACCGGTACTTGTCGGATATGCGACCCGCCCAGTCAACCCCATGGCCCCACGGCCACGCCTGGGCGCCAGGCAGGCGGATCCGGCCCGCGCCACATCCGGCCGCGTCCCGGCGTCGGCGGGTCGGCATCAAGTGGCAGCGAGCAATCGAGCCCGGGCCTCGAGCAGACGACCCGGGTGGTCGCTGATCACCCCGGACACACCCATCGCGACCAGCTCCACGACCCGCTCGACCTGGTTCACCGTCCAGACGTTGGTCGCAAGCCCACGCTCGGCCGCCTCGGCCACCAGGTCCGCGCCCACGGTGCCGGCATGCGGGTGGAAGGCCTCGGCGCCGACGTCGCCGGCCCGGCGCCACGCATCGGCGAACGGCTCTGCGCCCCACAGCACGGCGATGCGAGCGTGCGGCGACGCCTCGCGGACCCGCTCGAGCATCGCCCCGTCGAACGAGGAGAAGAGCACCCGGGCAAGGCCGCCGCGTCGCGTGACGGCGAGCAGCGTGGCGAGCACCAGGTGCGAGCCGACCGCCTCGCCCTTGAGTTCGAGGTTCAGCTCGGCGAGCGGCAGCACCGTGTCGAGCACCTCCTCGAGCGTCGGAATCCGCTCGCCGTCGTGAGCCGGGCCACGCCACGCGCCCGCGTCGAGCGCGCGGATCTCGGCGAGCGTCATCTCGTGCACCTGCCCGGTGCCGTCGGTCGTCCGATCGACGCTCTCGTCGTGGATGACGACGACGTGCCCATCGGCGGTGAGCTGCAGGTCGCACTCGATCATCTCGGCGCCGAGCTCGACCGCCCGCCGGAAGGCCTGCAGCGTGTTCTCGGGGCACTCCCCCGAGGCGCCGCGGTGCGCGATGCGCAGGAAGTCGGCGCGCTTACTCCTCGCGGCGCCGTGCTGCGGAGCACCAGCCACGCGACGAGGCTAGCAGCCGAGCCCTCGAGTCGCCACGCGCGGCGCTCGAGGCTATCCTCCCGCCAATGAGCCCACCCCGCCCGAGCCGCAGCTGGACCCGCCTCTCGCTGCGCCTGCCCGAGCCCGCCGCCGAGGCGCTGGGCGTGCTCTGCATCGACCTCGGAGCGCCCGGCGTCGTCACCGGGCAGCGCGATCTGCGCCGCACGGGTGCGATCCGAGCCGCAGGCGGCTCGACGCGCTTCGAGGCGTACTTCCCTCCTCGTCGTGGCACCCGGCGGCTGGAGGCGACCCTGCGCGCAGCACTCCACAGCCTGCGCGAGAGCTTCCCGAGCATCGACCCGCGCCGTGCGCGATGGGAGGCCTTCGTCCTGCCGGCGGCAGCCGACGCGTGGAAGAGCCACTTCCCGCCGCTCGCCGTCGGGCGCCGGCTCCTGGTCTGCCCGCCCTGGGTCGAGCCCGCGTCATTGCCCCTGGCCACGCGCCGCGGCCGGACCGTGCTGCGCATCGACCCGGGCCAGGCCTTCGGCACCGGCCACCACGCGACGACCCGCGGCTGCCTGGTGGCGATCGAGCGGGCCTGCACGCCGACGCCGCCACGGCGGGGGCTCGACGTCGGGTGCGGCTCGGGAATCCTCGCGGTGGCGATGTCCCGTCTCGGGGTCGAGCGGGTCGTGGCGATCGACGTCGACCCGGCGGCGCGTCGCGCCACCGTCGCTGCAGCCCGCGCCAACGGCGTGCGCAGCATCGAGATCGGGAGCCGGCTCGCGGCGCTGCGCGGCCGCTTCGACGTGATCGCGGCGAATTTGTTCGCCGACCTCCTGATCCAGAGCGCCCGAGCGCTGCGCTCGCGCCTGGCCGCGAACGGCCGGCTGATCGTCTCCGGCCTGCTGGCCCGCCAGGAGGACGGGGTCCGCAGCGCCTTCGGCGCAGTGGGGCTGCGCGTGGCCGAGCGCCGCTGCCGCTCCACCTGGGTGACGCTCGAGCTGATCCACACGGCACCAGCGCCGCAGGCCGGTGCGCGAAGCTGAGATGGCGGCGCGCCTGTTCGTCGTTCCCGACCCGCAGGCGCCCGACCGCGCGCGACTCGACGCGGCCGGGGCCCGCCACCTGCGCGCACTGCGCCTGGGCCGAGGCGACGCCTTCCAGGCGATCGTCGGCCCGGAGCACGAGCGCGCCGCGACCATCCTGAGCTTGACGGCACACGGCGCGGAATGCCGCCTCGGCGCACGCATCGCTCGCGGGCCCACCAACCCGCCCGCGGCCCGCATTCTCGCCATCGCCCTGGGCGAGCCGTCGCGCATGGACCTGGTGATCGAGAAGGCCACCGAGCTCGGCGCCTCGCGGATCGAGGTGTTCCGGGCCGAGCGCAGCCAGGTCGCCGCGGCCACCGCGGCACGGCTCGAGCGTTGGGCGAGGATCGCGCGCTCCGCCTGCGAGCAGTGCGGCCGCACGACGCCCCCGACGATCGAGCCGCGCAAGGATCTCGCCGCGCTGCTCGAGGCGCGCGAGCCCGGCGAGACGATGCTCGTCGCGAGCCCGACCGGAGCGCGGCTCGCCGTGGCGCTCGCCGCGTGCGGCGCAGGCGTCGCCACGCGCCTTGCGCTGGTCGTCGGGCCCGAAGGCGGCCTCTCCGCCCTGGAGCTGGCTCGCCGGGGGGAGCGCGGCGC
>CAZGUU010000392.1:0-4539 GCA_964529315.1 uncultured Enterobacteriaceae bacterium
GGCCGCCGCATAGCCGCCGGCGGTGAGGTGCACCTGGCCTTCATCGAGCGGCAGGGCGATGCGCTGGAAGTCGGGCCCGCGCAGCAGCCCGGCGCGGCGGATCGCCGCGGCGTCGTCGGCCGCGCCCGCGCGCTCGGGCTGCGAGCTGTAGAACGGCGTCGCGACCAGCACCGGAGCAGGTGCAAACACCGCAACGAGCGCGTGCAGGTTGGCCAGGTACTCGTCCACGCCGACGTGATTCATCACGTCGTTGGCCCCGAGGACCAGCAGCACGAGCTGCGGCCGCTCGCCGAGCAGCTCGAGGCTCGCCGCGGCGATTCCCATCTGCCGATCGCAGGCGCGCTTCACGGCGCGCGAGCCGAGATCCGCACCGGCCGTCGCCCCTCGGCCGAGGAACGTACAGACCTCGGGCCGCACCTGTAGCCAGTCGCCGCTGGTCGAGCCGCCCACGCCTGCGGAGACGGCGCGCAGTCCGCGCCACGGCGACCCCTCGGGCAAGCGATCGCGCAGCATCTGCAGAGCGCCCGCCGGGCTCGCCGCGGGCGGCGGCGGACACCCGCTGCACACTCCCCAGGTCGTCGAGTCGCCGACCAGCAGGACCAGCGGCCCCGGCTCGGCCCGAGCCGCCGGGCCGACCAGCACGAGGGCCGCCGCGAGAAGGATGGAGCGGCTGCGTCGCATGAGCAGCTCGTCCCTAGCCGAGGCGCCCGCGGCTGTCGAACGCTGCGAGCGCACGGGACACGGCGGGTGGACAACCGCTGCGCCCGGGGACTATGCCGATGCATCGCCCGGCCGCGTGCCGCGCCCCCCGGCCATGTCGAACGATTCTCCGCCCCCGCCCGCAGCACCGCTCAGCACGGCAGCCCCGCTGGCCCCCCGACTGGCGCTGAGCCTGATCGGCGCCCTGGCCCTCCTGGTGGTCGGCGAGATCGTGGCGCAGGTCCAGGGCGATCGGCTTTGCGCCGAGACCGCGGGGGCGGTCTACCAGGCCGACGCCCGGTTCGGCTGGCGCCACGTCCCCGGCCTGGCCGGCTGGGTGCGCCCCTGTGACACGCCGTCGGTGCCGGCCGTGGCGGTCGATGTGACCTCGGACGGCCGGCTCGACTTCGAGCGTCCGGTCGCCAAGCCTCCGGGCACGGTGCGCATCCTGCTCCTGGGGGGCGATGCGGCCTCGGTGCTCGGCGTGCGCAACCCCCTGGGCCTGCAGCCGACCACGCTCGCTCGCCTGCTCGAGGCACACGCCGATCGTCGCCACGGCGCACCGCTCGAGACGATCGACGCGACCACCGGTGGCTGGGCCCTGGACAACGACTGGCTCTACCTGCGCCACGAGGGCCTGCGATTCGGACCGGACCTCGTGGTGGTCGTGGCGGACCCCGCGACCGACGTCCGGGCGCTCTCGCCCTCCCTGCTCGCCGCCGCAGGCCGACCCGTCCCGGCAAAGCCCTATCTCGAGCTCGCCGGCGAGCAGCTCGTCACGGCCGCAGCCCTGCCGCCCGCGGCCACCTCGGCTCCGCTGGAGCGCCGCGGCCTGCTCTCGCACCTGCAGCTCTACCGCATCGCCGCCGGCCTGCCGAGCCGCAGCGGGCCACCGGTGGCGGAGCTCGTGCCCCCGGCTCCCGCCTCGGACACCGAGCTCGAGGCCGAGCGCGAGCGCGCCCGCCGGCTGGCTCGCCGCCTGCTCGAGGAGATGCGCGATGGCGCCGCCAGCGCCGGCGGGCGGCTGGTTCTCGCGCTCGCCTCGACCGGCGAGGATCCGGTCGCGCAGGAGGACGGACGCCGGCTGCGCGAGGACGCCGCCTCCCTGGGCATCCCCACGCTCGATCTCGCGACTCCGCTGCGCGGCTTCGAAGCGTTGAGCGGCAGGCCCACGTCCTTCGCCGGAACGCGAGAGTGGAACGCCGACGGCCACTTCGTCGCCGCGAAGGCGCTGTGGAGCTTCCTCACGCGCGAAGGGCTGCTGCCCAAGGCCATCGCCGCTGCACCCGCACTCAACGCCGGCCAAGTACGCGACCCCGCCACCTTTCCCACGGCGATCGTCGACGCCTTTCGGCGCGACCGGCACACGCTGCTCAGCAGCTTGCTGCAATTCGGCGCGCTTGCGGTGTGCGTGATCTGGATCGCGGCCGCGCTGCCGATCGCGGTGCGCGACTGGGTGGTCGTCGCGCTCGACGTCGTCCTGCTGGTCGTGCTGTCGACGCCCCTGTTCGCCGCCGAGACCCTGCTCTTCGCAGCCCTGCTGTTCGTCGCGCTGGAGCGGCTGCCGCAACGGGCGGCCGCGGCCGCGGCCACGGGCCTGCTCGCCGGCTTCGTCGTCCTGCCCGTCCTGCCCACGCCGGGCTTCCTGCCGGCTCTCGAGGGCGAGCCGCGCGAGTTCATGGGACTTGCGACCAACGTCGCCTTCCTGCGCTTTGCGGCGCACGCGCACGACCGCCTGCGCGCGCGCCGCGCCGGATCCGATCGGGCCGGGGCCTTGCGCGAGTACCTGGCGGCGATGCTCTTCTTCCCGACATTCGTCGACGGACCGATCCAGTCGAGCGAGCAGTTCCTGGCCTCGCGGCCCGCCGCCGGCCTGGCACCCGAGAGCTTTGCCGCCCTGCGCCGCCACCTGGTCGCATCGGCGCGCGCGTTGGTCCGCGCGCTCGCCGCGATGGCCGCCGCCTACGCGAGCTACGTCCTGCTCAACCACCAACTGCGCCTCGACGTCTTCGCCACGGGCGGCGCCGCGGTCTCCCGGGCGCGGCTCTGGCTGTGGACCGGCGAGCTCTACTTCCTGTTCTACTTCGCCTTCGCCGCCTGGTCCGCCGTCGCCATCTCGCTCGGGCGGATGGCCGGCACGGCGGTGCCGGAGAACTTCCGCCATCCCTGGCTGGCCACCGACGTGGCCGACTTCTGGCGGCGCTGGCACATCACGTTCGGCACGTGGCTGCGCACCTTCGTCTACCTGCCGCTGGGCGGCGGCCGGCGCCACGTCGCGCTGAACATCCTGGTGGTGTTCGTGGTGAGCGCCCTCTGGCACGTTTGGGGCGCACTCAAGCTGGTCGGCCTGCAGGGCTACCCGGCCCCCGCCTGGAGCGGCTTCCTGCTCTGGGGAGGGTTGAACGCCCTGGCGGTCGCCGGCGCGCACGCGTGGCACCGTCACGTCAAGTCCCGTGCGGCGATCGCCCCATCCGGCGACCTCGTGCCGCCCCGCGGGAGGGTCCGAGCGCATCTCGGACGCCTCGCCCGCCAGGTGGCGACCTTCGTCTTCGTCTCGCTCGCCTGGGTGCCGTTCTTCATGCCGCCCGACGGCGATCTCGACAAGTGCCTGGCCGTGTTCGCCCGGCTCTTCTTCCTGCGCTAGGAGCCGTCGGCGGTGGCCGCATCGTCGCACAGGGAAGCGGACGCCAGGGCTCGCCGCTTGGGCCTGGGCATCGCCGTCCTGCTCCTGATCGGGCTCGACGTCGGCATCCGTCGCTTCGACCTGCTGGCGCGCCTGGCCGGCGACACGCTGCCGACCACCCTATTCGCCAAGTTCAACTCACAGGTGGCCGACGTCGTGCACGAGCTCGGAACGCAGGCGAGCGCGGGTTGGCCGGTGGTGCTGATGGGCACCTCGCAGATGGATCTGGGCCTGCGGCCCTTTCCCGCGCTGCGCGACGAGCTCGTCCGGGCCGGCGCCCCGCCCGACACGCACGTGGTGCCGCTGCTCGTCTACGCGACCTCGCTGACCGACGCCGAGGTCCTGTCGCGATCGCTCGGCGAGCTGCGGGGTGGGCTGGTCGTCGTGGGCCTCGGCGCCACGGATCTCGGCATGACCCTCGAGCGCGCACGCACCACCCCGGTCACGCGCCTGCTCGACGTGGGCCTGCGCGACGGCATGGTGCCACCGGCCGACCTCGAGGCGCGGCTCGACCGCTGGGTGCGCTGGGCGTGGGCGCTCTACCGCTATCGCACGCTGATCGCCGACCTGCTCTTTCCGCCCGAGGAACGACGCACGCCGCGCGCCTTCTTCGACGAGCCACACGACCAGGCCGAGTTCTTCGAGATGCTCTACGGGCCCGAGCGCGCCGGGAGCCTGCTCGCCTTACGCGAAGCCGCCCTGCGCGGCGGCGACTGGAGCGCGGTCGCCCGCTACGTCGAGGCGCTGCAGGGTCCCGCCTACCTGCCCGGGCTGCGCGAGCGCTGGCGCACGCTCGAGCCGCAACCCCTGCAGCTCGAGGCTCTGCGCCGCGTGGTCGCCAACGTGCGCGCCGCCGGCGGGCGCCCGGTCCTGCTGCTCGTGCCCGAGAACCCGCAGCTCGAGCTCGACCCCGAGATCGGCGCCGAGGTGCGCAGGCACTCGGATGCAGCGGCGGCGCTGCTCGCGAGCGAGGCGAGCCGGCTCGGCATCGAGCTCGTCGACCTGCGCCGCGACCGGCCGCCGGAAAGCTTCCTCGACCTGAACCACCTCTTCTACCAGCACGGCGGCCTGGCCCCGCGCCTGGCCGCGACGCTGGCCGAGCGGGGGCTGCTCGGGCGCGACGCGCGGCGCTGAGCGGGGCCGCCGGCGAGCGCTCG
>CAZGUU010000393.1:0-4531 GCA_964529315.1 uncultured Enterobacteriaceae bacterium
GGCGCGCCACGGGCGCCGGGCGCATCCGTGGATGAGCCGAGCGGCGCCGAACGTAGCGTAGCCGTGGCAGCGAGGGGCGCGGGCTCCGCCCGCGTCGCTCGGCCCATCGGAGCAGCGCAGCGCGGCGCGCCACGCGCGCCGCGCGAGCAGCGCACGGGGGCTAAGTAAATTGATCGGGGGCCTGCGCGGAAAGATCGCCGAGAAGTCTCCCGGCCAGATCCTGGTCGACGTCGGCGGCGTCCTCTACGAGGTCGCGGTGTCCCTGCAATCCTTCGCCCGCCTGCCGGCCGAGGGCGAGCCCGTGCGGCTCGACGTGGTCACGCATCTGCGCGAGGATGCGCTGGTGCTGTTCGGTTTCCTGGATGCCGAGGAGAAGGGCATGTTCAACTGGCTGCGCTCGGTGAACGGCGTGGGGCCGCGCCTGGCGTTGAACATCCTCTCCGGGCTCCCGGCGCGCGAGCTGCGTGGGGCGATCGCCGCGGGTGACGTCGACCGGCTGTGCCGCATCCCGGGGATCGGCCGCAAGACCTCGGAGCGCCTGGTCCTCGAGCTGCGCGAGCGCTCGAGCAAGGCGGAGTCCGAGGCGCAGCGAGACGGCGCAGCGCCGCCGGCCGCCTCGCGCGACGCGGAGGCGCTCTCGGCCCTGGTCCACCTGGGCTACAAGCGCGCCGAGGCCGAGCGCGTGCTGCGCGACATTGCGCCCGAGATGCGCCTCGAGGATGCGATCCGCGAAGCGCTGCGCAGGTTTGCCCGGTGAGCACCGCGTCGGGTGAGGGGCCGCGCGCGGTGAGCCCCGTGGCCAGCGAGGACGACGTCCGCTTCGAGGCGTCGCTGCGCCCCGAGACGCTGGCCGACTACGTCGGACAGGACGCCGTGCGCCAGAATCTCAGGGTGGCGATCGCCGCCGCGCGGGAGCGCGGCGAGCCGCTCGACCACATCCTGCTGAGCGGGCCGCCCGGCCTGGGCAAGACCTCGCTGGCGCAGATCCTCGCCCGCGAGATGGGCGTCCAGTGCCGCAAGACGCAGGGGCCGGCGATCGAGCGCAGCGGCGACCTGGCGGCCGTCCTCTCCGACTTGGAGCGCGGCGACATCCTGTTCATCGACGAGATCCACGGCCTGCCGCGCAAGGTCGAGGAGGTGCTCTACCCGGCGATGGAGGACTTCGAGCTCGACCTGATCGTCGGCCAGGGGCCGACGGCGCGCAGCATGCGCCTGGCGCTCAAGCCGTTCACCCTGGTCGGCGCGACCACCCGCGCCGGGATGCTGAACGCGCCGCTGCGCGACCGCTTCGGCTCGTCGTTTCGGCTGGAGTTCTACGACACGCCGCAGCTCGCGCGGATCCT
Source organism: uncultured Enterobacteriaceae bacterium (assembly GCA_964529315.1). Lineage (GTDB taxonomy): Bacteria > Desulfobacterota > Binatia > UBA12015 > UBA12015 > CAZGUU01. The sequence goes on from CAZGUU010000393.1 coordinate 1,344, forward strand.
GCACCGCTCGGCGCGCATCCTGGGTGTCGCGCTCTGCCCCGAGGGGGCGGACGAGATCGCCCGTCGCTCGCGTGGCACGCCGCGCATCGCCAACCGGCACTTGAAGTGGGTGCGCGACCACGCCCAGGTGCACCATCCGGGCGAGCCGGTCGATGCTGCCATGGCCTCGCGCGGCCTGGAGTCGCGCCGCGTCGATCCTGCGGGCCTCGAGCCGATGGACCACGCGCTTCTGCTCGCCGTGCTCGACCGCTTCGCCGGAGGCCCGGTCGGCGTCGAGAGCCTGGCCGCGATCCTCGGCGAGGAGCGCGAGACGATCGAGGCGGTGTACGAGCCCTACCTGGTGCAGTCCGGCTACTTGGAGCGCACGCCGCGCGGCCGGGTCGCGACCGAGCTCGCCTACCGCCACCTCGGCCGCCCGCGTCCCGCGGGAGGCCGCCAGGGCCGACTGCTATAGGCGCACGAGGAGCGTCGATGGCGGATCTCGGGCGCATGATCGTCGGCATCGGGCTCGCCCTGGTCGTGGCCGGGGCGCTGCTGGTCGTGCTCTCGCGCCTGGGCTGGTCGCTGCCGCTGGGCCGGCTGCCCGGCGACATCGTCGTCGAGCGGCGGGGGACGACCTTCTACTTCCCGCTGACCACCTCGATCCTGGTCAGCCTGGCTCTCTCGCTTCTGCTCTACATCCTGCGGCGCTGAGGCAGGAGAGGGGCGTGATGCGAGGCCGGACGCCGCGACCGGAGGATCTCGAGCACGACCACGAGGTGCGCGGCCCGGTAGAGCTGGGGATCGAGCCCCTGGCGGAGCCGGCCCGGCCCGCGCCGGACCCGGGTGGCCTCGCGGCGCACCGCGCGCCCGGGTGGGCCGAGGCGGAAGCGGCCCCCTACCGGCCGTGGCGCAAGCGCGAGGCCTTCCTGATCGGCGCCACCGCCCTGGCCGTGCTCCTCTTCCTGGTGCTCGAGACGCGCCAGCCGCCGTTCTCCAGCAGCCAGACGGTGTCGCAGAACGTCTTCTTCTTCTTCCTCATCAATCTCAACATCGTTCTCATCCTGCTGCTGGTCTTCCTGCTCGGGCGCAACATCGTCAAGCTCGTCGTGGAGCGCCGCCGGCGCGTGCTCGGCTCGCACCTGCGCACCCGCCTGGTCGCGGGCTTCGTCGCCGTGGCCATCGCGCCGGCGGTGCTGCTCTTCCTGGTCGCGCTGGGCTTCATCCGCACCTCGATCGAGACCTGGTTCTCGGTGCAGGTCGAGGGTGCGCTCGAGGGCTCGCTCGACATGGCCGATGCATACTACCGCGAGTCCATGTCGGCTGCGCTCCGCGAGGCGGGGCAGATCGCGGCGCGGCTCGGCGAGGCCCGGCGGCGGGTCGAGTCGGACAAGGCGCTGGTCGAGGCCAAGCAGCGCGAGTACGGCGCCGCCAGCGTCGCGATCTTCGGCCGCGACGGCAAGCCCGTCGCCAGCGCCTGGGCCGACGGCCTGAGCGATGCCTACCGCCAGCCCGTGGGCCGCGAGTTCCTCGATCGGGCGGTGGCCGGCCGCGAGGCGACCGAGGCGCTCGACCTCGAGGTCGGGGACCTGCTGCGCGCCGGCGCGCGCATCGACGGCAAGGGCGGCGAGGCGGGGGGTGTCGTCGTGGTCGAGGAGGTGGTGCCGGGGAGCGTGGTGCGCCGGCGCGACGAGATCGAGCAGAGCTACCGCCAGTACAAGCAGCTCAAGCTGCTGCGTCGCCCGCTGATCAACAACTACGTGCTCACGCTGCTGCTCGCCTCGCTGGTCGTGCTGTTCGGCGGCACGTGGCTCGGCTTCGCGATCGCGCGCACGATCACCGGCCCGATCGAGCGGCTGGCCGAGGGCACGCGGCGCGTCGCGGCCGGCCACCTCGACGAGCAGATCGGCCTGGACACCGGGAGCGACGAGCTGGCCACCCTGGTGCTCGCCTTCAACCAGATGACGGCCAACCTGCGCCGTACGCACGGAGAGCTGGAGGAGCGCCGGCGCACGCTCGAGGCGATCCTGGCGAACATCACCGGGGGCGTCGTATCGATCGACCCACAGGGACGGATCGAGATGGTGAATGCCGCGGCCTGCTCGCTGCTCGGGGTCGGCGGCTCCGTCGTCGGCCGGGCGTTTCGCGAGGCGCTGGCGGGGCCGCGCTTCGATCGCGTGAGGGAGCTGCTCGGCGACCTCGAGGCGAGGGCGCGCGAGGGGATCTGGGAGAAGCTCGCGCCGCAGCGCCTCTCGGTGGCGCACGCCGATGGGGCCGTGGAGCTGCTGGCGACCGGCGTCGTGCTGCGTGGCGACCACGGCAACACGCTGGGCGGGCTGCTCTTCTTCGAGGACGTGACCGAGCTGCTCAAGGTGCAGCGCATGGAGGCCTGGCGCGAGGTCGCGCGGCGCATCGCCCACGAGATCAAGAATCCGCTCACGCCCATCCAGCTCTCGGCGCAGCGGCTGCGCAAGCGCTACGCGGGCGAGCTGCACGGGGCGGTGCTCGACGAGTGCACCCGGACGATCATCGCACAGGTCGACGTGCTGAAGAGCCTGGTGAGCGAGTTCGCCCACTTCGCCCGCCTGCCCGCCGGCCCGCACCTGCCCACCGACTTGAACGCATTGGTGGAGGAAGTCCTGGTGCTGTTTCGCGAGGCGCATCGCGAGGTGATCTTCGCCTTTCGCGCGCAGCCGGGCTTACCGCTGCTCGACCTGGATCGCGACGGGATGCGCCGCGTGCTGACCAACATCCTCGACAACGCGGTCGCGGCCCTGCCGTTGGAGCCAGCGCGCGGTGGTACGCCAGAGGGCGAGGCGACGCCCGACGGCGCGGCGGGCTCGACGGCTGGCGGTCCGCGGGCCGCTGGCGAGGCGGCCGCTGGCGAGGCGGCATCCGTGGCGCGCCGGCCACGCGGGAGCGTCCAGCTCTCCACGCAGCACGACGTGGAGCGCGACGTGGTGTGCTTGGAGATCGCCGACGACGGCATCGGCATGACGCCCGAGGTGAAGGCGCGCCTGTTCGAGCCCTACTTCTCGACCAAGCCGCAGGGCACGGGGCTCGGCCTCGCGATCGCCTCGGCGGTGCTGGCCGACCACCAGGCGTTCATCCGGGTGCGGGACAACCAGCCGCGCGGCAGCCGCTTCGTGATCGAGCTGCCGGTGGGCGAGCCGCGCCCGGCGGCGGGCCGCCGCGCCAGCGCCTGAGCC
>CAZGUU010000394.1:0-4510 GCA_964529315.1 uncultured Enterobacteriaceae bacterium
GCGGCCCGGTCGCGCCCAGCTCGTGCGCCAGGGCCAGCGCGATGGCACCGCTTCCCGTGCCCACGTCGACGACGTGCAGGACGCGGCCGGCGCGAGCCCCGGGCCGTGGCTCCCGCTGCTCCGCGGCGAGCCGCTCGCGCAGCCGCTCGAGCGCCACCGCGACGACCTGCTCGGTCTCGGGCCGCGGCACCAGCACGCGCGCATCGACCGCGAGCGAAAGCGACCAGAATTCCCTCTCGCCCACCAGGTAGGCCACGGGCTCGCGCCGGAGGCGACGCTCGAGCAGCGCCGTGAAGCGGTGCAGCGCGGTACCGTCGACCACATCCCGTCGCTCGGCAGCCAGACGCGTCCGCGAGACCCCCAGCGCGTGCGCCAGGAGCACCTCGGCGTCGAGCCGGGCGGTGTCGATGCCGGCCCCGGCCAGGCGTCTCTCGGCCTCGCCGAGCACCGCGCGCACGGTGTCGCTGCCGGCCACGGCGCTGGTGGCGCGCTCGGGCTGCGAGGCGCCGGCTGGCGCACAGTGGGCGGGCGACTCGGCCGCCACCCTCACCCCGCCGCCTTCAGGGCCTCGGCCTGGTGGTGCGCGACGAGCGACCCGACGATCGCGTCGAGGTCGCCGTCCATCACTCGGTCGAGCGCGTGCGAGGTCAGGTTGATCCGATGGTCGGTCATGCGGCTCTGCGGGAAGTTGTACGTGCGGATGCGCTCGGAACGGTCGCCGGTGCCGACCATCGAGCGGCGGCTGGCGGCGATCGCCGAGCGCTGCTCCTCCTCGGCGCGCTCCAGCAGGCGGGCGCGCAGGATCTTGAGCGCCTTGGCCTTGTTCTTGTGCTGCGACTTCTCGTCCTGGCAGCTCACCACCAGGCCAGTGGGCAGGTGCGTCACTCGCACCGCCGAGTCGGTGGTATTGACGCTCTGCCCTCCCGGGCCCGAGGACCGGAACACATCGATGCGCAGCTCGCGCTCGTCGATCTCGACGTCGACCTCGTCGGCCTCGGGGAGCACGGCCACGGTCACCGCCGAGGTGTGGATGCGCCCCTGCGACTCGGTGGCCGGCACGCGCTGCACGCGGTGCACGCCGCCCTCGTACTTGAGCTGGCTGTACGCGCCGCGGCCCTCGATCGAGCAGATGATCTCCTTGAAGCCGCCGATGCCGGTCGCGCTCGAGCTCAGCACCTCGACCCGCCAGCCGCGTCGTTCGGCGAAGCGCGAGTACATGCGGAAGAGATCGGCGGCGAACAGGCTCGCCTCCTCGCCGCCCGTGCCGGCGCGGATCTCGACGATCACGTTGCGCTCGTCGTTGGGGTCCTTGGGCACGAGCAGCGCCTTGAGCGCCTCCTCGAGCGCCGCCTTGCGCTCGCCCAGCCCGGGGAGCTCGGCACGCGCCATCTCCCGCATCTCGGGGTCGGCGTCGTCGGCCAGGGCGGTGAGCTCGCGAGCCTCGGTGTCGATGCGCTTCCACTCGCGGTAGCGCCCGATCAGCTCCTCCATCGCCGAGCGCTCGCGCGACAGGCGCACGAACTCCTTGCGGTTGGCGATGAGCGCCGGGTCGACCAGCATCGCCTCGAGCTCGTGGTAGCGCTTCTCGACGTCGGCGAGCTTGTCGAGCATGGCTCAGCGGTACGGCGTGCCGCGGCGCGGGCCGCGGCCGGCCGGCTCAGGCGCCGGCGGGAGCCGCGGTCTCTTTCTTCTTGCCGTAGCGGCGGTTGAAACGATCGACGCGCCCGGCCACGTCCATGAGCTTCTGCTTGCCGGTATAGAAGGGGTGGCACTGCGAGCAGATCTCGACGTGCAGCGTAGCCGACGTCGAGCGGGTCTCGAAAACGTTGCCGCAGCTGCAGGTGACCCGGCTCTCGACGTACTTCGGGTGAATGCCTTCCTTCATGATGCCGCTCTGGCTAGCACCCGCCCCCGGGGCGTTCAAACTCGAGCTCCCCGCGGGCCCCCTGCCGGCGGGCGACCCCTCCCGGGCGGCGAGCCCAGCCCCGGACGGAGGAGGAGCGCCGACGGGTTGGGCCGCAACTTCCCCGGTGGCCGGCAGCGGTGCGGGATTCGTGCCCCAGCTCGTCAGATCCCCGAGGTGTCCAGCCGCACCCGTGCCACCGCGCCGCGCCAGCCCGCGTGGAGGCGCTCGCGCTGGGCGGGGGCCATTCTCGGCCGGAAGCGACGCTCGCGGCTGCGCATGCGCTGCAGGGCGGCAGGTGCCCACAGGCCCACCCCGAGGCCGGCCAGGAAGGCCGCCCCGAGCGCGGTCGTCTCGACCACCTTGGGCCGGTCGACCGGCACGCCGAGCTGGTCGGCCTGGAATTGCATGAGCAGGTCGTTGGCCGCAGCCCCACCGTCGACGCGGATCTCGCGCACGCCCGCCGCGGGGTCGCCGGTTGCGGCGCGCAGGTCGGCGCTCATCGCATCGATCACGTCGCGGCTCTGGTAGGCGATCGACTCGAGGGCGGCGCGCGCCACGTGGGCTCGGGTCGTGCCGCGCGTCAGGCCGACCAGCGCGCCGCGGGCCGCGGGGTCCCAGTAGGGTGCACCCAGGCCGACGAAGGCCGGCACCAGGTAGACCCCCAGGCTGTCCGGAACGGAGCGGGCCAGGGCCTCGCTATCGGTGGCGCGCTCCAGGATCCCCAGGCCGTCGCGCAGCCACTGGATGGCGGCGCCACCGACGAACACCGAGCCCTCGAGCGCGTAGATCGGGCCGCCGTCGGGTCCGCAGGCGAGCGTGGTGATCAGCCCGTTGCGCGAGCGCACCGGCCGGTCGCCTGCGGCCATGAGGACGAAGCAGCCGGTGCCATAGGTGTTCTTGACCATGCCCTCGTGCACACACTGCTGGCCGAACAGCGCCGCCTGCTGGTCGCCAGCGATCCCCGCCACCGGGATCTCGGCCTTGCCGAGCAGGCCGGGGACGGTGCGACAGAACCAGCCGGCCGAGGGCTGCACGACCGGCAGGACCGATTCCGGAACGCCCAGCATGGCGAGCAGGTCGGGGTCCCAGCGCCGCGCGTGGATGTCGAACAGCAGGGTGCGCGAGGCGTTGGTGAAGTCGGTCGCGTGCGCCTTGCCCCCGGAGAGCTTCCAGGTGAGCCAGGTGTCGATCGTGCCGAAGGCGAGCCGGCCCTGCGCAGCGCGCGTGGCGGCGCCGCGCACGTTGCGCAGCAGCCACTCGAGCTTGGTGCCGGAGAAGTAGGGGTCGAGCACCAGGCCGGTCTTGTCGCCCACCGCCTGGGCGAGGCCGGCGGCGCGCAGCTCGTCACAGCGCGCCGCCGTGCGGCGGTCCTGCCAGACGATCGCGCGGTGCACAGGCCGACCGGTGCGGCGATCCCACAGGACGGTGGTCTCGCGCTGGTTGGTGATGCCGATCGCGGCGAGCTGCTCCGGGCGGATCTCGGCGGCACGGATCGCCTTGCGCAGCACGCGCAGCGAGACCTGCCAGATCTCCTCGGCGTCGTGCTCGACCCAGCCCGGGCGCGGGAAGTGCTGGGTGAACTCGCTGTACGCCCGGCCGCACAGGCGACCCCGCTGGTCGAGCACCAGCGCCGTGCTGCCCGTGGTGCCCTGATCGATCGCCGCGACGTACGCTGCCATCTCTTCGCCCCCGTGAGCCGCTGGCCGGCGCGCCAGGCCGAGCCGAATAGTCCCTGTGCGCATCGCCTGCAAGCCGCATCGCGGGTCCCCGGGTCGCAGCCACCGCTGGGCACCGCGAGGCGCGTCGGCTCACGCTGCGCCGAGCAGGCGTGCCAGCGCCGCGCAGGCGAGCAGCGCCGCGGTCTCGGCGAGCTCGCCACCGGCGGCGACCGAGGTGCGCGTCACGCCACCGGCGACCCGGTGTGCGAGGATCCGGGCGGCGATGCTCACCCCGGCGACGGCGAAGAGCAGCACCAGGCCGACGGCATTGGCGAGCATCAGGGTCAGGGCCATCGCCATCACGCTCGCCGTGCCGAACTCGCGGAACTCGATCCTGCGGACCAGGACGCCGGTGAAGCCGTCGCCCGGTGCCGCCATCGAGCCGTAGGTCTGCACGACCACGGCCCAGCGGCCGAGCATCACCGCCAGCAGCAGCGCGAGCCCCAGGCCGCGATCGGCGAGCGCCACGACGGCGAGCGCCTTGGCGGCAAGCACGAGCGCCAGGCCGACCGTGCCCAGCGCCACCGCACCAGCACCGGGCGCGGCGACGTCGGCGCCGTGCGGGTGCGGCTCGCCGACCGGCTCGGCCCTCGAGCCTGGCGCAGACCTCCCGCCGCCGTTCACCAGAGCCGCCAGCGCGTGCGCCAAGGCGAAGGCCGGCGCGCCGCGCTGGACGGCGAGCAGGAGGGCTACGACCAGCGGCGCCAGCACGACCGCCGGCAGCCACCGCTCGCCCAGCGCCGCGAGGCCCGCCACCGCAGCACCCTGCGCAAGGCCGATCGCCGGCAGCAGCATGCTGCCGCGCGCCAGGTCGGCAAGCCCCCGGGGGTCCGGCGACAGATCGGAAGAGCACACGTCTGAACTCCAGTCACAACGTGATATCGCG
>CAZGUU010000395.1:0-4463 GCA_964529315.1 uncultured Enterobacteriaceae bacterium
CAGGAGGCCTTCGGGGCCGTCCCCGCGACGAACGCCTCGGTGATCGCAGGACCGCACCCCGGCGCGTCGAGCCGGCCCGATGCCGCCTCCACCCGGACCAGATCGACTCCGCGCGGCACGACGAAGGCCTCGCGCGGCTCGCCGGCCAACGCGCGGCGCGCAATCGCCGTCCACAGGGGCAGCGCGATCTGCGCGGCGCCGCCGGGCAGCGAGCGATCGTCGTCGTAGCCCACCCAAACGCCGATCACGAGCGAGGGCGTGTAGCCGACGAACCAGGCGTCGCGGTAGTCGTTGGTCGTGCCGGTCTTCCCGGCCAGAGCCTGGCGCGAGCCCGCGCCCCGAGCGCCGCGTCCCGTGCCGCGCTCGACCACGCCCTCGAGCATCGCGTGGACCACGTAGGCGGCGGGTGGCGCGACCACCCGCCGCCGGGCGGGCCAGGGCCGTGCGAGCAGAACCCCGGACGGCACCTTCACCGAGTCGATCGCGCGCGGCGTCGCCTGACGGCCGCGCCCGGGGAAGACCGTGTACGAGGAGGCCACGTCGAGCAGGGAGGCGGAGAAGGCTCCGAGCGCGAGCGAGGGCAGTCGCGGCAAGCCGCCGCGCCCGAGCGCGAGCAGCTCGCCGAAGCTCGCCACGCGCTCGATGCCCAGCTCCTCCATCACCCGCACCGTGGGGACGTTGAGCGACTGCTCGAGGGCGGTGCGCGCGGTCACCGGGCCGCGAAAGCGGCCGTCGTGGTTGCGCGGCGACCAGACCTCGGCGCCCAGGTGCACGACCAGCGGATCGTCGCGCAGCAGGGTCGCCGCGGTGAGCTCGCTTGCCGGGTCGTCGAGCGCCGCCAGGTAGACGAAGGGCTTGAACAGCGACCCGACGGGTCGGCGCACCTGCGTGGCGCGGTCGAGCTGGCTCTTCAGGTAGTCGCGGCCGCCGACCAGGGCGCGCAGCGCACCGCTCTCTGCGTCGAGCGCGACCACCGCCGCCTGCACGCCGCGCCGGCTGCGGCCCAAGCGGTCGATCTGCTCCGCCGCCTGTCGCACGGCCTGGTGGGCGATGCGCTGCAGGCGTGCGTCCAGCGTGGTGAACACGGCACTCCCCGCGGCGAGCCGGCGGGGCTCGAGGGCGCGCGCGTCGAGCTCTCGGAGCACCTGGCCCAGGAAGTACGCCTCCGGCGCCGCCGCTCGCGCCGCCGGCGCCGGGAGCCGCTCCGCCCGCGCGGCAGCCGCCTGGCCCGCGCCGATCCAGCCGAGGTGCTCGAGCATGCCCAGAACCTGGTCGCGCCGCGCCGCGGCTCGAGCGGGATGGCGCAGCGGCGAGAGCGGATTGGGCGAGCGAATCATGCCGGCCAGCGTGGCCGCCTCGCCGAGGCTCAGGCGCGAGACGTCCTTGCCGAAGTAGACCCGCGCCGCCTCGGCGATGCCGTAGACGCCGACCAGGCGGTCGTGCCCGAGATAGACGGTCGCCAGATAGCACTCGAGGATCTCCCGCTTGGAGAAGCGCCACTCCAGGAGCAGCGCCATCGGCACCTCCTGCAGCTTGCGCAGGAACGTCCGGTCCTGCGTGAGGAGGTGGTTCTTGACCAGCTGCTGCGTGATCGTGCTACCGCCCTGGCGCACCTCGCCGGCCTTCCAGTTCACCCGCAGGGCGCGCGCCAAGGAGCCCAGATCGAGCCCGGGGTGGTTCAGGAAGCGAGCGTCCTCGGCGGCCAGGGCCGCGTCGACCACGTGCGCGGGAACGGCGTCCAGCGACAGCGGCTCCCGTGCGGTCCAGTGGTCGTCGAGCACGCCCTCGAGGGCGCGCGGCTCGAGCTCGACGTGGTCTACCCGCTCGCCCGTAGCGACCCGCACGATGCCGCTCACCCGCCCCCGCTCGACCTCCAGATCCACGCGCTCCGCGGGGCGATTGCCGTAGCTCGCGGGTCGCGGCGCCTGGCGCAGGTGGAGCTCTACGCGCCGCGCCGAACGGCGGTAGCTGCCGGGCTCCTGCGGAGCACGGGAGACGGCGCGATAGCCGAGCTGGGCCAGCTCCTCGAAGACGCCCGCCTGCTCGAGATGCATGCCGATGGCGATCCGGCGCGGCGCGGCGTAGATCCGCACTCGGTCGCGACAGCGGCCGTCGCCGAAGCCGGCGACCAAGCGGCGGTCCAAGACGAGCAGTGCCGCCGCGCCGAGCAGCAGCAGGAGAAGAGCGGCGCGACGGGCGCGGCGGCGCCGCGGGCGCGCTCGCGGCTCCCCCTCCCCGGCTTCCACGAGGAGAAGCCTAGCCCGGCCCCAGCCGCACCGCCATCGGCGAGGCTGCCTCAGCGATGCCACCGCCGCGCCCGACCCCCGGGGGACGAGCGGCCCGCGCCCGAAAGGGTGCGCGGGCCCGCCGCTGCCGGGCGGGGCGCCTTGCGGCACCCCGCCCGAGCGGGTGGGTCAGTTCAGCTGGTAGGTGGCGCGCAGCCAGACCTGGTCGCGATCGCGCAGGCCGCCCGGCGAGGTGCTGAAGCCGGTGTTCTCGCTGCCGAAGGTGTGGATGTTCACGTACTTCATGTTGAACAGGAAGGAGTCGGTGGCGCGGTAGGTGACCTCCGGCATGAAGGTCAACGCCGCGTTGCTGTCGAGGATCATCGTCACGGCGGGCTTGAGCTTGCCGTGCATGTAGTCCGTCTCCATGTGCTCCTGGAGGAAGACGTAGAAGTCCGACTGGTTCACGAAGTCGCAGCCCTTGAGCGCACCCGTCGCCGAGTGGCCGTCGCAGGTGGTGGTCAGCGTGCCAGCGGGCAGGCCGCCGTTCTTCTCGCGGGCGATGGCCGAGGGCTTGAGCAGGCCGGAGGCGCGGTAGTCCTTGTACTTGGTCTCGTCCGGGTTCCAGGCGAACACCACCGCGTTGATCCAGGTGAAGCTGGTCGTCGGGTTCAGCATGCGGATGAAGATGTTGCGATCCAGCCCGACTTCGCCGCGGACGATGTTGATCTTGTCGAAGCGCGAGCAGTTCTTCCCCTGCAGCCCGCACTCGGCGGTGAAGGCCGGGGTGATGTTGGTATTGACGCGGAACGCCGGCTCGTTGTTGAACACCTCGACCTCGGCGCGCATGATCGAGTTCAGTGGCTCGAGGAAGAAGGTGGTCGCGATGCCCGCGACGTTGGTCAGGCGGTGCTGCATCGCGGTGACGACACGCCCGGTGTCCTTCGAGACGCCGAGCAGCAGGGGAACCGGCGCGGTCTGGAACGTCTTGTAGAACCACACGCTGGTCGTGTAGTTGCGCGCGATCACCGTCTGGAAGCGTACGCCCCAGCGGGAGTTGCCGAACTTCTCCTGCGGTAGCTGGTCGAACACCTCGCTGGTGACCCCTCCGGCGGGCGGCGGGTAGGAGTACGGGCTCGCGCTCGACACCTGCAGGTAGCCGACCTCCGTGTCGATCATCCCCGGGACGAGGTACGCATCGAGGAAGCCGCTCGAGAACGGCCCGATGTTGCTGAACAGCTGGTACGTGCCGCGCACCGTCCACAGCGGGATGCGCGACTCGTCGACGTCCCAGAAGATGCCCGGGGTGATCGTCGAGTCGAACGGGTTGTTCGCATCGAGCAGCGCGATCGTGTCGGACTCGCCCCAGGAGATCGCCTGGCGGCCGATGCGCAGGAAGAGCGGGCCCTTGGCGATGTTGACGTAGGCCTCGTTGGCCCGGATGCGCCGGCCGTAGATGTCGCGGATGTCACGCCGGCTGCCGCGCCCCTCGATGGCCTGCTGCTTCGAGTAGCCCTGCGTCTGGTAGGCGCCGTGCGGATACGGCTTGCCCTGCGCATCGTAGTGGAACTTCTCCTGCCTGAGCCGGTCCGCGTACGCCTCGGGGCCGTAATCGTAGAGGCCATCATAGAAGCCCCAGGCCGCGCCGCGCACGGAGAGATCGTCCAGGAAGCTCGAGCCGAACCACTTCTGCAGGTACGGCGTGAGCTTGGCGTCGAATTCCGGGTTGAAGAAGTTGCGCTGCGACATCATCTGGCCGGTGAACTTCGCGGGATCCGTCTGGATCTCGCTGTCCTCGGTGGCCATCGAGTACTGCGCGTAGGCTCGCATCCGGAAGCTCAGGTTGCGGTCCTCATCGAGATAGAATGCCCACGCCGACTGGGCCGCGACGAGCGTCGCGACGGTGACCCCGACGGCAAGCCGTGCACCACGTCCGAAGAAACCCTCCGGACCGTGCGTTCCCCTCCAAAAATACATAGGCCCCCCTCCTGGCTGACAGGCTGCGCCCCGACCCCCGAGCGCCGCGGCAACTAATTACATGGAAGACTCGATGTCAACGCGCTGGAGCCCGGGGAGGAGCCGCAGGTGACCTTCGTCCTGTTCGGACCTGCCCCGTGGCACGACCCCGGCAAGACTTGGGACGCCGCGCCAGGCAGGATCCGCGGTGCTGCGCTCAGACCCCGGGACAGGCCCAGGGTGCCTGTGGTCCGCCGCGACGGCGAATGCGGGTCCTGCGCT
>CAZGUU010000396.1:0-4461 GCA_964529315.1 uncultured Enterobacteriaceae bacterium
CGCGCACGAAGGCGACCGCCCCGGCGCCGAGCTCCGCGCCCTCCATCACCGAAGCGTCCAGCTCGACGCCGCCCTCGACGGTGAGCACCGAGCCCAGCCCGGCGTTGAACCACGCATCGTTCTCCAGCACCGCGACCGCCTCGACCACCGCGTCGAGCGCCCCGCCGCCGCGGGCCAGCACCTCCCAGCCGACCTCCGCCGCCCGGGCAACGCCTCGGCGGCGCGGCTCCCGCGCCTCGGCGGCCTCGCACCCCGCCCCGCCGTGCACGGCGATGCTCGCCCCGGCCTCGATCGTCGAGCTCATTTTCCCGGAGCGGGTGAAGCCGGCGCGGGCAGCTCGACGGCAGCCGCGGGAGGCGGCGGCGCGAGCGGCAGGTGCACACGGAAGGTCGAGCCGCGCCCCGGCTCGCTCTCCACCGCGATGCGTCCGCCGAGCAGGTCGAGCACCACGCGGACGACGTAGAGGCCCAGGCCGACGCCGCCATGCGCCCGGGTGAGCGAGCCCTCGAGCTGGCGGAACGACTCGAAGATCGCCGGCAGCGCCGCGGCGGCGATCCCGACGCCGGTGTCCGCGACGCTGATCTCCACCCCGCCGTCGGCGCGGCGAGCCGTGACCGTGACCCGGCCGTGCTCGGTGAACTTGACCGCGTTGTCGACCAGGTTCTTGAGCACGATGCCGACCTTGACCCGGTCCGTGTGGATCTCGGGCAGGTCGTCGGACGCCTCCCAGACGATCTCCAGGCCCGAGCGCTCGCACGCTTCGCGGGTCTCCTGGCGCACGTCGCGCACGCCGTCGGTGAGCGAGACCGGGCCGAGCGCCAGCGGCACGCGTCCGGCCTCGAGGCGGCTCAGCTCGAGCGTCGCGTTGATCAGGTCGAGCAGCTTGCGCGCGCTGCCGGCCACGCGCTGCAGCGCATCGCGCTGGTCGTCGCTGATCGGGTCGAAGCCGCCCTCGAGCAGCAGGTCGACGTAGCCCGTGATGATGTGCAGCGGCGTGCGCAGCTCGTGCGACATGGTCGCCAGGAAGTCCGACTTCAGGTGATTGGCTCGCTCGAGCTCGTCGACCAGGCGAACGTGGTCGATGGCGAGCGAGGCCAGGCGCGCGATACCCGAGGCGATGCGGCGCTCGGTCGGGGTCGCTGGCCCACCGTGCCCGCGGCGGTTGACCACCTGCAGGCCGATCAGCTCGCGGCCGCGGCGCAGCGCCATGCAGAGCTGCACGGCGGCGCGCTGCTCGCGCGTCATCTGGATCTCGTCCGGGGTCGTGCCGACCTCGGCGACGTCGTCGGCGTCGAGCCGCTCGAGCAGGGTGGCCAGGAGCCGTCCAGGCACCTTGGCTCGACGAGCCAGCGCCTGCTCCTCGGGCGTCGCACCCCAGCCGGCGATCGGCTCCCAGGTGTCGTCGTCCGCGCGGCGCAGGAGCGTGTGGCTGGTGTCGGCGCCGAGCACCTCCGCGGTCACGCGGCAGAGCCGCTCGAGGAGGTCCACGGAGTCGAGCGAGGAGATCAGCTCGCGTCCCGCCCGAGCCAGCGCCTCGGCGACCGCTGCCTCCTCGCGCAGCGCCTCCTCCGCGCGCCGGCGCTCGGAGATGTCGCGCAGCGTGGTGAGCAGCGCGTGCTCGGAGCCCCAGGCGGCGTGCGTGCTGGTGACCTCCACGGGAAAGCTGGTGCCGTCGGCGCGCAGCGCGTGCGCCTCCCAGCGCGCGGGCCGGCGCGCGTCCTCGCCCTCGAAGCCAGCGGCCGCGCTGCCGTCGGAGACGATGCTGGAGACCTGTGCGCCGGCGAGGCTCGCTGGCGCACAGCGCAGCAGGCGACCCGCGGCGTCGTTTGCCTGGACGATCGCGCCGCTCTCCGGATCGGAGATGAAGATCGCATCCAGCGACTCGTGGAAAACCATGGCGAGCCGCTGCTCGGCATCGCGCAGCTCGCCCTCGGCCTCGCGCCGCCGGCGGCGCTCGGCCGCTTCGTCGAGCGCGCGGCGCACCACCGGGGCGAGCCGCGAGAGGCGCGTCTTCAAGACGTAGTCGGTCGCGCCCGCGCGCATGCTCTCGATCGCCTGCTCCTCGCCCAAGGTGCCCGAGATGAGGATGAACGGCACGTCGAGCCCCTGCTCCTTGAACAGCTCGAGGGCGCCGAGTCCGTCGAACGCGGGCAGCCGGTAGTCGGCGAGGATCAGGTCGTGCGACCGAGCGGCGAGCCGCTCGACGAATGCCTCGCGCGTGTCGACGCGATCCCATTCGCAGGCGAAGCCCGATCGCTCGAGCGTGGCCATCGCCAGCTCGGCGTCGTTCGCGCTGTCGTCGAGGATCAGGACGCGAAGCGGGGTCATCGCCTTACGATTCCCGGGCCGACACGCCAGGCGGCTGCGTGCCTCCGCGAGGCGTGGGCGCTCACGTCGCCACCTCCTCTCCGCGCAGCGAGAAGTAGAACCTCGCGCCGCGATCGACCGCCCCCTCCGCCCGGATCTCCCCGCCGTGGCGCGCGACGATCCGCTGCACCGTGGCCAGGCCGATGCCCGTTCCCGGGAACTCCTCCTCGCGGTGCAGGCGCTGGAAGACGCCGAAGAGCTTGTGCGCGTAGCGCGAGTCGAAGCCGACTCCGTCGTCGGCGACGCAGAATAGCGGATGGCCCGCCGCGTCGCGGCTCGCCGTGACCGAGATGTGTGCCTCGGCGCGCGGCGCGGTGAACTTGATCGCGTTGCCCAGCAGGTTGGCCAGCGCCATGCGCAGCAGCGGCGCGTGGCCGCGCACCGCCGGCAGCTCGCCGATCGTCCAGACGACGCGCCGCTCGCCCAGCGTCGGCTCGAGCTCCCGCACCACGCCACGGACCAGCTCGCCCATGTCCACGCGCTCGAGGTACAGCTCGACGCGCCCGGTGCGCGAGAAGGCGAGCAGCTCGTCGATCATCCGGCCCATCTTCGCCGCGCTGTCGCCGATGGTGCGCAGGTAGCGCGTCGCGGCCGGGTCGAGCTCGTCGCCCAGGCGCTGTGCGAGGAGCTCCGCAAAGCCCGAGAGGTGGCGCAGCGGGGCGCGCAGATCGTGCGAGACGGAGTAAGAGAACGCCTCGAGCTCGCGGTTGGCCGCCTCGAGCTGGGCGGTGCGCTCGACCACGCGCTGCTCGAGCTCCTGGTTCAGCCGCTGGACCTCCTGCTCGATGCGCTTGCGCTCGGTGATGTCCTCGACCACCGAGACGAAGTACTTGGGGCTCCCGCCCGGGTGCCGGACCAGCGAGACGGTCAGGTTCACCCACACCGGTGACCCGTCCTTACGCAGGTAGCGCTTCTCGATGGCGAAGCTCTGCAGCTCGCCGGCGAGCATGCGCTGGTGGTGCTCGCGGTCGGCAGCGAGGTCGTCGGCATGGCTCAGGTCGTGGAGCACGCGCCCGACGAGCTCGGCGCGCGGGTAGCCGAGAATCTGGCACAGCTTGCCGTTGACCTGCAGCAGGCAGCCGTCGGGCGCGACCTGTGCCAGGCCGGCGGCGGCTTGCTCGAAGGTGGCGTGCAGGCGCTCGGCCGCCTCGTCGAGCTGGCGCTGAGCGGTCCGCCGCTCGAGGTCGACCGCGTCGGCCTCGTGGGCGGAGAGCCAGAGCAGCCCCACCAGGATCGCGCTGCTGGAGAGCACCATCAGGGCGAGGCCGAACTCCGTGCCGTAGAACCCGGCCAGCTCCCCGCGCAGGCGCAGCCAACCCACCGTGACCGGCAGCAGGAGCACCGGCAGGAGCATGCGCCGGGCGACGATACCGCCGGCGCTCGCCGACACCAGGACGCCCGTGGGCCAGCGTTCGGGGCGGATGCAGAGAACGGCCACGGCGAGCAGCAGCAGCGTCGCCGAGGTGTGCAGCGCCATCGAGGAGTAGGCCGTGACGCGATAGAGCGTCGGCACGCCGAAGAAGTAGCCCACCAGTGCCAGCCCCGACATCGCGCCGACCGCCAGACCGAGCGGGGGACCGGCGCGCTCGAGCGCGCTGCGGCGCGAGGCGGTGCCGAGGAGTGCCGCGCCGAGAAGCGCCAGGCAGAGCGCGGTCGCCGGAGCCATCCGCCCGGGCACCGGCGCGTCGATGGCACCTGGCCCTTCGCGGACGACGAGCTGGTCGATCCCGAGGTCGATGCCGGCCAGCCACTCGAGCCCGTTCGAGCCGCCGATCGAGAGCGCGAGCAGCGCGGCCGCCCGCGCGGCCCAGAGAGCGGCACGGCCCGGCGGGTCGCTCGCCAGGGCGGCAGCGCTCCCGCCGGCCAGCGCGAGGCCGGCGGCGGTGTTGAACTTCATCGTGGCGAGACCGGGCAGCACGCTCTTGACGCTCTCCAGGCCGGTCGCCCAGCCGCCCATCACCACGGCTCCGACGCCGGCCGCGAGCAGTCCGGCGACCCGGCCGGCCGAGCGAAACGCGCCGACGAGGGCTGCGTTGGGCTGGTGGAGCTCGGGCGCTGCGGCCGGCGGTGCCATGCTTCGGGCCCGCCGGTCAG
>CAZGUU010000397.1:0-4451 GCA_964529315.1 uncultured Enterobacteriaceae bacterium
GGCCGTGGGCGCGGGCGCCGCGGTGGGCGCAGCGCAGGGCGTCGGGGCCGTCTTGGGGGTGGCGGGCCGGCGCGGTGCCGCGCTCCACCCAGCACCCTCGGCCAAGCCCACGACGCGCGGGGCGGGCGGCTCCTGGATGCGGCTCGCCCTGGTCGCGGGGCTGGTCGTCGCCGGTGCGGGGGTGATGCGGCTGCACCTGTCGCTGGGCCTGGCGGGCTACGGGGAGCGCTACGTCCCCCCTCGAGCTGCCGCAGACCTGCACGCGCTGCGCCGCCTGTTCCCGCCGCCGTCGATCTTCGTCGTTCGCCTGCGCGGCGAGCCGGGCTTCGTCTCTCGCCCCGACGTCCTGCAGGGGATGGACGCGCTCGTAGCCGAGGTGCGTGCCGACCCGGCGGTGCGCGGTGCGCAATCGCTCGCCGACATCGTCAAGCTGGTGCACCGCTCGTTCAACGAGGACGACCCGCGGCTCTTCGTCATCCCCGAGGACCGGGCGCTGATCTCGCGCTACCTGACGCTCGCCTACTCGCCGGGCTTTCGCCGCTTCGTCGACCGGGCGCTGTCGCGCAGCGCCCTCTGGATCTATGTCGAGGGGGACCGGGTGGGCGATCTCGAGCGGGTGCAGGCGCGGCTCGAGGAGCACCTGGCAAAACAGCCGATCGCGGGCGTCGAGGTCGACCCGATCTCGGGCGACGCGGCGACGACGCTTCTCATGGCGAGGCTCGGGCGCCGGCTGGCGGTCGGTGGGCTGGGGCTGCTGGCCGGCCTGACGCTTGCGGGCGGGCTCGCGGCGGGGATGCGCGGCGCGCTGGCGGTGGCCGGTGCCGGCCTCGGCGCCGCACTGGTTGGCGCGGGTCTGCTCGGCTGGCTCGGCCTGCCGCTCGATCTGCTCACCCTGCCGCTGCTGCTCGCCATGATCGCCAGCGCGGCCACCACCGCCCTGCTCGGCCGCGGCGGGCTCGACGCGCGAGCCCTGCGCCGGCTGGCCCTGGGGCTCGCCGTAGCATCGCTGCCCGCGCTGCTCGCCCCGGTGGCCGCAGCGCAGCTCGTGGGCCTGCTGCTGATCGCTGCGCTGCCCGGCGCCGTGCTCGGCTCCCCGACGGCCGCGCCGCTTGGCCTCAAGCCATGAGGTCGCCCATCCTCTGCAGTGCCGCGACGATCTCGGGCGGCAGGGTGGGTGGCGTGCGCTGTACGGCGTAGCAGCCGAGGATCGTCTGGGCGGTGCGGTCGATGATCTCGACCATGTCGGCAGCGCGGCGCAGGCTGCGGCCTCCGACGATCAGGCCGTGGTTCTGCAGCAGCACCGCCCAGCTGTCCTTTGCCGCCACGCCGACCGCGCGGGCCAGCTCGTCGGTGCCGGGCATGATGAACGGCACGCGCGGGATGTCGCCGAAGAAGGCGGCCTCGGTGGAGATCGGCAGGAAGGGCAGCTCGGCGTCGACCAGGATGGTGGCGTACGGCGCGTGCGCGTGGACCACGGCGTGGGCGTCGGGGCGGGCCCGGTAGACCGCGCAGTGCATCATCCGCTCGCTCGACGGCGAGAGGGCGCCCTCGTCGAGCGGGTTGCCGTCGAGGTCGAGGCGGACCAGCATCTCGGGGCGCAGGTGACCCTTGAAGAGCTGTCCCGGCGTGATCCAGATCTCGTCGCGGCCGGGGATGCGCACGCTCACGTTGCCACCCGTCGCGGTGATCATCTCGCTGCGGTAGAGCTCGTCGACCACCGCGACGAGCTCCTCGCGCACGTCGCCCGGCGTGACGGGTGTGGCCTCTGCCGCGGGGCCGCCCGTGCGGCCCGCGCGGGAGGGGTCGGGCACGGAGGCCAGGTCGCCGGGCCCGCCCGCCTCGTCGCGTACCTGGCGGTAGATCCGCTCGAGATCGGCCTGGGCCTGCTGCAGGGTCATCGCTTTGACCGTGTCGCCGGCGAAGGAGAGGTGACCGGTGGTCGCGGCGTGCATGGCGTTGACCGTCCCGGTGAACATGCCGTCGAACACCTCGGCGCGCATCTTGAGCTCGACGTCGACCTGCCCGTCGGGATCGTCGAGCCCGCCACTGGCCCGGCCATCGCGCAGGCGCAGATAGAGGCGCAGGCCGAGGTCGGGCAGGGTGAAGCGCAGCGTGACGTCCTTGCCCTCGGCGAGCCGGTGCAGGGCCGGATCGTGCGACACCCGATCGAGGAAACCGCTGGCGATGCGGGTCATACGCTCGACGATCTCGGCCGGGGGGGCGACGGGTCGCGCGGCGGTGGGCGCACCGGTCGCCGCACCGGTCGCCGGTGGCGTCGTGGCTCGTCGCTCGGTGCGGCGGTCGCGCTGCAGGTCGGAAACCGCCGGGCCTGGGCGGGCCGCCATGCGCGCCAGCAGGGCATCGTCGAGCGGCCGGCGCGGCACGTGCCAGTCGAAGCCGGCCAGCGCCTCGGGGTTCAGCGCGTGCAGTGGTGGCTGGCCGCGCAGCAGGCGCTCGAGCTCCGCGACCACGATCTCGCCCTGGTGGGCCGCGACCTCGACCGTGTTGCCGCCGACGTGCGGCGTGGCGATCAGCTGGTCGAGCGCGAGCAGTGGGTCATCCGAGCCGGGTGGCTCGTCGCGGAAGACGTCGAGCGCGGCGCCGCCCAGGTGCTGCGAGCGCAGCGCCTCTGCGAGTGCGACCTCGTCGACCAGGGCGGCGCGTGCGGTGTTCACCAGGCAGGCCCCCGGCTTCATCCGCGCGAGCTCGGCGGCACCGATCATTCCGTGGGTCTCGGGGGTGACGGCGGCGTGTAGGCTGACGAAGTCGCTGCGCTCGAGGAGCTCGTCCAGGGACGCCGGGGCCGCACCGGCGAGGATCACCTGCTCTTCGGAGAGCTTGGGGTCGTGGCCGAGGAGACGTACGCCGAACGGCGCGAGCCTGCGCGCCACGGCTCGCCCCACGGCACCCAGCCCGACCAGCCCGACGGTGCGCTGCCAGAGCTCGTGCCCGCGCAGGCCCTGGAAGGCCTGCCCCATGCGCCCGATGTCCCCCGCCTCGATGTCTCCTTGGCGCAGGAAGGCCGTCGCTCCCGGCAGCTTGCGCGAGAGCATGAGCAGGAAGGCGACGGTCAGGTCCGCGACCGCCTCGGCGTTGCGCCCCGGCGCGTTCAGCACCGGAATCCCGCACGCCGTGCACGCGGCGGTGTCGACGTTGACCGCGTCGCCGCGGCACGATGCGACCACGCGCAGGTCGGGCAGGCGGCGCAGCGCGGCTGCGTCGAGCACGTCCACCTCGGTCACGAAGACCTGCACCCCGGCCAGCGCCGCGACCAGGTCATCGCCCGTGAGCAGCCGCATGCGCTCGCGGAAGCTCGCGTACTCGACCTGACCCAGCGCGCGCAGCGCTTCGAGGGAGCGCTCGTCCATGTCGGCAGTGACCAGGATGCGCAGCGGCACCTCGGGCGCGGCGGCAGGCGGGGCTTCGGCCATGCGCTGCAGGACGGCGGGCAGGGCGACCTGGCGGGCGATCGCGTCGGCCGGGGCGCGAGCCGTGAAGGACTGCATCCAGGCGCCGTAGAGCTCGCGGTAGGCGTCGGCCCGGCTCGCATCCGGGTGGCTGACTCGCGCCTCGTTGGCGAGGTGCCGGGCACCCGCGACCAGGTCGGGGAACACGCCGGCGCCGGCGCCGGCGCAGATCGCCGCACCCAAGCCGGTCGCTTCCGCCGTGCTGCCGCGCTCGATGGGCTGGCCCAGCACGTCGCTCAGCACCTGGGCGAAGGCATCGCTGCGCGCCAGGCCGCCGGCCAGCCGCAGCCGCTGCGGGGCCGCGCCGGACACCCTGGCGAGCTGCTCGAGGTTGGCGCGCAGAGCGCAGGCCATGCCCTCGACCACGGCTCGGGCGAGGTGCGCGCGGCGGCGCGGGTCGCCGGCGCTGCCCAGGTGCGACAGCGTCAAGCCGCCCAGGGGCAGGCGTACCTCGCGCGCGTTCATCACCTCGGCGCCGAACGTCGAGAGGATGCCGCGGGCGCCGGGCTGCGAGAGCGCCGCCTCGGCGAGCAAGCGCGCGACCGCCATGGGGGAGTCGGGAAGCAGCAGCTGGGCGAGCCAGTCGATCGCCTCGCCCATCGGCCCGGCATTGCTCTCCAGAACCCAGCGCCCGGCCATCATGTGGCAGCAGGTCCACAGGCGACCCTCGGGGTCGATCGCCGGCCGGTCGAGCACCTGCTGGACCGGCACGGTGGTGCCGGCGATCACCGCGGCGTGACCGGACGCGAAGGCTCCGGCGCCGAGCAGCCCGCACTGGGTGTCGGCACCGCCCACCGCGACCGGCGTGCCGGTGGCCAGGCCGAGGGCCGCCGCCGCTTCGGGCGTGAGCCCGCCCAGCCGCTCGCCCGGCTCGCGCAACGGCGGGAGCAGCCGCGCCGGGATGCCGAGCCGCTCGGCGGCGTCGGGCGCCCAGCGCCGCTCGACGACGTCGAGCAGCAGCGTCTCGTTCGCCTGCGAGGGGTC
>CAZGUU010000398.1:0-4444 GCA_964529315.1 uncultured Enterobacteriaceae bacterium
CACGTCTATCGCCTTGCTCTCGACCTGATGCTGCAGGCGGTCGAAAGCCTGGCGCACGACCAGGCCGACGTCGACCCACTCCTGCTTGCTCGCCTCCGGATCGGCCTCGCGAAACAGGCTCAAGAGGTTCTCGAGCATGCGCGACATGCTGCGCCCATCCTCGAGCAGGTTCTCGGCATACTTGCGGCCCCGCGGCGTCAGCCCCGCGCTCTCGCGCCCCAGCAGCTTGCGCGCCGTCTCGGTGGTGGCCACCGAGACGTTCTTCAGGTCGTGGGTGACGATGTGAACGAGATCCTCGATCTCCTGGTTCGCCCGCTCGAGCTCCGCGGTACGCTCGGTGACGCGGTGCTCGAGCAGGCGGTTCTGCTCCTCGATCTTGGCGCTGAACCGGGCGAGGCTCGCATTGGCCGCCTTGAGCTGGTCGGCGAGGGTGCCGCCGAGCCAGCCGAGCTCGAAGATGAAGATGAACGGAGCGATCAGGGAGAGCGCCTGAGCTCCAAGACCGTAGCGATGTCCCCACACATCGGCGTGCGACCCGATCCATCCCGTTGCCTCGAGGACCACCAGCAGTCCGAAGCTGACCGTCGAGAGGCTCGCCAGGCGCATGGCCACTGCACGCGATTCGGTCACCGCGCCGAACATGACGAGCGAAGAATACGCAAGCGCGCAGTAGGGCGTGTTGATACCTCCTGCGAAGTGGATCATCACCGTGAGCAACACGATGTCGACCGCCCAGTGAACCGCGAAGTGGCTGGTGGGGAATCCACGCCGCGATCCGATCACCCAATACGGCACGTTGACCAGGGCGAGAGCCCCCAAGACGGACGCCGCGCTAAGGAGGCTCGTGCGACCGACGAGGCCCACGGTGCCTAGCGCGACGAAGACCACGCCGAACGCCACCGCCAGAAACACCCGTGCGAGGAGTCCCTGCACGTACAGCTGGCGACGCTCCTCCCACGAGCGGATCTCCTTGACCACCTGCTCGCTCACTTCGTCGCCAGCGTCGCCAGAAGCTGCGCCGCGGCAAGGCACGATCTTGCCTCCCGGGCCGCTTCCGCCAACCCGGCCTCGAGCCGACTGTGCAAGTCGGTCACGGAGGAGCCGCCATCGATCGTCTCACCCAAGCCCAGGGCGACGCTCGCGTCCCGGCACGGCAGCTTCATCCGGGCCCGCGCTCGGACGCTCACCCAACGATCGCACTCGACGGCGACGGGTACGGCCACCGCTCGGCAGCGTGTGAGCAGCCGTGAAAATTCTCGACCCACCCGACCGTAAGGCCCGTTGCCGTCGACCGCGATCCCCATCGGCTCGGGCGAGCGCACGATCGCTTGCAGGTCCCGTGCGCGCTCGACGAGATTCGAACGGCTCAGCCGGCACCATCGTCCACCGAGGCGTCGAAGGACGGATACCGTCACGCGGCCCCCGAAGGTGTCGTCGCAGGCGAGCTCCACGTCCCCCAAGAGCCCGGTGACTGCTCCAGGTGCGCGTGCCAGCACGAACAGCCCCAGCACGTCCTGCTGCCAATAGAAGAACACGACCTTGCGCCCGGGAAAGCGACGACGCACGTCCGCGAGGCGGTCTCGGGCGGCCTCGCCGCCCGCCGGCCGGGCGCACTTGGCGCGCCTATGCAGCTCGACGGTCAGGATTGCTGCCACGAGGTCGGCGACCCTACCGGCAGGACGTAGATTCGGCACGCCGGTCACACCGGGTGATCGCCCCGCCGGCTCGCCCTCGATCGCGCTACGACCGCCACGATGCCTTCCACCGTGTCGATGCTCTCGACCCTCTCGAGCTCGAGCTCGATGCCGTACTCCTCTTCGATTGCGAAGAGCAGGCTGGCGGCGGCCACCGAGTCCATCTTCAGGTCTCTGCGCAGCGAGCCCGCACGGCGCACGTCCTCCCTCGATGCGTTGAGCTCGACCCCGATCAGCCGAATCACGGTCTCGGTGAGCTCGCCGTCACCCGTCTCTCGCACCGTCCAACCTCCTCAACACCACCGCCGCATTGCGTGAGCCGAATCCGAAGCTCGTGGAAAGAGCGGCATCGATGCGTGCTTCGCGCGCGTCATTGGGCACGTAGTCCAAATCGCATTCGGGATCCCGCCTCACGAGGTTGATCGTCGGCGGCAGGAAGCCACCGCTCATGCCGAGCACCGTCGCCGCCGCCTCGATCGCCCCGCTCGCCCCCAGCAAGTGGCCGACCATGGACTTCGAGGAGCTCACCGGCACTCGGTCCGCCCGTTCACCGAGCACGCGCCTCAGCACCGCGGTCTCGAACGGATCGTTCTGCCGTGTCGCCGAGCCGTGAGCGTTCACGTAGTCGATCTCGCTCGCCGCTAACCCGGCCATGTCGAGCGCAAGCCGCACGGCGCGCTCGGCATCCACCCCGCCCTCGTCCTGACTGAAGTGCGACTTCGCGTCGCAGGTGGCCGCGTGTCCAGCCACCTCGGCGTAGATGTGCGCCCCGCGCTCCCGAGCGTGGTCCAACCGCTCGAGCACGAAGATCGCCGCGCCCTCGCCGAGCACGAAGCCGTCCCGATCCGCAGAGAACGGTCGCGAGGCTCTCGCCGGATCCTCGTTGAAGCGCGTCGGCATCAGCTCCAGGCGGTCGAACGCCGCAAAGAGCAGCGGGTGGATCGGTGCCTCCGCAGCGCCCACCAGAAGGACGTCGGCCATGCCAGCCGTGACCATCGCCCGCCCCACCCCGAGGGCATCGGCACCCGAGGTACAGGCGCTCGAGAGGCTCAGCACCGGCCCATGGGCATCGAACTGGATGGCGCACTCGGAAGCCAGCACCCCGTTGTGCGCCTGTGCCGGGAACGACGGGTGCATCCGGCGCGCACCTCGCTCGATGAATACGGCGAACTGCTCGAAGTTGTAGGCGCTGGGCCCCACCGAGCTGCCGATGACCACGCCGGCCCGGGTCGGATCCGCGAAGGCCGCCAGCCGTGCGTCCTGCAGCGCCAGGCGCGCCGCGGCCACCGCCAGCTGCACGACGCGCGGCGAGGACCGCGCCTCGCGATGCGGCATGTACTCGTGGGGATCGAAGCCGCGAACCTCGGCTGCGACCCGACACTTGTACGGAGCCGGGTCCATGGACGTCAGCACGCCGACCCCCGAAGCCCCACTCCGCAACCCCTCGGCAAATGCGGCCACGCCGATTCCGATCGGCGTCACGCACCCCATGCCGGTGATCACGACGCCCGACATCGCGGACGTCATTGCAGAGCTGCCAGGTCAACTCAAGCAGCAATGCGAGGTGCACGGGAGGGCGTGGACGATCACCGCGCCTGCATACGGCGCCCGGCCTCCGTCATGACCAATATCATCGAAATCACATGGCCATGGTCGCGTGCGTGCCGTTACTTGACGCACCGCACCAGACGCCTTTTCCTGGACAGATTCCTTCGCCGCTCACCGCTATCCCCTCGCATCGAGCTCTGATACGAGCCCCCTGGGCACACTGTGGTGCTCTCCGGGTTACGCGATGCGTCGGCTTTCCCACCTGGTCGTGACGGGCTTCGAAGGAGCCCGGCTCGACGCCGCGACGCGCCGGCGGCTCGAGCGCCTGCGCCCGGGGGGCGTCGTGCTGTTTCGGCGCAACGTCGGTACCCCGCCCGAGCTGGCTCGCCTCACGGCGGACCTGCACGAGCTGCTCGGCCCGGGCGCGCTGATCGCCGTCGACCAAGAGGGAGGGCGCGTGGCACGGCTGCGCGCACCCTTCACCGAGTGGCCGGCGATGCGCAGGATCGGCGCGGCCGGCGGTGCAAGGCTGGCACGGGCGGTCGGGCGGACGATGGGTCGCGAGCTCGCCGCCGCCGGCTTCAACTGCGACTTGGCGCCGGTCCTCGACGTCGACAGCAACCCGCGCAACCCGGTGATCGGCGACCGCTCCTTCGGCTCCGATCCGGCCCATGTCGCGCGCCTGGCACCGGCCTTCGCTCGCGGCCTGCAAGACGCGGGCGTGCTGCCCTGCGGCAAGCACTTCCCCGGTCACGGCGATACGGCGCTCGACTCGCACGCTGCCCTCCCGCTCGTCGCTCGCTCGCACGCCCAGCTACGGCGCACCGAGCTGCGCCCGTTTCGCGCCGCGATCCGCTCGGGGATCCCCCTGCTCATGACCGCACACGTCCTGTACCCGGCTCTCGACCCGGAGCTCCCGGCCACGCTCTCGCCGCGCATCCTGCGCGATCTGCTGCGAGATCGCCTGGGCTTTGCCGGCGTGGTGATGAGCGACGATCTGGCGATGCACGCCCTCGACGGCAGTGGATCGCTCGAGCAGGTCTGCGTCGCTGCCCTCGCGGCAGGCTGCGACTGGCTGCTCGCCTGTCAGTCCCTGGGCCACGGTGAGCGCGCCGCGCTTGCCGTGCGCGCAGCCGCACGCTCCCGCGCCGCGCTGCGCCGTGTCGCGGCGCAGGCCCTCGACCGCGTCGAGCGCCTGCGCA
>CAZGUU010000399.1:0-4409 GCA_964529315.1 uncultured Enterobacteriaceae bacterium
CGCCTGCTGGCCCCAGGTCTTGGTGAGATGGTTGGCCAGCACACGGGCGAGGAAGTCGGTCGTCCCGCCGGGCGCGGCGGGGGTGATGATGCGCACCGGCCGGCTCGGATAGCCTTCGAGCGCGTCCGCCGCCATCGCGGCCTGCGGGAGTGCCATGACCACGGCGCACGAGAGCGCCGTCTTGCAGAGTCCGAGTCGCATGCTGTTCTCCTCCGGGAGAGTGTCGAAAGCCGAGGTCGCGGCACCGCCGGGCGTATGCCTCGGGCGCAAGGGCGCGGGCATCTCCGTCTGGCCCGGCATGGTCACCGCCGGCATCGGCGCGCTGGCCGACCCCGCCACCGGAGCTCCCGGATCGGCCCGGTCGTATCTCGCCACCGCCAGAGAAGCCCTGCGATTCCTGAACGAAAAGCGCAAGGGGCTGACCGACGAGATGGTCCTGTACGAGCGGATGCGCGAGGAGTACCGCAAGGGCAACACGGTCGCCGGCACGCTCTACTTCGACCGGGCGGGCCTGGCCGAGCTCTACGGCCAGGCGGCCGAGTGGGATCCGGCGATGCGCCGGCCGTTCGCGGAGTACCTCGCCGAGGCTTACGAGAAGGGCTGGCAGATCCCGCCCTCGAGCGCGCGCCAGCGGGTGTTTCTCGAGGTCGGCGGCAACGTCCTGCGACGCGTGCGCGGCAACGCCGCGCTGCACGACGGCTTCCTGCGCGGGCTCGACCTCCTGGTCACGGTCGACTGGCGCATGAGCACGACCGCGCTGCACAGCGACCTCGTTCTGCCGGCCGCCGGCTGGTACGAGAAGGACGACATCACCTGGGCGACCCCGCTCGCGCCGTACGCGCACCCGACGACCCGCGCGGTCGCGCCCTACGCCGAGTCGCGCACCGATTGGGAGTTTCACTGCCTGCTCTTCCGCGCGCTGCAGCGGCGCGCCCGCGAGCGCGGCGTCGCACACTTCACCGACCGCAGCGGCGCCGAGCGCCGCCTCGACACGGTCTACGACGAGTTCACCTTCGGCGGCCGCTACGGGGAGACCAACCCCGAGGCGTTCCTCGACGAGATCCTCTCGCAGACCACCAACCTCGGCGGCATCGGCTGGCAGGAGCTCCGCGACCGGGGCTTCGCGCGCTACACCTCGCTCGGCCTCGACCCGATCAACATCGGCAGCGCGACCGACATCGAGCCCGGTGAGACGATCACCGCCAATCGCTGGCACGTCGAGCGCAAGATGCCCTGGCCGACGCTCACCCGGCGCATCCAGACCTACATCGACCACCCGCTCTACTTCGAGCTCGGCGAGGAGCTGCCGGTGCACAAGGAGCCACCGCCAATCGGCGGCGCCCACCCCCTGGCGCTGACCGGGCAGCACGCGCGCTGGTCGATCCACGCATCGTGGCGCGACACCCCCACCCTGCTGCGCCTGCAACGCGGCGAGCCCGTGGTGATCGTCGCGTCGGACGATGCCGCGGCGCGCGGCTTGGCCGACCACGATCGCGTCCGGGTGTGGAACGACCTGGGCTCGTTCGAAGCGCGCGTGCGCATCTCGCCTTCGCTGCGCCCGGGGCAGGTGGTGATCAACCACGCCTGGGAGCCCTTCCAGTTCTCCGGCGGCCGCTCGCACAACGGCACGGTGGTGACGAGCCCGCTCAACCCCCTGCAGCTCGCCGGCGGCTACTTCCACCTCCAGCCGATGATCCACCAGGGCACGCCCGGCGGCATCGACCGCGGCGTGCGGATCGACATCGCGCGGCTCTGAGCGGGCGACGCGCGCGCGGCGCGAGAACCTCACCCCCGCCGGCGCCGCTCAGCGCGCCTCGATCGTGGCGATCCAGCCGTCTGGCAGCTCGCGCCTGCCGCCGATGAAGTCGCCGGCGAGATCGCTCACCCAGAGCGCCTTGCCGACGAAGCGCACGCCCGCGGGTGAGTGGAGCCCCGAGGCGACCAGGTGCGGGCGGCCGTCGGCGGCCAGGCGCAAGACCTTGCCGTCGGCCGCCACGGGCTGGGTCATGCGCACCGGCACCTCGACGACCCCGCCGTCGGCGACGAAGAGCTGCCCGCCGTGGTCGCCGAAGCCCGGCGGTGCGAAGTCCATGCCTACGGGCGAGGTGAGGCCCGTGGCCAGCGGCTGCGCCTCGACGCTCCCGTCGGGCCGCACGCGGACGATCGAGCCGCCCCCCGCGACGGCGGCTCCCACGGCGTCGCTGCGGCCGAGCGAGACCAGCATCGCCGTCCCATCGCGGGTGAACTGGATGCCCATCGGCCGCCCCTGGTGGGCGGGGTCGAAGGTGACGAACGGGCGACAGACACCGTCGGGAGTGACCTGGTGGACGGTTGCGTTCAGGTTGGTCACGGCGAACAGCTTGCCGGCAAAGGGGCTCGTCTCGGGCCCGAAGCGTGCCTCGACGCCGTAGCCGCTGGCTGAGGGCTCGACCGTCGCAACCGGCGGCAGCGTGCAGAAGACGCTCGCGGCAAAGCCGCGAGCCGGCTCCACGCGCTGGATCACATGGTCCGCCAGAGCGCCCGGCAGCCCGGCGCGAGCCTGCGCCAGGGTGAAGATCTCGCCCGCGTACGGAGCGAAGCTCGGCGGCGCCACGTCGAAGCCGATCGCCGGCAGCAGCTCGCCCAAGCCCACCACCACGGACACCCGACCCTGCGGGTCGACCGAGAGGATGCGGCTGCCCCGCTCGCCCTCCTCGCCGCCGTCGTCGTTCACCCACACCACGTCGCCGCGCGGAATCATGGTCAGCGGGTCGTAGAGCTGCCCCGGCGGGACGAGCAGCCGCGCCGTGAAGCCCGGCTCGGTGCGCAGCGCGGGCGCGGCGAGCAGACGCGACGTGAGCCGCTCGAGCTCGGTCTCGCTCTCGCCGGCTCCAGCTCGCGTCCCCTGCGCGGACAGCGCGCAGGCGAGCGAGACGACCCCGGCCAAGGCGACGGCGCGCAACGACATTCCTCGCATGGCTTCGCTCACGCCAGCGAACGGATCTCGCCGCCCACGCGATGTCAAGTCCTCGCCGCGGTCAGTCGACCCGCACGCCCCTGCATCGCGTCGTCGCAGCCCGGCGTGCGACTGCGCGAGGAAGAGCCGTCGACGCCCTCTCGCGGGGCCGAAGACGTCCGATCGTGATGCGGCGGTGCACGGGGAGCTCGAGGGCTCTGGCTCACGGTCTCGAGGCCGGGCCACGGCGGCGCAGCAGATCGCAGCCTCCGGCGCGCGCCTCGAGGTCGTAGCGCGACGCCAGGTAGCCGCTGATCTCGTCGAAGTAGCTCTGCGCCCCCGCGAACGCCGCGACCAGCGGCGGCCCGACCACCGCCAGCGCCGGCCGCACCCGCTCGAGCCGCTCGATCACAGCGCTCTGCGCCGTACGGTCCGGGCGCCCGGGGACGAAGTAGACGTGGAAGAACGGCATCGGTCGGTCGGCGAGAAAGGCGAGCCCGGCCAGGTCGGGGAAGGCGAAGATCGGCTGCTCGGGACCCGTGCGCGCACGGACGCCACGCACCGCCTCGCCGAGCCAGCGCATCTCCGCCGCGTGCCGCGCGGCGATGATCAGCGGCGCGCGCTCGCCGGCATCGAGCTGGACCATCGGCTCACGCAGGCGCCCGAGCAGCGTCGGCAGGGCCCGGCCGGCGGCGAGCAGGACCACGATCGCCGTCACCACCAGCGGCACGACCCGACCGACGGGCGCCCCCCCTCGCTCGCCGGCGCTCGCCTCCGCGCTGCGTCGCCACGCGGTGGCCAGACGTCCCCAGGTGACGGCAGCGGCGACCACGATGGGCGGCGCGGCCATGCTCACGTGCATCAGGTCGGCGCGCGGGTAGAGCTGCAGCGCGCCGAGCGCAGCGAAGCACAGCAGCGCCCGCTCGCGCGTCGCCACGCGGCGCCCCGGCAAACTCGCCAGGCCTATCAGCAGCGCCGCCGGACCGAGCCACAGGCAGACGTTCTCCGCCACGAGCCTTGCGCCCTCGCCCTGCGCCAGGACGATCGACCCCACGAGACCCGTGGCCAGCGCCCCGGGCGCCAGGCGCTCCGCGCCACCCGGCACGCGCCGTGCCCCGACGACCGTCGCGGCGACCGCCGAATCGCGCGAGCGCACCGCCGCGCGCCGGCCGACGCGCACCAGGAGCGCCGCCGCGCCCAGTCCCGTGAGAAGCGCGACGGTCGCCGGCAGCGGCCTCGGGAAGGGGAGGAGATAGATCCGCGCCACGCCGCCATCGAGCAGCAGGACGTCGCGCAGGGCCTCGGCCGGTCCCCGTCGCATGACCAGAGGGACGAGCCACGACGCCACGGCGACCAAGAAGCCCGCGGCGATCCGCCCGAGATCGCGCACGGCGTCGCCAACGCCCGCTCCCGGCGCGGGCGCTCCGGGCCCGGCGCCGCCGAGTCGCGCCTCCGCAGCGCTGGGCACGCCCGC
>CAZGUU010000400.1:0-4401 GCA_964529315.1 uncultured Enterobacteriaceae bacterium
TCGATCCAGGTCTCGACCACGTCCTCGGTGAAGACGTCGCCCTTGAGCAGGAACTCGTGGTCGTTGCGCAGGTTGTTCAGCGAGTCCTCGAGCGAGGCCGGCATCGAGGGGACGTCCTTCAGCTCCTCGGGCGTGAGCGAGTAGATGTCCTTGTCGAGCGGGTTGCCCGCCTTGAGCTTGCGCTGCACGCCGTCGAGGCCGGCCAGCAGCATGGCGGCAAACGCCATGTAGCCGTTGGCCGTCGGGTCGGGGAAGCGCACCTCGATGCGCTTGGCCTTGGGGGACGGCGAGTACATCGGGATGCGCACCGCCGCCGAGCGGTTGCGCGACGAGTACGCGAGGTTCACCGGCGCCTCGAAGCCCGGCACCAGGCGGCGGTAGGAGTTGGTCGTCGGGTTGGTGAACGCGGCCAGCGCCGGGGCGTGGTGCAGGATGCCCGCGATGTAGTGCATCGCCAGCTCCGACATGCCGCCGTAGCCGTCGCCCGCGAACAGCGGCTTGTCGCCCTTCCAGATCGACTGGTGGACGTGCATGCCGCTGCCGTTGTCGCCGAAGATCGGCTTGGGCATGAAGGTCGCCGTCTTGCCGTGCCGGCGCGCGACGTTCTTGACGATGTACTTGTACCACATCAGCGCGTCGCCCATCTTGACCAGGGGCATGAAGCGCATGTCGATCTCGGCCTGGCCGGCGGTCGCGACCTCGTGGTGCTGCTTCTCGATGCGGATGCCGACCTGCTCCATCAGCTGGACCATCTCCTGCCGGATGTCCTGCTGCGTGTCGCTCGGCGGAACCGGGAAGTAGCCCTCCTTGTAGCGGACCTTGTAGCCGAGGTTGGTCCCTTCCTTGCCGGTGTTCCAGCGCGCCTCGTCCGAGTCGACGTGGTAGAAGCTCGCCGCCTGGTTGGTGTCGTAGCGGACGTGGTCGAAGACGAAGAACTCGGGCTCCGGACCGAAGTGCGCGACGTCGCCGATACCGGTCGACTTGAGATACGCTTCGGCCTTGCGCGCGATGTTGCGCGGGTCGCGCGAGTAATCCTCCTTGGTGATCGGGTCGACGATGTTGCCGATCACCGAGAGCGTCGGCGCCGAGAAGAAGGGATCCATGACGACGGTCGTCGGGTCCGGCATGACCAGCATGTCCGAGGCGTTGATCGGCTGCCAGCCGCGGATCGAGCTGCCGTCGAAGCCGCTGCCTTCCTCGAAGATCTTGTCGTCGAACTCGCTCATCGGGATCGTGAAGTGCTGCCAGATCCCGAGAAAATCGAGGAACTTGAAGTCGACGCAGACCGCGCCCTTCTTCTTCGCAAAGTCGACCGCTTCCTTCGGAGTCATCTCGCTTCCCCCTCGTTACCTCTCGTTCGGGTTGATCGAACCGGCCCGCCGGCGACCGACGTCGAGCGCGTCGCACGCCATGTGCAGCCGGGGCGCCCGGATCCCCTCCGGGCGCCCTGAAAATCGTCCAGTCTTTTTTCGTGTGCCGCCCGGGGGCGGCTCAGAGAGCTTCGCTGCCGCGCTCGCCCGTGCGGATGCGTACGACCTCTTCCACGGGGAGCACGAAGATCTTGCCGTCGCCGATGCGGCCGGTCTTGGCCGCCTTCTCGATGGTCTCGACGACCTTGGTGACGTTCTCGTCGGAGACGATGATCTCTAGCTTGACCTTGGGCAGGAAGTCGACCACGTACTCGGCCCCGCGGTACAGCTCGGTGTGGCCCTTCTGCCGCCCGAAGCCCTTGACCTCGGTCACCGTGAGCCCCTGGGTGCCGATCGCGCTCAGGCTCTCCTTGACCTCGTCCAGCTTGAAGGGCTTGATGATGGCTTCGACCTTCTTCATGATTTCCCTCCCTACGGAGTTCCGCTGCCCGGAGCAACTCCGGGCCCGGCCGCCCATCCGGCCGAGGCCACCCGGCCATGGCTCGTCCGAAACGAGCCCCTAGTCCGACACCGACCCCAGGACGTAAGCTCGCTCGCTGTGCTGGCTCAGGTCCAGCCCGATCACCTCGTCCTCCTCGTCGGCCCGCAGGCCGACGAGCGCGTCGGTCACCTTGAGCAGGACCAGCGCTCCGACGAAGCAGAACACCAGCGTCGCGACGACCGCGACGACCTGCGTCACGAGCTGGCCCGGGTTGCCGTAGAACAGGCCGTCGGCGCCTGCGGCGTTGACCGACTTGGTGGCGAACAGCCCGGTGGCGATGGCGCCCCAGGTTCCGCCCACGCAGTGCACCCCGACCACGTCGAGCGCGTCATCGACGCCCAGCCGATCCTTGAGGTGGATGCCGTAGTAGCAGATCGCTCCGCCCAGGAAGCCGATGGCGAGCGCCCCCATCGGGGTGACGAAGCCCGCTCCGGGAGTGATCGCGACCAGGCCCGCGACCGCCCCGGAGGCCGCCCCCAGGACCGTCGGCTTGCCGCGGCTCCACCACTCGACGACCAGCCAACCGAGCGTCGCCGCAGCCGCGCCGATGTGCGTCGCGACGAAGGCGCTGGCTGCAAGCCCGCCCGAGGTGAGCGCGCTGCCCGCGTTGAAGCCGAACCAGCCGACCCAGAGCAGCGCGGCTCCGGTGACGGTGAGCGGCAAGTTGTGCGGCGGCATCGGCTCGTGGCCGTGGCCGAGGCGCTTGCCGATCAACATGGCGGCGGCCAAAGCCGAGATCCCCGAGCTGATGTGCACCACCGTGCCGCCGGCGAAGTCGAGCGCGCCCAGGGCGCGCATCCAGCCTCCCACGCCCCACACCCAGTGCGCCAGCGGGTCGTAGATCAAGGTGGCCCAGAGCAGGGTGAAGAGCGCGAAGGCGCTGAACTTCATCCGCTCGGCGAAGGCCCCGGTGATCAGCGCCGGGGTGATGATCGCGAACATCCCCTGGTAGACCATGAAGGCGAGGTGCGGGATGGTGGCTGCGTAGTCCGCGTTGGGCTCCTGCCCGACGCCACCCAGGCCGAGGAAGTCGAGCCCGCCGATCAGACCGCCCTGCGAGGTACCGAAGGCGAGCGTGTAGCCGAGCAGGATCCACTGCACGCTGATCGCCGCCATGCAGAATAGGCTCTGCATGATCACGCCGAGGATGTTCTGGCTGCGCACCAGGCCGCCGTAGAAGAGCGCCAGTCCAGGGGCAGTCATCATCAGCACCAAGGCCGACGAGGTGAGCATCCAGGCCGTGTCGCCGGTGTCGACCTTGGGTGCTGCGTCCTCGGCCCAGGCTGCGGCAGCAACCAGGGGGACGACCAGCGCAGCCAGCGCGGCCAGCACGCGAGGTCGATAGGGGCGAAACCGAGATCTCTTGCGAACCACGTGCATGGCCATTCCCTCCTCTGCCGTGGCCAGCCAGCAAGGTCGGTGCCGGTATCTGGCGAGACGAACTGTGGGGAATGCTCGGTCGCTGTGCAGCCGTGCCGCCTGGAAATGGGGCACTGCATGAAAATTGGGCAACGAGCCTCGCGCGCTTCAGTCCCGCCCTCGCTCGACGGTCTGCCCGATTCGTGGCTCGGTGCCGGCGATCAGTCGGCCGATATTGGCCCGGTGGCGAAGCACGATCAGAGCGGACAGCGCGCCGATCGCGGTCGTGACCTCCTCGTCGTAGCCGGACCACGCGGCGGCGGCCGGTGTGGCGACCGCCGCCGCGATGGAGGCCAGCGATACGCGGCGCAAGGCGAGCACGGCAACTGCGAACAGCGCCAGGGGGAGCGGCAGAGCGGCGGGTGCGAGCACCAGCAGAGCGCCCATCGCCGTGGCGACGCCCTTGCCCCCACGAAATCCCAGGGCAAAGGGGAACACGTGCCCCGCGACTGCGGCCAGGGCCGCCGTGATCCGCGCGTGCTGCTCCATCGCAGGTGTGCCGCCGACCTCCCCGCCGAGCACATCGACGAGCGCCACGGGGAGCGCTCCCTTGAGGACGTCGATGGCGAGCGTCAGCAGGCCGAGCAGCGCGCCGGCCGAGCGGGCGACGTTGGTCGCGCCGATGTTTCCGCTGCCGATCCGCCGCACGTCGACGTGGCGCAGTCGTGCCAGCAGGAAGCCGCTCGGGATCGAGCCGATCAGGTAGGAGCCAGCCGCGACCGCGACGAGCTCGGCGATCACAGACGAAACCGCCCGTCGCGTCGTTCCCGCCGTCGCTGCAGGCCGCGGCCCAGGATGAAGCCCAGAGCCAGAGTGCTGGCGGCCACGGTGAGCAGGATGATCGGCTCGTCGAGGCGTGGCAGCGGCGTTTCGATCCGCGCCGCGAGGCGCTCCTGCATCTCCATGACCCGCTCGACTCGCTGGCCGAGCCGATGCTGCAGCTCCGAGGCCCAGGGCGGCGGGCTCTCGCCGGAGGCGAGCTGGTCTACTCGCGCTCCTAGCTCTGCGAGCGAGGCGCGCATCTGGCCGAGCTCTCCCGCCAGGTGTGTCGGGTCGGCGGGCGCCCCGGCC
>CAZGUU010000401.1:0-4398 GCA_964529315.1 uncultured Enterobacteriaceae bacterium
GCCCCTCCGCGAACAATCGCGGGAAATCACCGACGAAAGAGCGTGAGAGACAACACTCGCCACGCTTCGGGTTCCACCACCCCACGCTGCGGCTTCTGCGGGCTCGCGGGCCCGTGGGTGCGCTGAGGCGAGCGAAGTCCCGGGGGCTAGCCCTGTCGCCCAGCGCCCAGGGCGCGGCCCAATGAGGCGCGAGGGCATCGCCTCGCGCCGGCGATCGGTGGCGGCACCCCGTCCGCGGTCGCCCATCGTTCGGAAACGAACCGTCACGGACATTCCCGGCCGCGCGGCCAGCGCC
Organism: uncultured Enterobacteriaceae bacterium; assembly: GCA_964529315.1. Taxonomy (GTDB): domain Bacteria; phylum Desulfobacterota; class Binatia; order UBA12015; family UBA12015; genus CAZGUU01. Next base: position 296 of record CAZGUU010000401.1, read on the forward strand.
CAGGGTCGCTCCTCTCGGGCCGGTCTGGAGCGCCGGAGGCGCCGTCTCCTTCGAAGGTGCAGCTTGCGGTCGCGGATCCGAGTCACCTCATCGGCTGAACCGCCCCGGCGTTGCGACGCTCGTGACAACGGCTCTCACCGCGATATATCAGGATCGTTTCTTGATTGGCACTTAGGCTGGGGGGCGACGATGCGACGGCTCATGATCCTCATGGGAATCCTATTGCCTTGCTGGCCACCGGGCCGGTCACACGCAGGACCCGAGCTCCCGGGTGTCTGGATCACCTACAATTCCTCGAGAATCCAGATCGTCGATGCTACCGGCGCCGACAACCTGATCTGGGTTTCCGCTGACGGTGACCGCTTGCTCATCGGCGACTTGGCTCCTGGCGGCGCACGAGTGCACCGTGCTCCGCGCCCGCGTGGCCCTGTCGCCCGTACCAACCCTCGAATCCGCGCTGCCTCTCGGTCCATGACACGCCCCCTCCTCTCGGGGCTCGTGCCAGTGTCGCTGAGGCAGGACCGTCAAGACCAGACGGGCTGTGGCGAGCACTTACGGTCGACGCATCCGGTGGGTCGCGCCTGTACGTGAGAGCCACGCTGTTCGGCAATCCGCCAGACGAACCTCATCTTGCAACTGGATGGCTGGAGCTTGATCTGGGCACGCACACCACGACGCCCGCTCCAGACTTCATTCCACCGAGGGCCGAGTGCCAGAATGGCACGCCCGCGGTCTCGGACCCTGTAGAGTTCCCCGAATACCGAGACCCATTCAACGGGGCGGCGATGGGTGCGCTCGTCGTCCGCAGCGGCGAGGGCGGTGGTGCGGTGGGCTTCCTGCCGGCTGCAGGTCGTCCAGACGATTCGGGAGATTATTTCTACATCCGGTGGGAGGCGATGGAACGCGACGCCGACCCGCGCGCGGTCGACCTTCTACCCTCTACGGCTCTCACGCTGCACCGAACACAGTGCATCAAGGACTGAACCCGTAACGCGAAAATGAGACTGCGAGCGGCCGTTCGGGAGACGCCCCCAAGGTCACGACCTGGCCTCGCGAACCTGTGGATTCCGCGCGAAGAGCGCTGTCGATGGCGGGTGGCCGATACCCGAGGTGGTTCGCGCACCATGGGCGCGGCTTCCCGATGAGGCCGGGACGCCTGCCGCCGAGCCCCACCCGCAACCGCGCCACCGCGCCATGAGCGTACAGGTCGTGCTCGGGCACGAGGGCATTGACGGCCGCTCGCCTGCTGGTACGAAGAGGTGCCGCCATGTCCACGGCGATCACCGAAGGCATCCGGGTCACGGTCGAGGCGACCTTTCTGCCCGAGCACTCCTCGCCCGACGAGGACCGCTACGCCTTCGCCTACTTCGTCACCATCGCCAACGAGAGCGCCACGCGCGTCCAGCTGCGCCGCCGCCACTGGATCATCACCGACGGCAACGGCAAGGTCGAAGAGGTCGAGGGCCCAGGCGTGGTCGGCGAGCAGCCGGTCCTCGAGCCGGGCGACACGCACCGCTACACCAGCGGCGCCGTGCTCACCACGCCGGTCGGCACCATGGAAGGCACCTACGAGATGCACGAGAGCAACGGCCGGGTCTTCCAGGCGCAGATCCCGCGCTTCTCGCTGCGCAGGCCGGGCGTGATGCACTAGCCGCGCGGCCCGTCCGAGCAGCGAACGAGCCCCCGAAGGGCTACCCCGCGAAGCTCGCCCGCTTGGCGTGCCCGCGCTCGGTACGGACCTCGTCGACCACGCGCCCGTCGCTCATCGTCAGGATGCGCTCGCCGTAGGCCGCGGCGGCCGGGCTGTGCGTCACCATGAGGACCGTCATGCCCCGCTCGCGATGGCACGCGTGCAGCAGCTCGAGGATCTCGACGCCCGTCTCGCTGTCGAGGTTGCCCGTCGGCTCGTCGGCGACCAGCAGTGCCGGCTCGATCGCCAGGGCACGCGCGATCGCCACGCGCTGCATCTCGCCGCCGGAGAGCTGCTCGGGGAGGTGGTCGGCGCGCTCGGCGAGCCCGACCTGAGCCAGCGCCGCGCGCGCCCGCTCGAGCATCTCCCGGCGGCGCACCGCCGAGGCGCGCAGCGGCAGGGCGACGTTCTCGATCGCCGGGATCGAGGGCAGCAGGTTGAAGAGCTGGAAGACCACGCCGATGCGCGTCCGGCGCAGGTCGGTGCGCTGGTCGTCGTCCATCGCCGAAAGGGCCTGGCCCTCGAAGTAGACCTCTCCGGCGCTGGCCTCGTCGAGGCCGACGAGCAGATTGAGCAGCGTGCTCTTGCCCGAGCCGCTCGCCCCCATGATCGAGACGAACTCCCCACCGTGGATCTCGATCGACAAGTCGCTGAGGGCCTCCACCCGGCGACGGCCCTGGGCGTAGCGCTTGGTCAACGCCACGGTCTCGATGATCGCCGCTCTGCGTCGCATCGCGAACCCTCCTCTCGAACGGCGGCCCGCCGGGCCGCTCACTGCCTACCGATCAGCTCGGCGACGCTTCGGCGCACCGTACCGCGCACCGGAAGCGCGGCCGCCGCAACCGACGCCAACGCGGCGATCGCCAGCGTCGCCGCCGCGAGCCCCAAGGGGAAGACGAAGCTCAAGCTCCAGCCCGAGACCAGACGCGCCGAGCGCGTCACCATGAAGAAGGAAGCGATCAGCGCGTAGAGCAGCGCGAGGCAGCCGCCCGAGAGGCCGATGACCGCCGCCTCGCCGTGCAGCATGCGGGCGAGCTGGCCTGGCCCCAGGGCGACCGCACGCAGCAGGCCCACCTCGCGGCGCCGGTCGCGCACCGCGACCAGGAAGAAGTTGGCCACGGCGATCACGGCGATCGCCACCGCGACCAGCTCGATCGCGTAGGTGAGGAGCAACGCCCCATCCAGCGCGTCGGTCACGCTGCGCTTGAACTCGCCGGCGGTGAGCACGGAGAGGCGCCTCTGGCCACCCAGCCGCTCGCGGATCGCGGTGCGCGCCACGTCGATCGCGGCGCCGGGCTCGAGCCAGACGTAGAACACGTTGACCAGCCGATCGCCCCACAGGCTCCGGTAGGTGTGCTCCTCGACGGTCACCGTGCCGACGTCGAGCGTGAAGTCCGTGACGATCGCGGCCACGCGGAAGCTCTGCTCGCCCGAGGGCGTGCGCAGGGTGAGGCGATCGCCGGCCGCAATGCGCTCGCGGTGGGCGAGGTTGTCGCTCACCAGCACGCCTGCGCCGCTGGCGAACTCGGCCGCGTGGCCGGGCCCGTCGGTCGCGACCACCGGGTAGCGCATCCGCCCCAGGGCGGCCTCGGCGCCGAGGGTGCGCAGCACCACCGGATGCTCGCCGAGCTGCACCCAGGCCAGACGGCTCGCGGCGACGGCCGAGACGCCGGGGAGCGCCTCGAGCTCGGGCCCCAGGTCCTCGGCGAAGGTGTCCCCCGAGGGCAGCGGCAGGCGCGGGCTCGGGCCGACGTAGAGGTCGGCCGCGAGCGTCTGATCGACCCAGGAGAGGATCGAGGCGCGCAGGCTCGCCACCAGCGAGCTGCTGACGACGACCAGGGCGAAGGCGACCATCAGCGCCGCGATGGTTCCGCGGTGGCGCTCGGCGTCGCGCACCACGTTGCCGACCGCCAGGCCGAGGCTCACGTCCCGCGAGCGCCCGGCGAGGCGAAGCAGCGGCGCGAGTGCCAGGCGCAAGAAGAGGGGAATCGTCCAGGCGAGCCCGAAGGCGAGCAGCGCCGCCGCGCCGGCGAGCAGCGCCACGCGCAGGGTGAAGCTCTCCCAGCGCGGCTCGGCGAGGTAGAGCCCGACGCCGGCCGCCGCGACGCCCAGGCCGCGCAGCGCGACGGCCGTCGAGCCACGCCGGCTCTCCGCTTCGGGCACCGCCGTGCGCAGGTGGCGGATCACCGGCAGCCGCGCAGCCTCGCGCGCTGGGCCCCAGGCTGCGAGCAGAGCCGTCGCGACTCCCAGCCCGACGGCGAGCAGAAGATCGGAAGGGCGCAGGGCGAGGTCCGACTCGCCGGTGCGCACGTAGATCGCGGCCACGGCGCTGCGCACGGCGTCGAGCGCGAGCCGTGCGCCGCCGACACCGAGCACCGCTCCAAGCACCGCCCCGACCGCGCCGAACGCGACC
>CAZGUU010000402.1:0-4386 GCA_964529315.1 uncultured Enterobacteriaceae bacterium
CTCGCCGCCCGACGCCTCCGAGCTCGCCGCGGCGCGAGCCGCCGGTCCGCGACGGCGCCCGCCGAGCAGCAGCAGGGCCAGGGCGGCGGCCAGACCCGCGCCACTCACCGCCCGCCCCACCCGGACCGAGGCCGGGTCGTAGACGAACGCCACACGGTGCTCGCCGGCGGCGAGCGCTACGCCGCGAAACGCGTGGTCGACGCGCAGGATTTCGGCCGGGGCGCCGTCTACCGTCGCTCGCCAGCCGGGATACTCGGTGTCGCGGAGCACGAGCAGCGCGGGGCTCGCAGCCCGGGCCGCGATCTCGACCCGCTCGGGCTGGTCGACCACGACCGTCGCGCCCTCAACCGCACCGGGGGGCGGATCGGCGAGCTCTGGCGGGGGTCGATCGGCGACCAGCACCGCCGTCGTCGCCGCTTCGGCGGCGTGCTCGGTCACCCGCGCGAGGCTCGCCGCTTCGTCGGGCACCAGGGCCACCCGGTGCACCAGACGCGCACGCGGCACGGGAGGCCGGTAGAGCACGCGGTCGCGCCCGGGCAAGGCGCCCACCTCGACGAACCCGGCCTCGCGCAGCCCCTGCAGCCAACCGGGCGGGCCGGCGACGATGCCCACGCCGAGGAGCGCCGCCAGGTCGGGCCGGGCGACAATCCCCGCCCAGGACCTGGGCGTGGGAGCTCCGAGGTGGAGGCCCAGGACGTCCAGCATCTGTGCCACCCGATGCGGCTCGAGCTGCGAGGGTTCGTAGCCCGTGGCCGAGGGGATCTCGTGGCGCACGAACTGCCCACGCAGGCGCTCCAGCCAGGAGAGGACTCGAGCCCCACGGGCCGGACCGGCGAGCAGCTTCTCGATTCGCTGCACGCGCTGCGCGAACACCCGCTCGAGCTCGACAGGGACGACGACCCGCTCCCAGCAGAAGGCGATCGGGTGGCGGCCGTGGGCCAGGGCGGCCGCGACCAGGAGCAGGGCGAGAGCGCGCGGCCAGCGCGACGCCTGCTCGAGCATCCTCCTCACCCCGGCGGCCGCGAGGAAGCCCAGCACCAGCGGCGCCAGGCCGAGCCAGCCGATCGGGGCTCGCGAGCCCGACCACGGCGGCAGGCGATAGAGGAGCACGAAGGGTGGGTTGAGGGCGAAGAAGCACCAGAGGAACGCGACCAGCCATCCGCGCCGGACGCCCGCGCGCAGGGAGGCGCCGACGCAGGCGAGCGCCAGAAGGGCTGGACCGTAGCGCGCCCAGAGGAGCCGAGCGCCGCCCTCGAGGGATGGTATGGCAAAGAAATCTCGGCGCCACGGGCTGGCCACGGCGGCGAGGCTCCGGTAGCTCTCGCGCACCACCTCCGCGAGGGGCAGGAGCTGCAGGGCCGCGATCGCACCACCCAGCCCGAGGCCCACGGCGAGAGCCAGGCAGGGGCGCAGCAGCGAGCCCCGCGTGCCGAAGACGGTGATCACCCCGAGCAGCACGACCGTGTCCATGGGATAGTCGGGATAGCCCGCGAGCCACTGCATCGCGGAGGCGAGACCAAGGGCGCCCGTCCATCTCCAATCCGGCCCTTCGGCCGCGCCGTCGAGCAGGAAGAGCATCAGCGGCGCCCAGGCGAGAGCGGCCAGGTAGTTGGGGTAGTGCGCGGCGCCCGCCAGCAGGATCGGCCCCAGAGCCACCGCCGTGGCAAAGACGGCCAGGATGCGGCCGAAGCCGTGCCGGCCGAGGTAGAGCGCCGTGCCGAAGCAGAGCAGGAAGAGGTGGAAGAAGGCCAGGGCCGTGAACGCCGCGTGCCGGCCGAGCAGCGCGTGAGCGGCCAGGACCGGCGGATAGAGCATCGCCCCGCTCGCCGTCGCCATCAGCGGCATGCCGGCGAACTCGTACGGATTCCACAGCGGCAAGCGGCCCTCGAGCATCGCCCGCGCGGCGTACTCGTTGCGCGCCAGGTGGGCACCGCGCACGTCGGGCGACATCCAGTCCCAGGGCCAGCCCATGGCGCCCAGGGCGAGCACCGCAGCCAACGCCGCCAGAGCCGCGATCGCCGCATCCGCGGCCAGGCGCCGGGTGCTACCCGGTCGGGGGGCTTCGCTCCGGGTTACGCGAGACGAGGTCATGCGGCGCCAGCCCACCCAGCCGGCACTGCGCCCGACTCGGTGCACGAGACTGGCACGGCCGAGGGCGCGGCGACAAGAGCAGAGCTGCAAGCGCCCGAGAACTGCGCCTGGCTCACACCGACCTCGCGCGATTGCGCACCGTGGGCTCGGCATGCCAGTCTCCTGGCGATGCTCGCACGGCTGCAGCGGCAGCGAATCGCCCGCGCCCCCGGGCGGATGGCAGGGCCTCTCGTCCGGCAATGACGGCGCCCGCTCTCGGCGTGATCGCCGCCGGCGGCCGCGGCACGCGCATCCACCCGCGCAGCGCGCGCGTGCCCAAGGTGATGCTCGAGGTCGGCGGCAAGCCCCTGCTGGCGCGCAACATCGAGCTGCTGCGCGACGCGCTGGGCATCCGGCGCATCGTGTTGATCGTCGGCCACCACGCCGAGCAGATCCGCTCCGCGTGCGGCACGGGCGAGAGCCTGGGCGTCGAGCTGAGCTACGTCGACAACCCCGAGGTCGATCGCGGCCTGGGTACCGCGCTTCTGGTACTCGAGCCGCACGTCGCCGAGCGCTTCGTCCTGCTGCTCGGCGACGAGCTCTACCTGCGCAGCAACCATGCGCGCCTGGCCGAGGCCGACCCCGCGGCGCTGGCCGTCTGCGGCATTCTGCCGAGCGAGGACCCCGAGCCGATCCGCAAGAACTACGGCGTCGTACTTTCCGACGGCCGGATCACGAGTCTGGTCGAGAAGCCGGAGTCGCCGCCCAGCCCCTACCTGGGCTGCGGCACCTGGCTGCTCGACCCGCGAATCTTCGCCTTCGCCCGCTCGACCCCGGTGTCGCCACGCACCGGACGGCTCGAGCTCATCGAGGTGATCGACCGCGCGGCGCGTGCTGGCGAGCGCGTCTCACCGTTCCTGCTCGAGGGCAGCTACCTGAACGTCAACACCGTCGAGGACCTGAACCTGGCGAGCTTCCTGTGCCGCTCGATCGACTTCGAGCGCCGCCGGGTGAGCCTGATCATCCCGAGCTATCAGGAGGCCGCCTCGATCGGCCACGTGATCCGCGACTTCCGTGACCGCGTCGACGAGATCGTCGTCATGGACAACCGCTCGCCCGACGGCACGGCCGAGATCGCCCGCGAGCTCGGTGCCGTGGTCCACTCGCGGCCGCTGCGCGGCTACGGCGACGCCCTCAGGCAGGGCATGGCGGCGGCGACCGGCGACCTGCTGGTCCTGGTCGAGGCCGACGGGACGTTCCGGGCCCGCGACCTGGGCAAGCTGCTCGAGTACGCCAAGGACGCCGACATGGTGATCGGGACGCGGACGACGCGCCAGCTCATCGAGCAGGGTGCCAACATGGACGGCCTGCTGCGCTGGGGCAACGTCGCCGTGGGCAAGCTGATCGAGGCGCTGTGGTGGCGCCTCGAGCCGCGCTTCACCGACGTCGGGTGCACCTACCGTGCGATCTGGCGCGACGCCTACCTCAAGATCCGCGACTACCTGACCCGCGACGACGCCGCCTTCTCGCCCGAGATGATGATCGAGATCCTGCGCGTCGAGGGCCGGGTGATCGAGATCCCGGTGAGCTACCATCGCCGCCGCGGCGGCGCCTCGAAGCACTCCTCGAGCCGCTGGCACAGCGTGCGCACCGGAACGAAGATGCTGCGTCTGATCCTGGAGAAGCGGCTCAATCTGCGCTGAGCCTCTCCTCGGCCGCCTGTCGCTGGCCAGCCCGCTGCAACGCTCAGCGCACCACGACGTGAATCTCGTCGCTGTCCGACTCGCCGCCCGGCCCGGTCGCCTCGAGCCGCACCCGATAGTCGCCCGGCGATGGGTAGGTGTGCTTGGGCTCGCGCTCGGTCGAGTCCGCCGATCCGTCGCCGAAGCTCCAGCGCAGCCGCAGGGGGCCCGCCGGCCCGTGAACGGTGGCCTTGAAGGCGACCGCGAGAGGTGCCGCGCCCTCGTCGGGGGTCGCATCCGCCCACGCCAGCAGGCTCTGCGCCGGCGCCTCGCCCGGCGGCGCCGCACTGCGGCCGGCCGCGACCTCGCCGTCGCTCTCGTGCCCGGCGCCCCCCTCGCAGCCCGCGAGCAGCACCAGGGTCAGCGCGACCGCGACCCACGGCTGCCAACGGTCACGGCGGACCGTACCGCGAGCATCACCCGTGCCCCGGCGCTGCGCCGCTCGCGCGCGTGCGGAGCTCACGACGCGCTCGCTCCGGCGAGCGGCTCGGCACTCGGCCCGGGCGCCGGCTGCGTGGCGAGCTCGTCGAGCCACAGCGCCGCGGCCGCCGCATAGCCGCCGGCGGTGAGGTGC
>CAZGUU010000403.1:0-4376 GCA_964529315.1 uncultured Enterobacteriaceae bacterium
CGGCCGCCCGGCCGGCACGATCTCCATCTCCGCCTCGCGCCCGGTGGCCGGATCGACCGCGCAGCGCACGCTGCGGTCGAGAAAGATCTCGCCGACGCAGGTGTAGCAATAGATGCACGGCCGGACGTCCTCGGGCCGTCCCGCCGCGAGCTTGCGCGGTAGCTCCGAGTCGGCCAGCAGCTTGCGCGCCATGGCGACGAAGTCGATCTTGCCCGCGGCAATCAGCTCGTCCGCCTGCGCCGGCTCGATCCGGCCCACCGCGATCACCGGCACGCGCGCCCGGCGACGAATCCCCTCGGCGAGCGAGACCAAGCCACCCGGCTGGTGGACCAGAGGCGCATCCGTGAACGCGACACCCGAGCCCGGGTCGGCGTAGGCGCTCACGTGGATCGCGTCGAGGCCCGCCGCCGCAGCCATCTCGGCGGTGCGCCGCGCGTCTTCCTCGCCGATGCCGCCTGGCACGCGCATCTCCTTGCCGTCGAGCCGGCACCACACGGGAAAGTCTCGGCCGAGGCGCTCGCGCACCGCCGCGATCACCTCGAGCAGCAGACGCGAGCGGTTCTCCAGCGAGCCTCCGTAGGCGTCGGTGCGCCGGTTGCTCGCCGGCGAGAGAAACGCCGAGATCAGGTAGCCGTGCGCGGCGTGGATCTCGACCGCATCGAACCCCGCCCGTCGCGCCCGGTCGGCGGCATCGGCGAACATCGCGACCACCGAGCCGATGTCGTCCTGGGTCATCTCGTGGTAGGCGACCCTCGCCCCGGGCCGGGTGAAGAACCCGGTCGCGGCAGCCATCTCCTGCTGCGAGAGATCGTCGTAGAGATCGGTGCCGTGGTGCTGCGGCACGGACGGAGCCCACATCGGCCGGCCCGCCGCCATGTCCTGCGTGGCCACCTTGCCCGCGTGCTGGATCTGGATCGCCGCCTTGGCGCCCTGGGCGTGCAGGCGATCGGTCAGGGCGCGCAACCCAGGGAGGAATGCGTCGTCGGAGATGGCGATCTGGTTGTGCAGGCACGCGGCGACGGGCCAGGCGATCGCCCCCACCTCGACGATCACCAGCCCAGCGCCGCCGCGGGCACGCGCCTCGTAGTAGCGCAGGGCGCGCTCGCCGATCCGGCCATCGGGCTCGGCGAAGTTGGTGCCCATGGGCGCCATCGCGATGCGGTTGCGCAGCTCGAGGGTGCCGATCCGGCCGGGTGAGAGAAGGTGGGGCAATGCGGTCATGGCTGGTTGCTCCCAGGCCGGAACGCCGGGCGCGAGGCGCGCGCCTCGAGGCCGTGGCGATCCGCAGCTCCGCGGTGGTTGCCTGCCCGCCTCAGATGTCCGATGCGAGCCGCGGATGTCAAACCGCTCCCCCATCCGGGCGAGCGAAGCAGACGCACGCGGGCTACCGGAGCTCGGCACGAAGGAGCTACCCCGCTCGTACGGGCTGGCTCGTTCTCGTCAATTCGCGCCGTCCCCCTTCTCTGCCGGCCGCGCGCCGCCGATGCTGGGGCAAGAGCTCGACGCACGATTTCGTGGATGGCGCGGCGCATCGACCACCTGGCCTTGCACTGGCACACTCGACCGCACGGTCCCGGCCACCTTCGCCAGGATCGCGCCATGGCACCCAGACGCCGCGGCGCCGTCGCGTGCTCGCTGGCCGGTTGGCAGAAGCGGCGCCGCGTGGCAGACGTCCGGCCATGAGCAATCCCTACGAGACGCTGGCCGTCGAGCGGCAAGGCAACGTGATCCACGTCTGGCTCGACCGCCCCGAGCGGCGCAACGCCCTCTCCTCGCGCGCCCTCGAGGAGATCGCCCAGGCGTTCACAGAGCTCCAGACGAGCTTCGACTCGCCGGTGGTCGTCCTGGGCGGGCACGGTCTCTCGTTCTGCGCCGGGGCCGATCGCAAGGACCCCCCGGCACGCCTTGCTCGCGGCTCCGGAGCGGGAGCGCGCGAGAGGCGCTGGAGCGCCCAGGTGGGCCGGCGCGCGCTCGAGGCGATCGAGCGCTGCGAGGCGATCACCATCGCGCGCCTGCACGGCCACGTGATCGGCGGCGGGCTGGTGCTGGCCCTGGCTTGCGACCTGCGCATCGCTGCCGAGAGCACCGTCTTCCACGTGCCCGAGGTCGATCTGGGGGTGCCGCTCACCTGGGGGGCGACGCCACGCCTGGCCGCCGCGGTCGGCACCGCCCGGGCCAAGGAGATCATCCTGCTCTGCGAGCGCTTCGACGCGGCCACCGCAGAGCGCCTCAGCCTGGTGAATCGCGTCGTGCCCGATGCGCAGCTCGACGCCGCAATCGAGGACTGGGCCCGGCGGGTTGCCGCCAAGCCGCCGTGGGCCATCCACATGGTGAAGACGCAATTCAACGCCTACGGCCGAACCGCGCCCCTCGGCGACGTGACCGAGCTCGACGGAGATCTGCTCGCGGCCGCCGCTGGGGAGGATCCGACGCGCTTTCTCTTCCCGCGAAAGGCGTAGAGCCGGGCGGTCCCCATGCGGCGCCGCGCGGGTTGACGCCGCCCCCGCCATCGACGACAACCTCCAGGGATGAGACGAGAGGACTGCATTCTCTTCAGCGGGGCCGCGGCCGGAGCCGAGGCCGAGTTCGGCGCGGCCGCCGAGCGCCACGGCATCGAGGAGGTGAACTTCACCTTCGAGGGCCACAACGACGCACGGCGGCGCGGAATCCGCGTGCTCAACCACGAGGAGCTCCGCCACGGCGACGTGAGCCTGGCCTACCTCGGCCGCTTGATGAGCCGCCGCTATCCGGACACGCCGCTGTTCAAGAAGGTGCTGCAGAGCATCTGGCACCAGGTGAACCACGGCCAGCAGATCTTCGTCGTGGGCAAGATCCTGGCCGACCAGACCGTGAAGGGCGGCACGGGCTGGGGCGCCGAGTTCGCCAAGCTGTGCAACAAACCTCTGCTGGTCTTCGACCAGGATCGAGACGGCTGGTGGCGCTGGGCCGGCGACCAGTGGGTTCCCGGAGGCGAGCCGGTGATCGAGCAGCCGCACTTCACCGGTACCGGAACGCGCTTCCTCGAGGCCAACGGCCGCACGGCGATCGAGGCGCTCTTCGCGCGCAGCTTTCCGGCGTCCTGACGGCGCGGCCGCCCCGAAAGGAGCGGGCCGCGGTGGATCACTTCGTCGCGGCGCGGGTCTGGCGCAGCTCCGCGAGGGTCTGCTCGCCGATCCGCTCGAGCGAGTGCAGCCAGCCCTTCTTGTAGGGGTGCAGCGCGCGCACGATCGCGTCGGCGACGGCAAGGTTGCGGTACCACTTCTTGTCCGCCGGCACGACGTGCCACGGCGCGCAGCTGGTGCTGCACTCGGCGAGCGCGGCCTCGTAGGCCAGCCGGTAGTCGCGCCAGTGCTTGCGCTCGGCCCAGTCGGCCGCGGAGAGCTTCCAGGCCTTCTTGGCGTTGCGCTCGCGCGCCAGCAGTCGCGCCTCCTGCTCGGCGCGGCTGATGTGCAGGAAGAACTTCAGAATGATCGTGCCGTTCTCGGTGAGCATCCGCTCGAAGTCGTTGATCTGCTGGTAGCGCTGCTGCCATACGGCGCGGGGCACCAGACCGTGCACCCGCGCGACCAGCACGTCCTCGTAGTAGGAGCGGTTGAAGATCGCGATCGCCCCCTTGCCCGGAGTCACGCGATGCGCTCGCCAGAGGAAGTCGTGCGCCCGCTCGACCTCGTTGGGCACCTTGAACGATTGCACGTGGCAGCCCTGCGGATTGATCGACGCCGTGACCCGGCGGATGGTCCCGTCCTTGCCGCTGGTGTCCATGCCCTGGAGCACGATCAGCACCGCGTTCTGCCGGGCGGCGTAGAGCAGATCCTGCAGGGCGCCGATCTCCTCGTCGAGCACCGCGAGCTGAGCCGTGGCGAGCGTCTCGTCCAGACCGCTGGTGCTGCCGGCATCGATGGCGGCGAGCTTCACCTTCCTTCCGGGCTTGCAGGCCAGGGCGTAAGTCATGGCGGCGTCCTCCATGAGGGTTTCGACACTCGCACCGACGAGCTTGAGCCGGGCGGCGCGACGAACGCCATGACATGATCCCGTCGAGCCTCCTTGACGGCAGCCCGGCCGTGCACGACAACCACACGGCGCAGGCCCGCGCTCCGGCGGTGGCGCCGCCCACCGCGGGCCGCCCCAGCCGGCAGGGTTCGCAGAGGAGGACGGATGGCGAGCGAGGACGGGCCCCCACCTGCCGAGGCAGCGCACGACTCCCAAGGCGGAGGTAGGAGCGCGGACGTCGCCAGCCCCGCGGGTGCTTCGCTTGCGCCGCAGACCCTGGCCCAGGTGCGCAGCGCGGTGGCCTCGCTCGAGGCGGTGGGCGCCGGCGCCTGGCCCGCCGACGCGGCGCTCGCGGCGCGCCAGCGTGCCGCTGCGACCTCCCAGCT
>CAZGUU010000404.1:0-4366 GCA_964529315.1 uncultured Enterobacteriaceae bacterium
GGTCAATGACCTGCTGCGCCGGAAGCTGGGCTAGGGCGGTGCGCGGGCGCGTATGGTAACGCGACCGGCCGAGGTCGAACGCAATGAGCGACACGCAGAAGACCATTCTGGTGGTCGACGACGAGGAGGAGATCCGGCAGAGCCTGCGCGGCGTGCTGTCGGACGAGGGCTTTGCCGTGATCGAGGCGGGCGACGGCCGCCGCGCCCTCGAGCTGGTGCGGTCGGGATGCCCGTCCCTGGTCGTGCTCGACGTCTGGCTGCCCGAGATCGACGGCATCGCCTTGCTCGAGCAGATCAAGCTCGAGCGGCCGGACCTGCCGGTGATCATCATCTGCGGCCACGCCAACATCGAGGCCGCCGTGCGCGCCACGCGCCTGGGCGCGGCCGACTTCATCGAGAAGCCCTTCTCCATCGAGACCCTGCTCGACTCGATCGGGCGCGCCATCGGGCAGCGCAGCGCTGCGAGCGCGTCCAGCGAGGCCGGGGCCGCGGCCGGCTCGGGCCACCCGCTGGCAGCGGCACCGGGCTGCCGCCCCGGGGACGACGGCTGCCGGCCGCAGCGCACCATCGGCCGCAGCGTGGTCGCCAGCGGGCAGGGCCTGCACTCGGGCGTGAAGACCGGCGTGATCCTGCACCCCATGCCCCCGGGCAGCGGGATCGTGTTCCAGAGCCTGGCCACGGAGAAGACCGTCCCGGCGCACGTCGACTTCGCCGACTCCACCGGCTACGCGACGACACTGTTTCGCGCGGGATTCGGTGCCAAGACCGTCGAGCACCTGCTCGCGACGATGAGCGGCTACGGCGTCACCAACCTGCTGGTCAAGATGGAAGCGGAGGTGCCCGCGCTCGACGGCTCGGCGCTCGAGTTCTGCCGGCTGGTCGAGGAGGCGGGCGTGGTCGACCAGCCGGGTGCGGGGGTGAGCGTCTACGTCGTCGACCGTCGCCTGGAGATCGAGGATCGACAGAGCCGCCTGGTGGTCGAGCCGGACGACGGCTTCGTCGTCGACTACACGCTCGACTACCCCGAGCCGGTCGGTGTGCAGCGCCACGTCTTCGTCTACCGCGGCTCCGAGTCGTTCCGCGACGAGATCGCGCCGGCGCGCACCTTCGGCTTCGTCCACGAGTTCACGCAGCTCGCCTCGGTGGGCCTGGCCGCGGGCGGGCGCCTGGACAACTGCGTGCTGATCGGCGAGGACGGCGTGATCAACGGCGAGCTGCGCTTCCCCGACGAGTTCGTCCGGCACAAGATCCTCGACGTGATGGGCGACTTCACGCTGCTCGGCCGGCCGATCCGCGGCCGCATCACCGCGCGCGCCACGGGCCACCGGCACAACGTCGCCATGGTCCGCCGCATGCTGGCCGTGGAGGCCGAGCGGGGCGGCTGACGCGCTTCTCGAGCGGTGGTGGGGCGGAGCACGCCGTCGTGGCCCCTCTCGGGCGGCGCAGCCCTCTCCTGCCCGTCGCCGAAGCGGAGCCGTGCTCCCCGGGCATGCCACGCGACAGGAGCGCGCAGGGCCCGCGGACGGGCTGACCGACCTCGATGCCGTGCGCCGCGGCGGCCGACGATGCCCTCCTCCGGTGGCGCGTGGCTCAGGCGTGCTTCTCGACGAGGGCGACGAAACGGTCCGGGTCCTGCATGAGTGCGGCGTGGCCGGCCCCGTCGAAGATCTCCACCACCGCGCCGGGGATGCGGGCGCCGACCAGACGGGCGTTCGCGGAGGGGACGACGACGTCCTCGCTCCCGTTGGTGAGGATGACCTTGTTCTTGATCCGGGGGAGGGCGTTCCACAGGCCGTCGTCCTTGGAGAAGGCATCCTCGGCTTGCGCCTGGGCCTTGACGGCGGCTGGAGAGACCACCTCGGGTGGGTAGAGATCGATGCTCGCGACGAAGGCGGCGACCGCGACCTGCGCGGTCGGTGGGAAGACGTAGCCGATGAGCTTCTCGGGCGGCAGATCGGGGTTGGCGAGATCGGCGTAGATCTGGGGCGGGCCGTCCACCGCGTGCGGACTGCCGGCGGTGGAGCCGCAGGTCAGGATGGTTCCGACCTTCTCGCCGTGGTCGACGGCGAGGGTGAGGGAGATCTCTCCACCCATCGACCAGCCCACGAGAGTGGGCTTCTCCAGGCCGAGGGCGTCCATGAGGGCGACGGTGTCCCGGGCCATGAGCCCGAGGGTGAGGAGCTCCGTGCCGTCATCCGTGCTGTAGCCCATGCCGCGGTTGTCGAACATCGTCACTCGGAAGCCGGCGTCCGCGAGCTTGCGCATGAGGCCATACTCCCAGAGGCTCATCGTGCCCGTCTGGCCCGTGAGCAAGAGCAGCGGCCGTCCCTCGCCGAACTGGCGGTAGCCGATTCTGATCCCGTTGGCCGCGATCGTGCGGACGGGACCGAGAAAGGCCGCGATCCCCCGGGGTGTCGTCTCTGCCAGGGGCGCAGACGGGAGCGGCCGCGGCGGCGGCGGGGTCGATCGGAAGCCCCTGCCAGCCTCGCCTGCGCAGGCCGCGAGCAGGAGCGCTCCGACAGCGAGGGCGGCGAAGCAGGTCGGCTGGCCGCCACGGCTGCCGAGGGGCCGGCCGGGCGGTCTGCATGCGCAGCCGTTGCCGGAGCCGATCGTCATGCGTTCCGCCGCCATCCTTGCGTCGCTCCGGTTGGCTATCGGCAAGGCGTCGGCCGACTTGAGTGGCTCGGCCTCCGCGAAGGGCCGATCTCCCTTCGTCTACGCCATCGGACGTTCCCGTGAAGCGCCGCTGTCCTGCCGGCGGTCGGGTCGGAGTCGCAGCGGGGATCCTCGTGCGACGCGGACGAACGCCGAGCGAAGAGATCTGGGCCGTCAAGGGGCGCTGCGCGGCTCGCCGAGCGCAGGCCCTGCCGTCAACGCAGCACCGGCGCGGCGAGCGTACCCGAGAGCGCGTAGGAGGGGGTCTCGCCCGCTGGGCGCGGCGGCAGGAGGGCGGTGGCCATGCGCAGGGCGGGAGGCGCGCTGGGGCGGACGTCGATCGTCAAGCGCAGGTTGAGAACGCTCGAGGGCAGCGGCTCCCGCAGCAGGAGGTCGCCCTTGGCGCCCAGGGCGAGCTCGTCCCCGTTGGCGCGCAGCTCCTGGATCTGCAGGCGGCTGCCGGCCACCTGTGCGGCGAGCTCGAGGTCGGGGAAGGAGAGGTCCGGGAGCGTCACGCCGCGCAGGGCGATCTCGTGCAGGGCGAGCCCGTGCACGGTCAGGCGAAGCGCGCCCTCGGCGCCGCGCGTCGAGCGCGGGTCGCCCGCCAGGTCGAGGTCGAGGGCCGCCTGGCCGGCCAGGCGGCCGGGGGGTGGGATCAGCGTGGTGGCGAGGCGAGCGAGGTCGACGGCGCGAAGCTCCAGGTGGAGCGCCGCGTGCGATCCTCGGGTCTGCACCGCGCCGGAGAAGCGGCCGCCCCAGGCCTGGCCGGCGAGCGTCGCGTCCGCCAGGCGCCCCAAGAGCAGGCCGAGCAGCGGCACGCGCACGGTGAGCTCGGTGATGGACAGCGCGGCTTCGGCGGCGCGCGTGGGCACGAGGCGCAGGTTGCGCAAGCGGTAGCCGTTGGGGAAGGCGAAGCTCGCGGACTCGAAGGTGACCCGCAGGGGGGCGCCGGCGGTGGCGGCCTCGAGCGCGCGCGCCGCGATCAGGTCGTGCGGCAAAGAGAGGGCGAGCGCGATCAGGAAGGCGACCAGGGTGAACAGGGCGTAGCCCAGTGCCGCGCGCGACGGCCGCAGGCGTGCCGCGGCGGCGAGCTCGGTGGCGGCCGGCAGCCGCGAGAGCGGCCTCATGGTCGGGCGTGCAGCCGGGCCACGACCAGGGTCGCGTCGAGCAGCTCGGGATGCTTGTACTGGCGCCGCAGGGACACGCGCACCACCTGCAGCGGCCGGTCGCGCTGCTCGATGGCGTGGAGCAGGCTCAGCAGGGCGCGCAGCGAGATGCCCTCGAGGCGCATTTCGACGGATTCCTCGGTGAGCTCGTCGTCCAGGCTGCGGCTCTGCGGGTTCATCGCGGTGATCCGCTCGCGGCCGGCGATCGGCACGGCGATCGACTCGAGCAGGGCGAAGACCGACGGGGCCGAGTCGTCCGAGGCGAGCTTGCGATCGAGCTCGGAGACCTCGGCGCGCAGGCGGCGGTAGCGCGCCGTCAAGTCGCCGATCGTCGCGGCGTCGCGTCGCGTGGCGACGAGGCTCGAGTCGAGCCGGTGCAAGCCCTGGGCGATGGGGTCGATCACTCCCAGCCAGACGACGATCGCCGCCAGGGCGGCCGCAGCGGCCAGCACCAGTCGGCGCTCGCGCGGCTGGAGTCGGCCCAGAGCCTCGGCGGCTCGCTCGCGCACGCGGCCGGCCGGCCCCTGGAGGGCGGCCCGCCAGGC
>CAZGUU010000405.1:0-4336 GCA_964529315.1 uncultured Enterobacteriaceae bacterium
GGCGGCCGCCACGGGCGAGGCCGCGGGCGTCCCAGCGGCCGGCACCGCCGCGGGGCGCTGCTCTCGCGGCGTGGAGCGCCCCGGCACCAGGAAATTGCCCATGATGGACTGGTAGGCCTCGCACGGCGTCCAGCACTGCGGGCAGTCGTAGCTCCAGATCTCGCGCTGCGTGCGCACCGCGAGCGGCTGTGCCCAGAGGCGACGCAGGTCGTAGTCGACCTCGCGCAGGTTGCCCAGCTTGCGGTCGTAGATCGTGCAGGGAAAGACGTTGCCGAAGGAGTCGACGAAGCACGACGCCGAGAGGGCGTGGCAGCGCATCGGCGTGGCGCCGGTGGCGAGGTAGCGCTCGACGTGCGCCAGATAGGTGCGCTCCAGGTAGCCGACCGGTCCGCGCGGCACGCCGCGTAGCCGGGCGACCTCCTCGACCGCCGCGAGCAGGTCGCGCGGCGGCACGCCGCGGCGCAGGCCGAGCGCGGCGTTGCCCAGGTAGTGCGACGACTCGTGCACGATGTTCACGTGGAAGTCGCGGTGGGTGAGCCCTGGGATCTCGCGCGCCGCGGCGGCGAACGCCTCGGGAAAGTGGTCGACGTTCTTGCGCGAGAGCGTCATCCCGAGCACGACCTCGACACCGGGGATCTCGCGCAGGCGCCGGAAGGTCTCCATCTGGCGTCGCCAGCCACCCTCGACACCGCGGATCTCGTCGTTCATCCGCTCGTCGCCGTCGGTGGAGACGGTGATGATGAGCTTCTCGGGGCGGCGCTCCAGGATGGCGCGCGTGTTGGCGACGATCTTGTCCGTCAAGTAGCCGTTGGTCGGAAAGTGCAGCAGCAGCAGGCTCGGGCAGGCGTCGATCACCGCGTGCGCGATCTCGACGAAGTCCTTGCGCAGCGTGACCTCGCCGCCGGTCAGGTCCACCCAGAGGAAGTCGCGCGAGCGGCCCAGGAAGCGGCGGATCTCGTCGAGCCGCAGCTCGTCGCGCGGCTTCATCTGCCAGATGTTGCACGTTTGGCAGGCGTAGTTGCACCAGTAGGTGATGCAGAAGGTGAGCTTGAAGGGGTGGTCGAGGCGGCGGAAGTTCGCCTCGAGCGCCTTGCGTGCCAGCGCGGCGTAGGGCCGCACCCTCACGTGAGCGCCTCGAGCAGGCGCAGCGCCGGGTGGGGCTTGGGCGCGACCCGCTCCCAGTTGCGGCAGTACCAGTCGTAGGCTTCGCAGGTGATGGCGACGTTGTCCCCGGAGGGCTCCCAGCCGAGCCTCTCACGAGCCCGCGAGATGTCCAGCACGAAGTCCGCATCCGCAAGCAGGTAGTGCTCCGGGACGATCGGCGAGAGCCCGACGAGGTTCAGCACGCGCGCCGCGTTGCGCAGCAGGGCGGCGGGGATCGCCGTCACGCGCGAGGCCGACCCCGCGTGGCGGATCAGCGCCTCGACCTGTGCACGCACGCTGGGCACGCCGGCGGGATCCGAGCCGACGTTGACCACCAGGCCCGCCGTGTCGGGCGTGATCGCCGCCAGGACCGCGGCGCGCGCCACGTCGTCGGCCGAGACCATCTGCACGCGGTTTTCGCCCCGGCCGAGCAGGAAGACCCGCCGGCCGCGACGCACCCAGTCGAACAGCAGCACGAAGACCCCGGTCATGCCGTCGCCGAACAGGCTCATCGGGCGCAGCATCGATACGTCGAGGCCCTGCTGCAAGGCGCGCACACAGAGCTCCTCGGCCTCGAGCTTCGAGCGACCGTAAGCGCCGATCGGCCGCTTGCGGTGGCGCTCCTCGTCCACCGGCGCGCACTGCGGCACCCCGTAGACCGCCGAGCTGGAGATGAACACCACCTTGCACACCCGGGCCTCGCGCGCCACGTCGAGCACGTTGCGCACCCCGCCCAGGTTCATCGCGTAGATCTCCTCCTCGGAGAGCGAGGCGAACTGCGGCTTCATGCGCTGGCCGGCGGCGAGATGATAGATCACCTCGACGCCGTCGGCCGCGCGGCGCAGCGCCGCGACGTCGCGCATGTCGCCGTCGATCGCCCGCCAGGAGTCGGCCGGGACACCGGTCTCGCCGAGCAGCGCGGTCAAGGTGGGCGGCGGCGCCACCATGTCGAAGAGCCGCAGGCGGTCGCCGCGACGCGCCAGCTGGGGAACCAGGCTGTGACCGAGAACTCCGGAGGATCCGGTGACCAGGACGTCCATGCGAAGCTCGGCCCTCACGAGCCGCCGGCCGCGCGCGCCCCCGCCGGCGGGAGCACCGCGGGGAAGCGCGCCTCGACGGCGGCAAGCACCTCGTCGACACCGATCTCGCGCATGCACACCGGGTCGACGCAGCGGCTCATCTTCAGGTTGTAGTTGGACAGACACGGGCTGCAGTAGAGCCCCTTGTAGAGCACCAGGTCGCGCTCGCCGCGCGGGCCGTAGATGCGCGGCTCGGTCGGCCCGAAGAAGGCGACCACCGGTGTCCCCACCAGACCCGCCAGGTGCATGACCGACGTGTCGTTCGACACCACCAGGCTGCACGCCTCGAGCAGCGCGACCAGCTCCGCCACCGACAGCCGGTCGCACAGCGAGGTCGCACCGTCCCGCCGCCGCACTGCAGAGAGCGCCTCGGCGACCAGCGCGGCCTCCTCCCCACCCTGCCCGGTGAACACGACGCGCGCCCCGCGCCGCTCGATCAGCGCATCGGCCAGCGCCGCGAAGCGCTGGCTGTCCCAGCGCTTGAGCGCGATCTTGTTGTAGTTGGGCCCGGTGCCGATGTGCATCGCGACCAGCGGCGCGCCGGGTGCGGCTGCGGCCAGGCGCGTGGCGCGCTCGCGATCCGCGGCCGGGACCGAAAGGCGCACGCGCGGCGCTGGGTAGAGCGCTCGCCCGAAGGGCTGGGCGATGCGCATGAAGATGTCGGCCATGTGATCGGTGTCGGCGTAGGCGATGCGGTGCGTGTACAGCCAGCCGCGCGCCTGCCCCTCGGTGTTGAAGCCGACGCGCGCCGGCGCGCCGGTGAGGAAGGCGAACACGCCCGAGAGCTTCATGAACTGCTCGAAGTCGAGCACCGCGTCGTAGCGGCCCGAGCGCAGCGAGCGCAGCAGGCGCAGCACCGAGGCGAGAAACCCAGCGAAGCTGCCCACCTCGACGGTCAGAGCGCTCGCCACGAGCCCGCTCTCGCGCAGCAGCGGCAGGTTGCCCGGCAGCGTCAAGAAGTCGATCTCGCAGGGCGGCGCGCCCGCCGGCCCGCGCCGCATCGCCTGCAGCGTCGGCAGGATCATGGCGATGTTGCCCAGGCCGTAGAACTTGATCGCCAGCGCGCGGCGCGGTGCGGCCGGCTCGAGCCCCGGACGGGGCGGCGTCGTGGCGAGCAGGTCGGGCACCCCGGGCACGCCGCGCACGCGGCCGAGCAGGCGGCCGACGAGCCAGAGGGCGAAGCAGACGCCCAGCCCGACCCATCGATCGATGTATCGCGCGAGGTGGAGGTTCATGCCGATCGGGGCCGCACGGCATAGGCCTCGACGCGCGCCTCGAGGCCGGTCAAGCGACCCGCGGCGATCAGCGCGGCCAGGCCGAGCTTGACGGGTGCGGGGAAGCGGTAGCGGCCCAGGTACGGGCTCTCGCCGCTCAGCGCCACCACCTCGAAGCCCTCCTCCCGCAGCACGCGGTCCAGGGTGCGCGGGGTGAAGTGGTAGTAGTGGTTGTCGGCGTAGATGCGCCGCGCCATCGGCGCCAGGCGCGGCACGCGGATCATCAGGTCCGCGGCGCGAAACAGCGTCGAGCGGTGGTTGGGCACGGCGACGAACAGCACGCCTCCGGGGCGCAGCAGCGAGACCGCGTGGCGCAGCGTGCGGCGCGGGTCGTGGGTGTGCTCGAGCACGTCGGCCATGGTGATCGCGTCGACCGGCGCATCGAGCGCGAGGCTCTCGAAGTCGCCGACGCGCACTTCGACGCCGAACTCCTGCTGGGCACGGCGCGCCGCTCCGGGCGAGATCTCGACGCCCAGCGCCTCGAAGCCGGCCTGCGTGGCGAGGTGGAGCATCAGGCCGGTTCCCACGCCGACGTCCAGCAGCCGTCCGCCGCCGGTCAGGGCGTGCAGCCGGGCGAGCGCGGTGCGAAAGCCCTGCACCACCGGGTCCTCTCGGTAGCCGCGGTAGTACGCCTCGAACATCTCGTAGGTCTCGTCGCGCAGGTTCCCCTCGAAGGCCTCGTCCTCGAGCGCCAGCACGGCCTCGCGCGGCGGCAGCGGGTCGACGAACACCAGGCCGCAGCGGCAGCGCACGTTGGGCGTCACGCCGGGGTGGATCGGGCGCGCGCCGGTCGAGCCGCACGCCAGGCACGCCCGGGCACTCGCAGGCCGTCCGGCCGGC
>CAZGUU010000406.1:0-4322 GCA_964529315.1 uncultured Enterobacteriaceae bacterium
CAGCCCGGCGGCCAGCGCTCCGAGCCGCGCCGTCCCGGCGATCGCCGCGAGCGCCGCCACGAGGACGACCAAGACCCCGACGCCCGGCTGCTCGCCCAGCCCGGCCACGGCCGGCACGAGCAGCACCGAGAAGCCCGGCGGATAGCGCGGCGGGTACTTGGCCGCGCCGATCCGCAGGGCGTAGCCCTCGCCGTCGGCCAGGCTGCGGGCCGCCTCCTCGTACTCCAGCGCGTCAGGCCGCGGGCGCAGGTCCGCCACGCGCTGCGCCGGAGTCCAGCGCAGCCAGGCCCCCAGGGCGAGCACGACGAGGATCCCAGCGATGGCGGCAGGCCGGCGCACCGGCCCTCCCTAGCGCACCGGGCGCCGGGGCTCGACCCCGGGCGGGGGCCCAGGCCCGCACACCAGGACACGGCGATCGCACGTGCGCGCCATGTCGGCACGCCACAAGTCCGGCGCCCCTTCGTGGTGGGGGGCACCGGTGAGCCGTCCCGACTTTCCCGAAGGCTCCATCTCTTGGAACGGGTAGGGCCTTGGGAAGACCGACCCGGTTTTCGGCGAAGGTGAGGGAGCGGGCGGCCCGCTCAGAGCGTGAGCAGCAATCCCCGGACAGGCCCCGGGGGTGCCTGTGGTCCGCCGCGACGGCTGCGTCGTCACCCGGTGCAGCCGAGCAACGGGAGGGGATTCCTGCTCAGGCTCTCAGGCTGCGCGACGGGGCCTGCCGCCCTTGCGGCCGTTGATGCGTGCGGCGCGCGCCTTCGCCTCGCTGGTCACGCGGCCGAGAAACGCGCCGAGACCGACGAGCCGGAGCCGCCCGCGACCCGTGCGGCCGGGGCGGTCGTACCGCAGAACGGCGACGTCGCTCCACGCTTCGGGCTCGCGCCCCAGATCGGCGAGCGCGTCGAGGTGCGCGGCGAGCGCGCTCCGGATCGCGCGCCGGGCCTGCGCCGCCGTGTCGGCCGCCGCGTACACCCCTGGCACACCGGCGACGTAGGCGCTGAACGAGCCGTTCTCCTCGCGCTCGATCACGGCCGTGAAGTGCTGCGTCATATCCCCGCCTCCCTGGCGATCCGGTGCGCAAGCCCCTTGCCGACGTCCTTCTTCGTGTGGACCGACACGGTCACCACGCGCCCCGTTTTCGGGTGGACGAGCTGCCGGTGGCTCCCCTTACTCGACGGCGCTCGACGTAGCCCGCCGCCTCGAGCCGCCGGATCAGCTCGCCCCACGTCACCGGGGGACACTAACCCAACGTCCGGTTCTGATCAGCCCGGTCTCGCGAACGCGGCCATCATGTGCGCGACGTCCTCGGCGTGACGGCACCCTGCCGCGCCAGCGTCCCGCGCCGCCGGCCACCTCACCTCGGCTCGTCGAGCGCTTCGCGCACGGCGCGGGCGAGGGCGTCGAGCTCGAACGGCTTGGCGAGAAGACGCGTCCCCGGCGGCACGAATCCATGGCGCGCGACCGCATCGTCCGGGTAGCCCGAGGTGAGCAGCACGCGCGCAGCCGGGTGGCGCTCCTGCACCCGGCGGGCGAGCTGGTCGCCGCGCATCTCGGGCATGATCACGTCGGTCAGGAGCAGGTCGACGCGCCCGTCGGCGCGAGCGAGCTGGCGCAGCGCCTCGGACGGCGTGCCGGCGGGCAGGATGGTGTAGCCGAGGCCCCGCAGCATGCGCTGCACCATGCGCAGGACCGCCGGCTCGTCCTCGACCAGCAGGATGGTCTCGCTGCCCCCGCTCGCCGGGCGCGCGGGCGCGGGGGTGGGCGCGGCCTCGCCCGGGCTCGCCGGCAGGTAGATGCGGAACTCGGTGCCGGAGCCCGGCCTGCTCTCGACCTCGACGTGGCCGTGGTTCTGCCGGACGATGCCGTAGACCGTCGCCAGGCCGAGGCCGGT
The DNA here is from genome assembly GCA_964529315.1 of uncultured Enterobacteriaceae bacterium. Classification (GTDB taxonomy): domain Bacteria; phylum Desulfobacterota; class Binatia; order UBA12015; family UBA12015; genus CAZGUU01. The sequence continues at coordinate 1,889 of CAZGUU010000406.1, forward strand.
GCCCTCGCCGAGCCCCTTCGTGGTGAAGAAGGGCTCGAAGATTTGGGCGCACACCTCGGCGCTCATCCCTTCGCCGTCGTCGCGCACGCGCAGCAGCACGTGCGCGCCAGGCTCTAGATCCCGCGTCGCCGCCGCATCGGGCTCGAGCGTGACGCATGCCGTCTCGATCTCGATCATGCCGGCCCCGGAGATGGCGTCGCGGGCGTTCACGCACAGGTTGGTCAAGACCTGGTCGACCTGCGACGGGTCCATGGTCACCGCCGGCAGGCGGCCCGCCGGCCGCCACACGATGCGCACGTCCTCTCCGATCAGCGGCCCCAGCATGCGAAGCAGGCTGGCGATCTTCTCGTCCAGGTCGAGATGGGACGGCGACGCGGTCTGGCGGCGCGCGAAGGCCAGCAGCTGCCTGGTCAAGTCCGCGGATCGCTCGGCCGCCTCGAGCGTCTCCTGCAGCTCGCCGCGCGCCGGATGCGCGCGGTCGATGAGATCGAGCGCCGCGTGCGTGCGGCACAGGACCACGGCCAGCAGGTTGTTGAAGTCGTGGGCGACGCCGCCCGCGAGGCGGCCTATGGACTCCATGCGCTGCGTCGCTGCGAGCTGGTCCCGGAGCCGCTCGCGCTCCTGCTGCGCCGCGCGCATCTCGGTGACGTCTACCAGCGTGCTCTGCAGGCCGATCACCTCGCCGTCGGCGCCGGTGAGAGGTCGCGAGTTGTTGAGCACGGTGACCACGCCGCCGTCCTTGCGCCGCAGGCGGTGCTCGAAGTTCACCAGCCGCTCGCCCCCGAGTAGCTGCGCGTGCGCCGGCCGAACCACGGCCGGGTCCGCGTCCACGTCGGGGATGCTCATGCCGAGCAGCTCCTCGCGCGCGTAGCCGAGGAGATCGCAACCGGCCTGGTTGGCGTCGACGAACCGCTTGTGGCGATCGAACACGTAGATCGCCGCCACCGACTCGTCGAAGATGCCGCGACACTTCTGCTCGCTCGCCCGCAGCGCCTCCTCGGCCTCCCGGCGCTCCCGATCGTGCCGCTCGGCGGCCAGCTTCGCCCCGGTGATGTCCTCGCAGATCCCGAGCACGCCGACGACGGCGCCCCCTGCGTCGCGCAGCGGCACCTTGGACGTGCGCAGCCAGAGCTGCTCGCCCGCGGGGGTCGTCCTCTGCTCCTCGTACGCGAGCAGCGGCTCACCGCTCTCCATGACGCGGCCGTCGTCAGCTTGGGAGCGCGCGGCGTGCTCGCACCAGCCCAGCTCGTCGTCCGTCCGTCCGACGATCTCCCCCGGGTCGGACAATCCGGCATCGCTCGCGAACGTCGCGTTGCAGCCCAGGTAGCGGGAGCCGCGGTCCTTCCAGAACACGCGGATGGGCAGGCTCTCGAGGATCGTCGCGACCAGCCCGGCCGGCCCGAGCGCACTCTCCGCTCGCATCACGCTTTCCTCCGCGCATCGGGTACCACAGGCTCGCGGGAAACACAGCCTGGGATGCGCGCCGCGGCACACGCGGATCCCGGAGACGGGCTCGTCACGGCGATGGCTCGGACCGGCCTTGCAAGCCGAGGTCGCAGCCCCGGCTCGGCAGAGCGCGCGGGTGGCTGCCGCGTGCTGATCGACCGGTCAGACGGCGACCGGGCACAAGAGTTCCTTGACGGCGATCGAGCGTCTGCCGTAGAGACTCTCGCATCGGCTGCGGTGGTCGCGACCGATGCGGCCCGAGCGACGCCGGGGAGGCTCGCGGTCGGACCTCGGCATCGCCCTCCCGGCGCGAAGCAAGCACTCGACGACATGGAGGCGACGATGAAAAAGGTCTGGGGCGCTGCCCTGCTCGCAGCGGCAATCGCCGTGCCCGGCTGGTCGCTCGCGGGAGACAAGACCCAGTCGACGATGGTGAGCCCGGTGGTCACCAGCCTCGGGGCTCCCGTCGACACGGGCACGAAGGTCCCCACCGGCTTTTGGATCAACGGCGTGAGCAAGGGCAAGACGCAGGGCGACGACAAGTGCAAGGTGCAGATCCAGCTCCTCAAGACGACACTTGCGGACACCGACGGACTACCCGGGACCGGCGACGAGGTGATCTGTGTCGCCGACTCCAAGATCAACGCCGGGGGGCTGCCGATCAACACGACGGCCGTCTTGCGCGGCGAGGTGAGCAAGGGCAACGTCAAGATCAAGGTCGATCTGTACGCCGAGGGCACCGGCTGCATCCCTTCGAAGAAGGGTGGGCTGGGGGTAGCCTCCTACGAGTCGCGAACCGTCTGCTACATGCCCGACCCCGGCTACCCGCCACCGGTGATCCCGCTGATGAGCGACCCGACCTCTGGCATCTACCCGGTGGGATTCGGGCCGCACCCGTCGACGCCGATCATCGCGGTGAACGGCATCTACTTCGTTCCGTGACGCACGCCGCCCGACGCGGCCCGTCCGCCGCCTGGCGCGACGGGCG
>CAZGUU010000407.1:0-4318 GCA_964529315.1 uncultured Enterobacteriaceae bacterium
ACTCCGAGCAGGTGAGAGGAGGGTTGCGCCATCCCTGATGCAGGGGGCGTGCCAGGCTGCGCAGCCCGTCAGGTGTGACCTACTTCTCGGCTGACCCTGCCGCTCCGCGTCACTTCACCTCCAGGACTGACCAAGCGCGGCACATCGGCGACGAAAAGTGTCAGTGCCGGAAGTGCCATCAGTCGGCCAGTTCGAGGATCTGCCCCGAGCGCAGCGGCCCGGCAAGCACGGCCCGCGCCCGCACGGGCCCCGCCCGCAACGCGCGCCGTCTTCCCACCCCCGATGCGAGCCGGCGACACTCCCACCCGGCTCGCGGCTCCGGCTGCGCAGCGGATCCCCTGTCCCATTGACAGAAGGTCTCGAGCTGGTAGGCGTCGGCCGATGGCCAGCCGCCGGGGATCGGGTCGCGGACCGTCGCAGACGGAGACCGCACCCGGCGGTGGGACGGGCCGAGGGGCACCGCCGACCGGCGCAATGCCGCGCGCAGCGTGCGAGGCGCGACCGGCCGTGTCCCGATGTACGGCGGCACACGGCCGCCCCATGGCGACGGCCTCGCGCCGTCCGGAGGGAGCATGCTCAAGGAATTCCGCGACTTCGCGATGCGGGGCAACGTCATCGACCTGGCCATCGGAATCATCATCGGCGGCGCTTTCGGCAAGATCGTGACCTCGTTCGTCAACGACGTGCTCATGCCCCCGATCGGCCTGCTGCTCGGCAAGGTCGATTTCACGGGGCTGTTCGTCAACCTCTCGGGAGCCTCCTACGCGACCCTCGACGAGGCTCGCAAGGCCGGGGCGCCGGTCCTCGCCTACGGAGCCTTCGTCCAGACTGTGGTCGATTTCTCGATCATCGCCTTCGCCATCTTCCTCCTCGTCAAGCAGATCAACCGACTGAAGAAGGTCGAGGAGGCCGTCCCGCCGCCACCACCCCGCGGCGAGGTCCTGCTGGCGGAGATCCGCGACGTCCTGAAGGCTCGCGGGTAGAGGCCGCAGGCCGGCGGCCCGCCCGGCAGCCAGGGAATCCCCTTCGAGCGGTCCCGCCCCCGGCCGGCGCCGCCCGCTCATACGCCCAAACGGACCGTTCGGGGGCGCCTCGCAGCGGCTCGGGCTTCCACCAAAAAAGCCACTTGTATTTTGCCGCCCGGTTGGCGATCAAGGGAGGCGAGGAGCTCGCACGCGTGACGCAGTCGGCGAAAAGGCTGGTCTTGCCGAAGCTCACCCCCGGGGCCGTGCTCCCGCGAGGGTCTGAGCCTGGGCCAGCGCGCCGCAAGCGCCGGCGCAAGGAGGAGCTGCTGTCGCGCCGTCAGGAGACGATCCTGGCACTGCTCTTCGGCTTGCTCGGCCTGGCGATCACCGGGCTCGCGGTGGCAAACGGCGAGGCTCTCGGGGATCTGCTCGTCCACGGCCTGAAGCGTCCCGTGTCCGCGCTCCCGCCGAGCGCGGAGTAGCCGCCGGAGCCTGGAGGACGCGGCCAGCGGCGCCGCAGTCGCGCCACACCGGCGTGAGCCAGCGCAGCGGGCACGCTCTGCATCCGTCGACCCGACCCGCGCGCACCGATCGAGTGGGAGACCTGAAGGAGCGCCCCTCGTTGGGCCGATGTCGCCGTACTTCCACGGCGTCTTCGTCCCCGACCTCACGCCCCCTCGAAGATCTCGTGCGCGCGCCGCAGCGGCAGGGCGTCGATCCCGTCGGTGAAGGTGTGGGCGTCGCCGTTGTAGACGACTGCCGCGCGCGCCAGCGGAGCGACGCTCTCACGAAACCAGCACAGGTTCTTCTTGAACGAGGCGTTGTAGGTCCTCGCCGACTTGATCTCGATCCCGTGCAGCGAGCGACCACTGTCGAGGAGGAGGTCGATCTCGTGGCCGTGGTTGTCGCGGAAGAACGACAGAGCCGGCTGCCGCGCCTGGTTGTAGCGCGCCTTGAGCGCCTCCAGGACGACGAGGTTTTCGAAGAGGCTGCCGACCAGCGGATCGCGACGGACCTGATCCGGCTCTTCGATCCCGAGCAGGTAGCAGAGCAGGCCGGTGTCGGTGAAGTAGATCTTTGGTGATTTCAGGAGGCGCTTGCCGAAATTTCGGTGATAGGACGGCAGCCGGAAGACGACGAAGGAGGCCTCCAGGATCGAAAGCCAGCTGCCCAGCGTCTTGGCATCGACGCCGATGTCGCCGGCCAGGGAGGCGTAATTCACGAGCTGGCCGACCCGCCCGGCGAGGAGCTTCATGAACGTCTCGAACAGCGTCGCGTCCTTCAGTCGAATCAGTCGACGAACGTCCCGTTCGACGTAGGTCTGGTAGTAGCTCGCGTAGGCTACCCGCGGCCGCTGGCCCTCGGCGTGCACGCGCGGGAGGAAGCCGTGCAGCAGGTAGTCCTCGAAGCGCTCGAAGCGGATTCCGCCTCCTTCGAGCTCGGGGATCGACAACGGAAGCAGGTGCAGCATGCCCGTTCGCCCCGCCAGCGACTGGCCGATCGCCTCCCGCAGCTGGAGTTGGTGCGAGCCGGTCAGGACGAAACGCCCGCTGCCGCCGCCCTCGTCGACGATCCCTTGCAGGTAGCTCAACAGGTGCGGCGCACGCTGGATCTCGTCGAAGACGACGTGCTGCGCACGCCGCTCCAGGAAGCCGCGTGGATCCTCCATGGAGATCGCGAGGGTGTCGGGATCCTCGAGGCTGACGTACTCGAAGTCGGGAACCGTCGCGCGCGCCAGCGTGGTCTTGCCGGCCTGCCGCGGCCCGAGCACCGTCACGATCGGAAACTCGCGGAGCTGGGTTCGCAACTCGTCCTGGAGAAGCCGGGGGATCACACGAGAATTGTACCCGTACATATCGGGAGTTCAACTCCCGATATGTACGGGCCGATGGAGCAGCGCTCGCGAGGGTCATGCCAGCCCCCCGTCAAGGGGCGCCAGCATACATTCTGGCCATCACCGGGCTCGCGATGGCAAACGGCGAGGCTCTCGGGGACCTGCTCGTCCACGGCCTGAAGCGTCCCGTCCTCGCTCTCCCGCCGAGCGTGGAGTAGCCGCCGGCGCACGGACGGCGCGGCCAGCGGCGCCGCAGTCGCGCCACACCGGCGTGAGCCAGCGCTCCCACGTCGGGTCCGCGCCGCGCACCACGGCGTGTACGCACTCGGCGATCGCTCGCGTCACGCGCCCCACACGACCGTCGCCGATGGTCCGGTGATCGATGCGCGACACCGGCGTCACCTCGGCACCCGTACCGCAGAGGAACACCTCGTCGGCCACGTAGAGCTCGGTGCGCGAGATCCGGCGCTCGACGAAGTCCAAGCCGAGCGGCTCGGCGCGGGCCAGATCGATGATCGTCCGCCGGGTGATGCCCTCGAGGTTGTCCGCAGTCGAGGGCGGGCTGACCAGCTGGCCCCGTCGCATCAGGAAGAGGTGCTCGGCGCTGCCCTCGCTCACGTCACCGGCTTCGGTCAGGAGCAGCGCCTCGTCGAAGCCGTTGCGCCGTGCCTCGGCGCGGGCCAGCGCCGAGTTGAGGTAGGCCCCCGTGGGCTTGGCGCGCGACGGGATGGCGTTGTCGGCGACGCGGCGCCACGAGCTGACGCAGCAGTGGATCGACTCGTGGCCGAAGTAGCGACCCATCGGCAGGCAGTAGACGCTGAGCGACACGGGCACGTCGGTCATGGTCGGCGAGAGCTCGTCGGAATCGACGTAGATCAGCGGCCGGATGTAGGTGTCGGCGCGGCGCTGGTTGCGCCGCAGCAGCTCGACGACGAGCTCGACGATCCTCTCTGCGGGCAGCGGCGGCTCGATGCCGAGAATTCGCGCCGACTCCACCAAGCGATCGACGTGGTCCTGCAGGCGGAAGACGAACAGCTCGCGGCGAGGCTCGCTCCAGTACGCACGAATGCCGCCGAAGCAGCCCAGGCCGTAGTTCACCACCTTGGCGCGCACGCTGAGCTGCGCATCCGCGTCGTCGACGAACGCGGTCCGGTGCCAGGTCACTCCCATGTGGCGTCTCCTCGCGCTGCGGCCGCGGCGTGCGGCCAGGGCTCAGTCTCCGCACGAGCAGGCGCCCTGTGCAACGCACCCGACCATGCCCCGCACCCACGGATGTGGAGGGCCCCGCGGGCGGCTCGCCCTGCCGATCTCGATGCACGGCAGCCGGCGCTCCGTCGCACGCCGGCGGGCGCCGCTGCGCGCCGCGCTACGCAGCGCCGTCCAGGAGCCTACAGAGCGCTTCGGCGCAGGCCACGCCGTCGAGCGCTGCCGAGACGATCCCGCCCGCGTAGCCCGCTCCCTCGCCGCAGGGGAAGAGGCCACGGGCCTGCGGGTGCATGAGCGTGACCGGATCGCGCGG
>CAZGUU010000408.1:0-4317 GCA_964529315.1 uncultured Enterobacteriaceae bacterium
GAGCCCGTTTTCCACCCGGCCGGCGCCCACCCCGCGGCGCCGAGCAGCGTGGCTCGAGCAGCCCGGCGAGGCGCCGTGCGGGGCCGGGCGAGCCCGCAGACGGCCGCCGCCAGGCCAGGCAAACGACCACGCAGCCGAGGCGGCTTCGTTGCCCCGGGGCACAAGGCGGTGGTAAGCGGCGCGCGTGGCACGCGTGCCGATCCACCCGGCCCTGTTCACACCACCCGACGACCCGCGCGGCCCGCACCTGATCGCCGCCCGCTGCCACGCCTGCGCGACGCTCCGCTTCCCCGCGACCGACGCTTGCCCCTACTGCGGCCACGGCGAGTGCTCGACCCAGGCGGTGGGCGCCCGGGGCGTGCTGGCGCTCTACACCGTGGTGACCGCGCGGCCGCCGGGCTACCGCGGACCCCTGCCCTACGGCTTCGGCGTCGTCGATCTGCCCGAGGGCCTGCGTATCGTGACGCGCCTGACCGAGACGCGCCTCGAGGCGCTGCGCGCCGGCCTGCCCGTCGTCCTGGAGATCGCGTCACTACACGTCGACGACCAGGGCGACGAGGTCCTGAGCTGGGCCTATGCGCCCTGCGACGACGGGGCGGCGCGCTCGTGAGCACGCGGCCGGTCTACGTCGCGGGGATCGGCATGCACCCCTTCGGCCGGTTCGCCGACCGGGACGCCACCCGGCTCGGCCAGATCGCCGTCCGGGCGGCGCTCGAGGAGGCGGGCCTCGGGCGAGGCGGCTTCCAGGCCGCCTTCTGCGCCACGGTCTACGGCGGCGTCGCCGCCGGCCACAAGGTGCTGACCGGCCTTGGCCTCTCGGGCATGCCCATCGTCGACGTGGAGGCCGGCTGCGCGAGCGGTGGCGCGGCGCTGTCGCTCGGCGCCGCGGCGGTCGCCTCGGGCCAGCGCGAGGCGGTCCTGGTGCTCGGCCTGGAGAAGATGCCGCGCGGGATCATCCGCTCGAGCTTCTTCCCTCCGTGGTGCGAGGCCGCCGGCCTATCGCCGGCGCCGGCCTACTTCGCTCTGCGCGCGCGACGCCTGATGGAGACCTCCGGCGTGACCCGCGAGCTGCTCGCGCGGGTCTCCGTCAAGAACCACGCCCACGGGGTGCACAACCCTGCCGCCATGTACCGCAAGGCCCTCACCCTCGAGGAGGTGCTCGGCGCCGAGACGGTCTGCGATCCGCTCACTCGCTACATGCTCTGCTCGCCCAACGAGGGCGCCGCGGCGGTGGTGCTGTCCGCGCGCCCGGGCCCCCAGGGGGTGCCGATCCGCGTCGTGGCCGCGGTGCTGCGCTCGCACATCCCGGGCAGCGTACTCGGCGAGCACACCCCCCTGTGCGGCCGCCCCGGGCCCGAGCCCCCCAGCCCCACCGAGCTCGCCGCCCGCGAAGCGTACGAGACGGCGGGCCTCGGCCCCGACGACCTCCATGTGGTCGAGCTGCAGGACACCGACTCGGGACGCGAGATCCTCTCGCTCGAGGAGCTCGGCCTGTGCGCACGCGGCCAGGGTGGCCGCTTCGTCGCCGAGGGCCATGGCGAGATGACCGGGCGCCTGCCGGTGAACCCGAGCGGCGGTCTGCTCGCCAGGGGCGAGCCGCTCGGCGCCTCGTCGCTCGCCCAGGTCGCAGAGCTCACCTGGCAGCTGCGCGGCGCCGCCGGCCCGCGCCAAGTCGAGCGATGCGGCGTCGCCCTGGCGCACTCCGTGGGGCGCGGCGCCAACGCCTCGGTCGCGATCCTGGCGCGCTGAGAGCGCGGGCCGCCGCTACTGGTACATCTCGAGGAGCTCGACCACCCCGAGCGACCGCATCGCGTCGAACACCGCGCTCTTGATCTCGCCCACCCGGGAGAGGCCGAGCACGTGCCGCCCGAGGTCGGCCGCCGCCTCGTAGGAGACGGTGCGGATGAGCTGCTTGATCACCGGGATGAAGAATGGCTCCATGCTCAGCTCGTCGAGCCCCAGGCCGAGCAGCAGCAGCGTGCACATCGGATCCGCGGCCATCTCGCCGCACATCGAGATCGGCTTCCCCGCGGACCGCGCCGCCTGCACGCACTCCGAGATGGCGGTGATCACGGCCGGGTGAAGCGGCTGGTAGAGCGGCGCGACCTTGCGGTTGTTGCGGTCGACGGCGAGCAGGTACTGGATGAGGTCGTTCGTGCCGATCGACAGGAAGTCGCTCTCGCGCGCCAGCTCCGGCGCGAGATGCACAGCAGACGGAACCTCGATCATGATGCCGAGCGGCAGGTGCTCGACGTGCGGCACCCCCTCTCGCCCGAGCTCGCGCCGCGCCGCCTCGAGCATCTCCTTGACCTGGAGCACCTCGTCGAGCGACGAGATCATCGGCAGCAGCAGGCGCGTCGGGCCGCACAGCGCCGCCTGCAGGACGGCGCGCAGCTGCAGGTTGAAGAACTCCGGCATCTCCAGAGAGACGCGGATCGAGCGCCAGCCGAGGAAGGGGTTCTCCTCCTGCGGCACGTGCAGGTAGGCGGGGTACTTGTCCGCACCGAGGTCGAGCGTGCGCGTGGTGACCGGCTTGCCCTCCATGCCGGTGATGACCTTGCGGTAGATGTCGATCTGCTCCTGCTCGGAGGGGAACTCGCGGAAGGAGATGAACGGAAACTCGGTGCGGTAGAGCCCGACCCCCTCGGCGCCGTGTCGCTTGGCGAGGAGCACGTCGCCGACCAGCCCGACGTTGGCGTGCAGCAGCACGCGGCGGCCGTCGGTCGTGACCGCCGGCAGGTCGTGCAGGCGCTCGAGCCGCTCGTTGAAGGCGCGGTAGTCACCCTCCATTCGCTGGTACTCGCGCACCACCTCCGGCCCCGGCTGCCGGTAGACCACACCGGCGTTGCCATCGACGATCACCTCGTCGCCCTCGACGACGTGCGAGAGCAGCTGCTCGACGCCGACCACCGTCGGGATCTCGAAGGACTTGGCCAGGATCGTCGCGTGCGAGGTGACGCCGCCGGTGGCGAGCGCGATGCCCCGCAGGCGCTTGGGGTCTATCTCCGAGAGATCGGTCAGGGTGAGCTCGCGCGCGACCAGCACGCTGCCTTCGCCCAGTGTGCTCTGGGGACTGTGGTCGATGCCGAGCAGGATGCGCACCACGCGCTGGCCGATGTCCTTGATGTCGAGCGCTCGCTCCTGGAAGTAGGGATCCTCGATGTCCTCGAACGCCGCGACGTATTCCTCGACCGTCCGGCGCACGGCGAACTCGGCGCAGGTTCCCTCCTGGATCATCACCCGGACGCGATCGGCGACCGTCTCGTCGCGCAGCATCAGCAGGTAGGCGTCGAAGATCTTGCCCGTGGCCTCGGGCAGGATCTCGTCCATCTTGGCGCGTTGCTGCTCGAGGTCCGCGGCCGCCCTATCCACGGCTCGGTCGAAGCGCTCCACCTCGGCCGCCGGGTCGTCGCAGGGCCGGTCCTCGATCTCCGAGAACTGGACCTGCGGGTGCAGGATGTGGGCCCGGCCGATGCCGAATCCGGGCGAGGCCGCGATGCCGCGCAGGCGCTCGCCCGGGTCGCGAGCCAGCGCCGTCGCCGCCGCTCCCTCCAACGGCCGCTCACTACCCTGCAGCCGGCGGATCGTCTCGAGCATCCGCTTGCGGAAGTCGGACTGCTCCTGCTCCTTGATCTTCAGGCTGTCGAGCAGCCGAGCCTGGACGAGGACCGCGGCCAGCTGTCCGGCGATGGTGCGCAGCAGGCTCACCTCGTCGGCGGTGAACTGGCGCCGCCGCAAGCTCTGCACGACGAGCACCCCGAGCGGCGCGCGCTTCTCCAGGACCGGCACGCCGAGGAAGGAATGGAAGCGCTCCTCGCGCGTCTCGGGGAAGAACTTGAAGCGCGGGTGGACCGGCGCGTCCTGGACGGCGACCGCCTCCATGGTCTCGATCACCATGCCGGTCAGGCCCTCGTCGGTGCGCATCCGGACGCGGCCGACGGCGCTGCGGTCCAGGCCGGTCGTGGCCCACAAGGTCAGCGTCGAGGTGTCGGCGTCGAGCAGATAGACCGAGCAGACCTCGGTCCGCATGCGCTCGGCGACCACCTCGACGACGCTGTCCAGGGTCTCCTGCAGGTTCTCCGACTCGCCGATCAGCGAGCTCACGTGCTCGAGCAGGCGCAGCCCGTGGCTCGAGCGCAGCGGCCCCTCCCGAGATCGCACCCCGACCGGCAGCGCCTTGCCGCCGGCGGCGCGTGGACCGACGCTAGACATGCTCTGCAGACTAGCACGCGGCCGTGGCGGATTGTCCACCTGCGGCTGCCCGGGCCCGCGGCTGCCCCGCACCCGCCCGACCGCCCCCAGCAGCCGGCCAGGCGG
>CAZGUU010000409.1:0-4312 GCA_964529315.1 uncultured Enterobacteriaceae bacterium
GCTTGGCGCGCTCCCGGCTCGAGGCGCGCGCGCGCGGCCCTGGCGACAGCAATCGCCGCCTCGATCGCGCTCGCGCTCGTGGCCGCCCCGCCGTCCGCGGCCGCGGGCGCAGGGGTGGCACCGCCGCGAATCGGCGGCAGCCTCGAGCTGAACGGCATCGTTCGGCTCGATGCCTCGAGCCCCAGGCAGCACCCGCAGGCACGCATCGACCTGCACGGCGAGCAGCGCCTGTCGCGGCGGCTGCGCTGGCGCCTCTCGGCGATCGGCCTGTGGGGTGGGCCGCCCGACGACCCGCGCGCCGGGGTGTTCAACCTCGACGAGACCTTCCAGAACTTCTCCCCCTCGCTCGAGCTCGACGACGCCTACGTCGCCTGGTCGGGCGAGTCGATCGACCTGCGCCTGGGCAAGCAGAAGCTCTTCTGGGGCCGACTCGACGCGATCCAGCCCAACGACCTGCTCAACCCGCGCCAATACCAGGACCCGCTGCTCGACGACGAGAAGCGAGCGAAGATCGCCGTCCCGGCGATCGCCGCCACCTGGCTCTTCCCGCCGTCGTGGCGTGGCGCGCTACCCGAGGAGAGTCGTCTCGCCGTGGTGTGGGAGCCGATCGACGTGCCGTGGCGCTTCCCGCTGCTCGAAGAGCGCTGGTTTGCGCCCGCGGCACTCGCCGAGGACCGAATCTCGGTCGGCGCCCACCCCGGAACGCCCTGCCCATGCGAGGTGAGCGTCGACCAGGAGGTGCGCAACGCCTCGGCGCCGGGCCGCGATCTGGGAAACGGCAATCTCGGCATTCGCCTCTCCGGCCGCTCGCACGGCACCGACTGGGCGCTCGCGTTCTTCGAGGGCTTCGACCCGACGCCCAACTTCGACGTGACGGTGAGCGTGGCGCCCTCGACGGTCCCGGCCGGCGGCGGGCCGGTCGCGGTCGCCTCCAAGACGGTGCTGAGACCCGCCTACCGGCGCTTCCAGTCGCTCGGCGCCGACGCCGCGATGCCCGTCGGGCCGCTCACCGTGCGCGCCGAGGGCGCCTGGCGCTTCCGCCGACCCTACCCGTTCACCGTGCGCGAGGTCACCGGCAAGATCCTCGAGGATCCGGCGGCGCTGGCGAGGCTGGTCGCCGGCGAGGCGGTCGAGATGCCCGCCTTCGTCGAGCGCGACGCGGTCGAGTGGGGCGTAGGCGCGGATACGGTTCTGGGCGACTTCATTCCGCTGCTCGAGCTCTTCCAGACCATCCTGCTGCACAACGACCAGCGGCTGCTGATCCGCGACGTCGACACCCGGCTCACGGCGAATTTGCGCCGGCGCTGGATGTCCGATCGCCTGGAGGGCCAGGTGCTCTTCGTCTGGGGCATCGAGAGCGGCTACCAGATGCTGCGCACGCAGCTCGACTACACGGTGCTCGACGGCCTGCAGCTGATCGCCGGGGTGCTCGGCATCTGGGGCGACCGCAACTCGATCATCGGCCAGTATCGGCAGAACGGAGAGGTCTACACCCGTGTCCGCTACTCCTTCTGATCCCACCCACCGGGTGGGATCTCCACCCGGGCCCACTTCCCGGCCCGCGAGCGGGCCGGCGGACCCCACGGGCGAGCGACCGCTGCTGCGCTCCTACGCGACCTTCGTCGTGCGCCACCGCCGTGCCGTCCTGCTCCTCGCGCTCGCCGTCTCACTGGCCTTGGGCGCGGGCATCGGCCGGCTGCGCGTGGTCGTGGATCCCGACCGCAACCTGCCGCAGGACCACCCACACATCGTCGCGCTCAACGACATGCACCGCACGTTCGGCGACAAGAACCTGGCCGTCATCGGTCTCTGGCCCAACGACGGCCACCCCTTCACCCCCGCATTCCTCGGCCGGGTGAAGCGCATCACCGATGGGCTCGCGCGCATCCCCGGAGCGGTCGCGCCACTGCTCCAGAGCATCGCCTCGCCGGCCATGCAGGACGTGCAGCCTTCGGCGGGCGCGTTCTCCTCCGTGCCGGTCATGGAGCGCGCTCCCGAGACGCAGGAGGAAGCCGATCGGGTGCGCGCGCGCGTGCTCGCCAACCGCGACTTCGTCGGCACGTTGCTCGCCCAGGACGGCCGATCGCTGGCGATCTACGCCAGCTTCGAGCTCGGCCCCGACCTGCCGGCCTACGGCGACCTGCACCGCGCCGTGCTCCGCGTGCTCGACGAGAACGACGACGGGAGCTTCACGCATGCGCTCTCGGGCCCGGTGGTCATGGCCTCGGCGGTCGGCGACTACGCCGGGCGCATGGTCTACTACTTCCCCATCGCCCTGCTGGTGATCGCGCTGGTGCACTACGACGCGTTCCGCACCCGGCAGGCGATCTTCCTGCCGCTGCTCACCGCCCTGCTCGCCGTGGTGTGGGCGGTGGGGCTGATGGGCTGGCTGCGGGTGCCGCTCGATCCGTTCAACACGACGACGCCGATCCTGATCCTGGCCGTGGCCGCGGGCCACGCCGTGCAGATCCTCAAGCGCTACTACGAGGAGCTCGCCCGTCTCGGCGACAGCGAGGCCGCGGTGGTCGAGTCCACGGTGCGCGTCGGCCGCGTGATGATCGCCGCCGGGACGATCGCGGCGCTCTCGTTCCTCTCGCTGCTCAGCTTCGACATCGAGACGATCCGCACCTTCGGCGTCTTCACCGCGCTGGGCATCGTCTCCACTCTGGCCATCGAGCTGACCATCATCCCCGCGCTGCGGGCCGCGCTGCCCACGCCGCGCGCCCGCGAGACCGAGCGCGAGCGCGAGACGCACCCGTGGCTCGATCGCTGGCTCGACGGCGTGGCGACGCTGGTCTGCGGACCGGGCGCCGGCTGGGTGGTCGCCGGCACGATCGCGACGCTCGCGCTCTGCGCCGTGCTCGGCAGCCGCGTCGAGGTGGACACGAGCTTCAAGCGCGAGTTCTCGGCCGGCTCGCCGGTCCGCGTGCAGGACGACCTGCTGAACCGCCACTTCGCCGGGACCAGCACGCTGGTGTTCCTCGTCGACGGGCCCGGCGAGGGGGCGATCACCCGCCCCGAGGCGATCGCGGCGATCGACCGCTTCGAGCGCCGCGTCGAGAAGATCGGCGGCGTGGGTCGGGCGCTGTCGATCGTCGACCGCTTGAAGACGATGCACCGCGGGGTCGCGGGCTCCGACGCACGCGGTGAGCTGCCCGACACGCAGGCGCTGGCCACCCAGTACCTGCTGCTCTACGAGTTCGCGGAGAACCACGACCTCTCCACCTTGGTCACCGCCGACAACCGCATCGCCAAGGTCGTCGTCCTGCTGCACGACGACAGCACGAGCTACGGCAAGCGAGTGATCGCCGAGGCGAGCCGCATCCTCGCCGAGGAGCTGCCCCAGGGCTACGGCTTCCGCATCTCGGGCACGCTCGCCTCCAACGGCGCGCTCACCGACGCGATGGTCGAGGGAAAGCTGGCCAACGTCGCGCAGATCACGCTGATCACGATCGTCGTCGCGGGGCTGCTCCTGCGCAGCCCGCTGGCCGGGCTGCTGGTCGCCGTGCCGCTGGCGCTCGCCGTGGCGATCGACTTCGCCGTGATGGGTGCGCTCGGCATCCCGCTCGACATCGTCACGTCGGCGGTGGCCGCGATGTCGGTGGGCATCGGCGCCGACTACGCGGTCTACTTCCTGTTCCGCCTGCGCGAGGAGCTCGCCGCGAGCGGTGACCTCGACCGAGCGATGCACGCCACGCTGCGCACCTCGGGCAAGGCGATCCTCTTCGTCTCGAGCGCGATCGCGCTCGGCTACTCGACGCTCTGCTTCTCGGGCTTCTCCTTCCACGTCCAGCTCGGTGCGCTGGTCGCTCTGGCCATGGTCACCTCGAGCCTCGCCACGCTGCTCGTGCTCTCGGCGTTGACCAGCGTGATCGGCCGAACCCCCTGGCGCAGGCACCTCTTCCCGCAGGGCAGCAGCGCGGCGGCCGTGCGCGCGTAGCGCGGGAGCAGCGCCCTCGGGCTGCGACCGGCGCGAGACGCCGCCTTGATCCATGCGGGGACGGGGCGTAGAACCGCAGGCAGCGGCGGCGGGCGCCGCCCCGCCGCGAGGTCGATCGCCCATGACGCAGCTGGAGAGTGCACGCAACGGAATCGTCACGCCCGAGATGCGGCGCGTCGCCGAGCGGGAGTGCACCACACCCGAATTCATCCGCGCCGAGGTGGCGCGGGGCCGGCTGGTGATACCGGCCAACGTGCGCCACCTGGCGGGCAGCGGCGGCATGGCCCCGGCAGGCGCGAGAGCCGTCGGCGACGCCGAGAGCAACGGCGCAGCCGCGACCGGCGGCCACGCGGGAGGAGCCAACGGCGGGCC
>CAZGUU010000410.1:0-4303 GCA_964529315.1 uncultured Enterobacteriaceae bacterium
CCCGCCCGCCGTCTCGGCGGCGAAGCCGCCCACCGGCTTGAGCTTGGTGATGCGCATCCCCATGGTGCGCACGATCCGCCAGCCGCCCATCGCCGTGCCGGCGCCCATCGCCGCGTGACAGATCAGGATGACCCAGAAGGGGATGATCCCGAGCTTGGCCTCCTCGGGGGCGAGTCGGCCGGTCGCGAGCAGGACCATGAAGATCACCCCCATGGTCTTCTGTGCATCGTTCAGGCCATGGCCCAGGCTGTAGAAGGCCGCGGAGAACAGCTGGCCGACGCGAAACCAGCGGTCGATTCGCAGCGGCGGCCAGCGGCGAAAGGTCCAGGCGAGCAGGATCATCAGGGCCGCACCCATGGCCAGCCCGAGCGTCGGTGCGATGACGATGAACACGGCGATCTTGCGGATGCCCGCCCAGTGCACCAGCGAGAAGCTGCTCGCCTCGGCCACCGCGGCGCCGACCAGCCCGCCGACCAGCGCGTGCGACGACGAGCTGGGCAGGCCCAGGTACCAGGTGATCAGGTTCCAGACGATCGCGCCGACCAGCGCGGCCGCGACCACGGCCAGCGCCGCGCCGGTCCCGATCGCGTCGATGTCGATCACGTCCTTGCCGATCGTCTTGGCGACGTGGGTGTTGAAGCCGAAGGCGGCGATGAAGTTGAAGAAGGCCGCCCACAGGACCGCGCGGTTGGGTGAGAGGACCTGCGTCGAGACCACCGTCGCGATCGAGTTCGCGGCGTCGTGGAAGCCGTTGATGAAGTCGAAGACGAGCGCGATCCCGATGATCGCGACGGCGATCAGGAGAATGGGTTCCAGGGACACGAGCGGCTCTCAGGCGTACTCGAGGACGATGCCCTCGACCAGGTTGGCGACGTCCTCGCAGCGGTCGGTCGCCTCCTCGATGCCCTCGTAGAGCTCCTTCCACTTCATCACCGCCAGCGGGTCGGTCTCGGTCCGGAAGAGCTTTCCCACGGCGACGCGCAGCAGCGTGTCGGCCTCGTTCTCGAGGCTGTTGATCTCGACGCACTCGACCAGGATCTGCGGAGCGTTCTTCATGTTGCGCAGGCCACGCACCGCCTTGCCGACCTGCTCGACGCTGAACACCAGCACGCGGGCCAGCTGGCGAATCTCCTCGGTGGGCGAGTGCATGTCGTAGAGGTTGAAGCGCTCGCTGACCGCCTCGATCAGGTCGAGGATGTCGTCCATGCGGGTGATCAGGCGGTGGATCGAGTCGCGGTCGATCGGGGTGATGAACGTCTTGTGCAGCTCCTCGATGCACTGGTGGGTGATCAGGTCGCCCTCGTGCTCGATCGCCTTGATGCGTCTGGCCTTGTCCGGGACGTTCGTGCAATCCTCGAACAGATCGAGCATCGCCTTGGAGCCCTCGAGGGTCTTTGCGGCCATGCGTTCGAAGTAGTCGAAGAACACCACCTGGCGCGGCATGAAGCGTTCGAGCACGAATCCCTCCGATCCTTCGGGCAGCGAGAACCGACCCGTTAGCCGGAACCCGGCGCGGGCTCAAGTCGGTCGCGCGACAGTCGGTCGCGCGGCGTGGTGCCGGAGCGCGCTGCGCTGCTTGGCTCCGGTCCTTGCCGCGGTCGTGGGGCTCTCGGCGTCGAGTGGCGCACGACCCGCGCAGGCACGAGCCGTGACGATGCGGGGCTCGGACACGATGGTGATTCTCGCGCAGCGTTGGATCGAGGCCTACGGCGCCGTTCGGCCCGAGGCGCGCATCCAGCTCAACGGCGGAGGCTCGGTCACCGGTGTCGCGGCACTCATCAATCACACCGCGGACCTCGCCGCCTCGTCGCGGTCGCTGCACGACGACGAGGTGGCTCGCGCCGAGGCACGCACCGGGCGGCGGCTGCGCCGCATCCCGGTCGCGCTCGACCTGCTCTCGATCTACGTGCACCCCTCGAATCCGGTCGACGCGCTCACCCTGGCCCAGCTGCACGACGTCCTGACCGGGCGGGCCGCGAGCTGGCGCGATCTCGGCGGGCGGGATGCGCCGATCGCCGTGTACGGGCGCGAGCAGAGCTCGGGAACCTACTGGCTGCTCAAGGAACTCGTCCTGGGCGACGACGACTTCGCACCCGAGATCGAATCGCTGCCCGGCACCGGGGCGGTGGTCGACTCGGTGCGCCAAGACGAGAACGGGCTGGGCTACGGCGGGGTCGCGTACGCCCACGGGCTCAAGCAGCTCAAGATCCAGCGAACGCCGGATTCGCCGGCGGTCGAGAGGAGTGCCGAGACGGGGCGCAGCGGCGCCTACGGGCTCGCGCGCACGCTCTACCTCTACGCCTTGGAGCCGGTCGACCCCGAGGTCGAGGCCTTCCTCGCCTGGGTGCTCGGGCCGCCGGGCCAGGCAGTGGTCGAGCGCGTCGGCTACTATCCTCTGCAGCGGTGAGGCGAGGGCTCGCGTCCGTCCTGCTGCACCCGCGCACCGCGCCGGGGAGCTCGTCCGAGTCGTGGTACGGTCGCGCCAGGCGGCGGTGGCTCGGCCAGCCGGCGGATCCGGGGGCGGCGCCTCAGGGCTGCAGCAGCGCGCGGCGCCAGCCACGCGCCGAGCGGCGGAACAGCTCGCGGTGGTGCAGGCGGTTGGCGCGGTAGGTCCAGAACTCGATGGCGTCGGGGACGATGCGAAACCCGCCCCACTGCGCGGGCCGCGGGATCGGCCGCCCGGCCCAGCGCTCGGCGAGCAGGGCGCGGCGTGCAGTGAGCTGCTCGCGGCTGCCCAGCTCGTGGCTCTGGTGGGAGCTGGCGGCCGAGAGTCGGCTGCCGCGCGGGCGGGTCTCCCAGTAGGCGTCCTCGTCGGCGGCGGAGATCCGCTCGACGCGGCCCTCGATGCGCACCTGGTGGCCGGGCGGCTGCCAGTGGAAGGCGGCCGCGGCGCGGGGGTTGTCGGCGAGCTCTCGTCCCTTGCGGCTGCGCGCGTCGGTGAAGAACACGAAGCCGTGCTCGTCGGCCTGCTTGAGCAGGACGATGCGCACCGAGGGAGCCCCCCCGGGCGCGGCGGTCGCCAGGGCCATCGCCTCGGGTGAGGAGATGCCGCGCCGCTCGGCGTCGGCGTACCAGCGTCGGAAGATCTTCAACGGATCGTCGATCATGGGATTCCTATCGCATGGGGCCGCCCCGTGGCGCCAGGGTGCCCGCGTCCGCGACGGCACGGCTCGTGCCCCGGCCTTGACCGGTCGGCACGGATCGCGATACGCGCCGCGTGACGATGTCTTGGTGGCTCTGGATTCTGGTCGGCACCGCGTTGCTCGTGCTCGAGCTGCTCACGCCGGGCGGCTTCTTCGTGATCTTCTTCGGGGTCGCGGCGCTGATCGTCGGAGCGCTCGGCGGCCTGGGCCTGGTCCAAGCCGCCTGGCTGCAATGGCTCTGGTTCTCGGTCCTCGCGGTCGCCTCCCTGCTCCTGCTGCGCGGGCGGCTGGTCGCGCGCATGCGTGCCGGCGAGGGGAGCGGCGTCGGGGTGGAAACCTTGGTCGGCGAGGTCGCCGTGCTTCTCGACGACCTCGAGCCGGGGACGGTCGGCAAGGCCGAGCTGCGCGGGACGTCGTGGAGCGTTCGCTCGCGGGCGGCGCACAAGCTCGCACGCGGGCGGCGCTGCCGGGTCGAGCGGGTCGAGGGCCTGATGCTCTGGGTGCACGTGGAGTCCTGAGCGCGGCTCGCGCGTGGCGCGTCTGCGGCCCGGTGCGCGCGCGCCGGTGCGCGTCCGGCCGCGCGTGCGGGTGCGCCCCCGGGGCGCCCGAAGGGGAGGCGAGATGAGCGGAGTCTTGACGGTGGTCCTGGTCGTCGCGATCCTCGTGGTGATCGTGATCGCGCGTACCGCGATCGTCGTGCCACAGCAGAGCGCCTACGTCGTCGAGCGGCTGGGCCGGTATCACACGACGCTCGGCGCGGGCTTCCACATCCTGGTGCCGTTCGTCGACGTGATCCGCTATCGCCACTCGCTCAAGGAGACGGCGGTCGACATCCCCGAGCAGGTGTGCATCACGCGCGACAACGTCCAGGTGCACGTCGACGGCGTGCTCTACCTGCAGGTGCTGAACCCCGAGCGCGCCTCCTACGGCGTCGCCGACTACGGCTTCGCGATCAGCCAGCTCGCGCAGACCACGCTGCGCAGCGAGATCGGCAAGATCGATCTCGATCGCACCTTCGAGGAGCGGGCGCACATCAACGTGCAGGTGGTCAACGAGCTCGACAAGGCCTCCGAGCCGTGGGGCATCAAGGTGCTGCGCTACGAGATCAAGAACATCACGCCGCCGGTCGACGTACTCGCCGCGATGGAGAAGCAGATGCG
>CAZGUU010000411.1:0-4303 GCA_964529315.1 uncultured Enterobacteriaceae bacterium
GGCGAGCTGTCGCTTCGCAGGCGTGATCGTTCCCATGGCGCCGTCCCTTTCGTCCGTCGATCGATCTGGCGTGCCGTCGGGTGCACCGTCGCGGTGCCCCGGGCAGCGGCTCAGCCCAGCTTCTCCACGTCGATGCAGATGCCGCGGTCGGAGGGGATGGGCTGCCAGGAGAAGGGGCGGTACTCGAGGTGCCCGTATCCTCCGGCCATGCCGAGCCACTTCACCTGCCCCGGCTCGAGCTCCGCCTGGCCGTACCACTTCTGGTGCATGTACGGCTCGAAGCCATTGTAGAGGATCACCTGACCGGGTCGGCACGCCGGTGTGACCTTGGCCGCGACCACGACCTCGCCCGCATCGCTGCGCAGCCGGATCTGGGCGCCGTTCTCGATGCCCAGGCTCGCCGCGTCGTCGGTGTTGAGGAAGGCGAACGGCTCGCCACGGTGCGTGTTGAGCAGGTTGCGGTTGGCCATGTTCATCGAGTGGATGCTCCAGCGGTTGTGCCCGCTGGTCAGCCGAAAGCGCCGGCGCGCACCGCCGTGGCCGGGGATCTCCTTGTGCATCGGCAGCTCCTCGCCGGCCTCGAGGAACCACTCGTGGTCGATGTAGTACTGGGCGCGGCGCACCAGCGTGTCGTAGGGCATCTTGTCCTCGACGTGCCAGCGCAGCGGCGTGTGCACCTCGTCGGTGCGGATCGTGCTCGCCTGGGACGGGCCGTGCCCGGCCAGACCCCAGCCGCGCCAGCGGGCGAAGCCCTTCTCGCGCAAGGAAGCGAGCGTCGTCCCCTCTGGCAGGATGCCGTACACGGCGCTGTCGCGCACCACCTCGTCGTAGTGCTTCTCCTCGTCGCGCATCGCACCGCCGATCGTCGCGCGATCGACGAGCCCGCCGAATTGCACCGTGATGCCGCGGCGGTCGGTGAACTTCTCGATGCCTCGCGCGGCGGCGCGCCGCTCGATCGCCTCGAGCAAGCGGATGCCGATCTCGCGGTCGTTGAGCGCGTCGCCCGGCGGCGGCACGGCGCGGTCGGTGAGCACCCAGTTCAGGTGGTGGATCGACGGCATGCTGCGGTCGATCTTCTCGTAGTGCTGCGCCGCGGGGAGGATGTAGTCGGCCCACAGGCCGGTCGTGTTGATCCGCCAATCGACCGAGACGATCAGGTCGAGCTTGGGCCAGAGGTGCTCGAGCAGCACGCCCTGGCCACCGCGCTGGCGGCGCAGGATGTTGCCGCCAGACTCGAAGAGCACTCGCGGCTGCACCTCGCGGTAGCTGTCGGTGTCGGCCGCGCTCCACCAGCCGCGCGAGATCGCCTCGCTCGCGTACTCGTCGAACGAGCGCTTCATCGAGGGATCGTGGTTGGCGGGGTCGTTCCAGCGGTCCTTGTAGCCGTACTGGTGGTACCAGAGGAACGCGGGCGGCATCATGCGGCCCATGCCGGCCAGGTCGGGGGAGAAGGACGCCGCCCGGTTGGTGACCATCTCCATGGTCATGGTCGGATCCTGCTGGAGGAGCATCGCCTGCAGGTTCTTGACGTTCTGCAGGTGCTCGCGCGCCGCCTCCTGGCCGGGCCGACCCTTGGCGTTCATGAACTCGTAGGCGTCCCAGCCGACCACCGCCCAGGAGCGGGTGCCCGTGCCGCGCTTGCCCCAGTTGCCCGTCAAGCCGAGCAGCAGGGCCATCGAGCGCTCCATCAGGTCGCCGTGGTAGTACTTGCCCGAGTTCCAGCCGATGAAGATCTTGGTCTTGCGCGTGGCCACCTTGCGCGCCAGGGCACGAATGTTGTCCGGGTGGACCTCGCAGATCGCCGCGGCCTTCTCCGGCGTGTAGGCTTCCAGCTGGCGGCGCAGCCGGGCGAACACCGGCTCCACCTCCACGGTGCTGCCGTCCTTCAAGCGCACCTGGAAGGTCCCCTCCAGGGCCGGGTCGACATCGCCCAGCGCCAGGCTCGCGCGCGGCGCCTGGGTGAGCGTGCCGCACTTCGCGTCCATCCAGTAGAACTGGTCCTCGCGCTCCCCGTCGGCCACCTCGGGGCCTCTCAGGAAGCGCCCGGTGTCGGTGCGCACCAGCAGCGGCAAGTCGGTCTGCTCCTGGACGAACTGCTTCTGGTAGAGCCCGGCGTCGATGATCACCTTGCACATCGCGAGCGCGAGCGCGGCGTCCGTGCCGATGCGCACCGGCAGGTGGTAGTCGGCGTGGATGGCCGAGGGGCTGTAGTCCGGCGCGATGGTGACGACCTCGCCGCCGTTGTACCGCGACTCGGCGACGTAGTGGTACCAGTGGATGTTCGTGTAGACGGGGTTGGCGTGCCAGATGAGCGTCAGCTCGGCGAGAAACCAGTCGTCCATCGAGGACGTCGGGTTGTAGAGGCCCCAGGTGAGGTGCCAGCCGGGGCTGAAATCTTGGAACTCGGCGTTGCCGTCGGTCACCGGCGTGCCCATCATCTCGGCGAACAGGCGCGCCGGCTGCGCGGCGAACTCCGGCGTGAGCGGCGTGATGATCGACTCGGAGCCGTGCTCGACGATCGCATCCAGGATGCGGTCGGCGATGTCGGTCAGCGCCTCGTCCCAGGAGACCGGCTCGAACTTGCCCTCGCCGCGCTCCCCCACGCGCTTCATCGGCTGCGTGACGCGGTCGGGGCCGTGCAGCATCTCGCTCCAGCAGGCCCCCTTCTGGCAACCCATCGGGTTCATGTCGGGGATGCCCTGCTCGATCTGCGCGAAGCTGCCCGACTGCTCCTCGCGCACCACCTTGCCGTCCTTCACGTAGACGCGCCAGGGGCATCCTCCGGGGTAGCAGTCGACCGAGTGGCTTCCCCAGGTGACGCCGTCCCACCGCCAGCGCTGGCGGTAGCGCTCGGCCCATGCTCCTCGGCTGCCCTGCTGCGATGCCGTCATTTCGCCGCTCCTCGGGAGCCGCCGGTGCTCGACGCCGGCGGGTAGAGTAATTACTCTAGAAGCGAAGTACTCCGGTGCGGCGGGGCGTGTCAAGTGGTATCGTGACGCCATGGCATCGCCGCAGCGGCATTCGACGGCAGCAGGGGGGAAGGCGGCAGGGGTGAGCGACACTCGACAGCGGATCATCGAGGCGAGCCTCGAGCTGTTCAACCAGGACGGCGTGGTGCGCGTCACGACGAACCACATCGCGGCGCACCTCGGCATGAGCCCGGGCAACCTCTACTACCACTTCCGCAACCGCGAGGAGATCGTCCGCGAGATCCTGCCGCGGGTGATCGCGGCCGCCCAGGGCACGATCTCGCTGCCGCCGCCCGGCGTCCGCCTGACTGCACGCGACCTCGCCCGCTACCACCTCTCGGGCGTCGAGGTGCTCTGGCAGTTCCGCTTCTTCTTCCGCGACCTGGGAGACATCGCCTCGCGCGACGCGGACGCGGCGCAGAGCTTGGGCCGGCTGCAGAGCTCGCTGGTGGATCGTTTCGTGGCGCTCTTCGTGCGTCTCGCGGCGCAGGGCGACATGCGCCCACCCGGCCCACCGGCCGAGGTGCGCCGGCTCGCCGACAACGCGGTCATCGTCTGGACGAGCTGGATCGACTTCCTCGCCGCGACGGGCCGGACGACGCTCGAGCGCGCCGACGTCGTCGAGGGCGCGCTGCACGGGCTGCTGACCTTCTCCGCCTACCTCGACGACGGCTTCGCCCGACAGGTCCGTACGAGCGCGCAGCTCTGGGGCCGCCGCCCCGAGCGCAGGGTGAGGACGCCCGGCGGCCGCCCCCACGCCGGGACGACACTCGCCGAGCCCGGTGCACCTCACGGAGCGCGCGCCGCGCGAGGAGGAAGCGCGGCGCGGCCCTCCGAGCGCACGGAGCCCGCCGCCTCCGCGGCGCACAAGCCGCCAGCGCGGCGCCGCACTGCGCCCGCGCGACCTGCACGCTGAGCACGCGGTCCGACGCGATCGTCAGCCGTGCCCGCCGGCGGGCGACACCGCTTCGCCGGCGGGCTGCAGCGCGCGCCGGCGGATCTGCGCGTCGGAGAGCGCATAGTCGTAGATGCGCAGCTCGTCGATCGAGCCGTCGTCCGTCCAGCCGATCCAAGCGATCAGGACGCCCGCGGCGGCGACCGCTCAGCCGACCGCCGCCCGGGCCGCTGGGCTCTCGACCTCGGCGCTCACGCGCTTCTTCATCGGCAGATCGAGCGCGGAGCATTCGCAGCCCGCATGCGCCACACGATTGCCGTGGCGCGCGCCGTCCAGGGCACGGTCTTCGCCGGGGATCAGATCCCCAGCAAGTTGTCCCGTTGGCCCATGGCCACCTCTGCGCAGTAGCCGTTGTCGACGGGCAGGTTCACCCCGCTCG
>CAZGUU010000412.1:0-4299 GCA_964529315.1 uncultured Enterobacteriaceae bacterium
AGCCCTCGGTGCTCGCCTGCGCGTGCCCCGGCTCGGCGCTGCCCATGCCGGGCGCCAGCGCACGCAGCGAGAGCGCGAGCCCGCTGCCCGCTCCGACGATCAGCAGCCGCCGCCGCGTGACTCCTGGCATGGGGGCTCCTCGCTGCCGCCGGCCCGCCCGCGTCCGGCGCTCAGGCGCGTCGGACGTCGACGTGCACGGCGCGATCGATGGGGATCGGCTGCCAGTGCAGGCCGCGGTACTGCAGGTGCCCGTACCCGCCGGCGAAGTGCAGCCACTTGACCATGCCCGGCTCGACGTTCTCCGGTCCCTTCCAGTCGGCGAACTGGAACGGCTCGTAGCCGTTGTAGATCACCACCTGGCCGGGCCGGGTGCCCGGCGAGCGGCGCACGTGGATCTGGATGCTCGAGAGGTCGTTGTACACCTCGGCCAGGGCGTCGTCCTCGAGGCCGCGCGCCGCCATGTCGTCCGGGTTCATGTACATGACCGGGTGCCCGCGGTGCGTGCCGAGGATCACCCGGCTGGTGTGGTTCATCGAGTGGATGCTCCAGCGCGGGTGCCCGCTGGTCAGGCGCAGCGGGAACTCGCCGCCCTGGTGCGGGTTCTCCTTGTGCACCGGTAGCTCCTCGCCGGCTTCGAGGTACCAGTCGTGGTCGATGTAGAACGAGGCGCGGCGGTTGAGCGTCGGGTAGGGCTTGAGCTGCTCGACGTGGTTGCGGAACGGCGAGTGGGTCTTGTCCGGCTCGATCGGCGACTGCTGGCAGACCATCATCGACGAGCCGCCCCAGCCCACCGCGCGCACCGCGCCCTTCTCGCGCATCGAGGCGAGCGTGGTCCCCTCGGGGAGCGTGCCGAGCACCGTGCTGTCGCGGAAGATCTCGTCGATCAGGCGCGCGTCGTCGGCCAGATCGCCGCCCTTGGTGATCCAGCTCCACAGGTCGTCGAGGTGCACCTCCTCGCCGTTGCGCCGCTGCCACGGCCGGATGCCCCGCTCGCGGGCGCGCTGCTCGAGGGTGCGCGCCAGGCCCTGGATGATCTGCCACTCGCTGCGTGCTTCGCCGGGCGGCTCGGCCGCCTTCTCGATGAGCAGGACGTGCAGGTGCATCGGGCTCGAGTACGGCTGGTTCACCTTCTCGTAGTGCTGGGCGGCGGGCAGGATGTAGTCGGCGTTCAGGCCCGTGGTGTTGATCCGCCAGTCGACCGAGACGATCATGCGCAGCTTGGGCCAGAGGTGCTCGAGCAGCATGCGCGCCCCGCCGCGCTGGCGGCGCAGCAGGTTGCCGCCCACCTCGATCAGGAAGCGCGGCTCGGCCAGCCCCAGCGCGTCCCCCGCGCCGGTCCACCAGCCCTTCTCGCAGGCCTCGTGGAAGTACTCGTCGAAGCTGCGCTTCATCCCCGCGTCGTTGTAGCCGGGGCGGTTCCACACCTCGCGGTAGCCGCAGTGGTGGTACCAGAAGAAGGCGGGCGGCGTGAACAGGCCGAGCATCGTCGTGATCATGCGCTCGGCGTTGTACATGGCCATCTCGTCGGTGAGCGTCGGATCCGCCTCGAGCATGGACTGGATCGTCATGTCGCGCAGCTGGCGCGTGGCGAGCGTCGCCTCCTGGCCCGACTGCGACTTGAGCAGCACGGCGAACATGCCGTCGTTCAGCCCGACGGCCCAGCTGCGCGCGCCGGTCCCGTGCTTGCCCCAGTTTCCGGTCAAGCCCAAGATCAGCATCATCGACCTCTCCATGAGGTCGCCGTGGTAGTACTTGCCGGAGTTCCAGCCCATCATGATGCGCGTGCGCCGCCGGGCGATCTTGCGTGCGAGCGAGCGCGTGGTCTCGGGGTGCACGCCGCACACGGACTGGACCTTCTCCGGAGTGTAGTGCTCGTCGAGCATGTCGCGCAGCAGCGCGAACACCGGGCGGGCCTCCACCTCAGAGCCGTCGCGCAGTCGCACGCGCACCGAGCCCTCGAGCGAGGGGTCCGCCGCGCCCGGGTCGAGCGTGGCCTTGGGCGCCTGGCCGATCTTTCGGCTTCGCGCGTCGAGCCAGTAGAACTGGTCGTCGGCGCCGCCCTCGACCTCCGAGGCGCGCAGCAGGCGGCGGGTGTCGGTGCGCACGAGCAGCGGCAGGTCGGTCTGCTTCTTGACGAAGTCCGCGTCGACCAGGCCCTCGGCGATGACCACCTGCGACATCGCGTTGGCGAAGGCGGCGTCGCTGCCGATCTCGACCGGCACGTGGATGTCGGCGTGCACCGTGGAGGGGCTCGCGTCGGGCGCGATGGCGACGACCTCGCCGCCGTTGTACCGCATCTCCTGGATGAAGTGGTACCAGGTGATGTTCGTGTACACCGGGTTGGCGTGCCAGATCAGCACCAGCTCGCTGTGGAAGAAGTCGTCCGCGCCGGGCGCCGGGTCGAACTTGCCGAAGGTGGTGTAGATCCCCGGGCTGAAGTCGTTGATCTCCGCCTGCAGGTCGGTCACGTTGAAGCCGAGCTGGGCGGAGAAGTTGCTCCACAGGATCTGCTGCGTGCCGCCCTCGCCCGGGGTGCCGATGTGGTAGAGCGAGCCGGGCCCCTGCTCGGCGACCGCGTCGAGGATGGCGTCGGCGATGTCGCGGAAGGCCGTGTCCCACGAGACGCGCTCCCACTTGCCCTCGCCGCGCTTGCCGGCCCGGCGCATCGGATGGAGGACACGCTCCTCGTTGTAGTGCTGCTGGCTCCAGCCGGCGCCCTTCTGGCAGCCCATCGGGTTCATGTCGGGCACGCCGCTCTGGATGGTGGGGAAGATCCCCGCCTGCTCCTCGCGCACCACCTTGCCGTCCTTGGAGTAGACGCGCCACGGGCAGCCGCCGGGGTAGCAGTCGACCGCGTGGCATCCCCAGGTGACCCGGTCCCACTTCCAGGCGTCGCGGTAGCGGTCCTCCGACGCACCATGCTCGCTCGAAACCTTCACGGCCATGTTCGCTCCTTCGCGGGTCGCGTGGTCACCAGGTGATCGTGGCGGGGTCCCGGTCGAAGGGGCCGAGGAGCTCCGTCCATCGGTAGCCGATCAGCGTGTCGACCAGCTGCGACGGCTCGCCGCGCCGCCGCTTGGCCATCTCCTCCTCGAGCGTGCGCAGCGCCGGGCCGGCAGCCGCGCCGAACAGCGACTCGAGGTAGGACAGCGGGATGCGCCGCTGCGACTCGTCGATCGTCCCGTCGGGACGCACGGCGAAGGCCGAGAGCGGCGGCACGTAGAAGACGTTGGGCTCGGTGTTCCACTCGGGGTGGAGAGGCAGGGCGACGCGCCAGCGGTCGACCAGCGCGTGGATCGCGCCGGCCGTGTCGTCACGCCAGCCGATGAACACCGCGCGTCCCGGGCACTGTCGGACGCAGGCCGGTGCCACGCCCTGCTCGAGCCGCGGAAAGCAGCCGATGCAGTGCTGCGAGGTCTTCTCCACTGCATCGAAGTAGATCTTCTTGTAGGGGCAGGCCCGCGCGCACTCCTGGCTGCCCTGGCAGAGCGTCTCGTCGCGCAGCACCAGGCCCAGGTCGTCGCGCTTGTACATGGCCCCATTGGGGCAGACCTCTACGCAGCTCGGCTTCGTGCAGTGATTGCAGATGCGCGGCATGTAGAAGAAGTAGGCGTTGGGATAGTCGCCCGCGCCCTGGTCCTCGTCCCAGTTCATCGCCCAGCTGGGCTCGGCGCCGCGCGGCGCGAGCTTGGCCCGGTGGCCGTCGCCCGAGCCGTGGACCTCGCTCCAGTTCCAATCGGCGGCGCCGCCGAACTCCTCGGCGCTCGGCAGGTGGCCGAGGACCGGCTTGCCGGCCGCGTCGTAGCCGCCGCCCATGCTCTCCCAGTCGCGCGGCGTGCCCCGGCCGGGCTGGGTGTTCACCGAGCACCACCACATGTTTTGCTTGCTCGCCTGGGTGGTCCACAGCACCTTGCAGGCGACCGAGCACGTCTGGCAGCCGATGCACTTGTTGAGGTCGAAGACCATCGCCACCTGTCTGCCCATGCGCCGTTTCCTCCGCTCGACCGGATGGGGGGATCCCGTGCGGCCGAACGGCCGCCTGGGGCCAGCCTTCCTACCGTTTGGTAGGGAGGCTTCCGAGGATCTTGGGCAGGCATCTGGCTGACCGAGGTCAGGCGACTCCTGCCCCGGCACGTCTGGTCGGTCGGCTCGGCAGGTTTCCGATGGGGGGACTGGAGAATCGGTCGGAGGGCACGGGGGGGGGGGGGTGTCCGAGCCCGCGAGAAACCTGCTGGTCGACGACGAGGAGGTGATCGTGTTCGCCGTGGGCGACTTCCGGCGCGCGCGGGGGTAGGTCGT
>CAZGUU010000413.1:0-4270 GCA_964529315.1 uncultured Enterobacteriaceae bacterium
AGCCGGCGCGGCCAGCGGCCGCGGCAGCGGCCGCGCCCGCAGCCGGCCCCCCCGTCTCGGCGGCCGGAAGCGCCGCCCGTGACACGGTGGCTGGCGACGCAATCCATCCATCGCCTCCGGCACGATGGAGGCTCGGCTCCGCCCGTCTCGTCAGAGCGGAACCTCGCGCAGGCTCCGCCACGAGATGGCGCGGCCCCGCATGCCGCGGTGGGATGTGTCGCCAGCGTGGACCAGGATCGCCTCCGCCGGAGGTCGCCGAGCGGCGCCGCACCACCAGTGCAGCGAGTGGAAGAGCGGCGCGGTGAGGGTGCGGCTCGCCTTCACCTCGACCGGCTGCAGCTCACCGCGCGTCTCGACCAGGAGGTCGAGCTCGTGGCCGGTGCGGTCGCGCCAGTAGAAGAGGTCGCCCGCGACGCCCGCGTTCCAGCGGCGCTTGAGGATCTCGGAGGCGACGTAGGACTCGAGAAGCGGCCCCCAGAGGGGGTGGGCCTCGAGCTGAGCGGCGGAGCGGATCCCGATCAGGTGACAGGCGAGCCCGGTGTCGAGGAAGTGGAGCTTCGGCGCCTTGGTGAGGCGCTTGCCGAAGTTCGCGAAATGCGGCGGCAGAAGGTGGACGACGAAGCTCGCCTCGAGGACCGAGAGCCACGCCTTGGCGGTATTCGGCGAGACGCCCGCGTCGCTCGCGAGCGACGCCGTATTGAGAACCTGCCCCGTGCGCGCGGCGCAGAGGCGCAGGAAGCGATGGAAGGTCGCCAAGCCCGGTACGTCGCGAACCAGGCGCACGTCGCGCTCGAGGTAGGTCTGGACGTAAGACGGGAACCACTCGCCTGGGGACAGGTCGCGGTCGAAGAGCGCCGGGTAGCCGCCGCGGAACACCGCCTCCTCGGGCGTCGCTGCCAGGATGCGCCGACGCGCGAGCTCGGCCTGGCCGAGCGGTGGCAGGTGCAGGATCGCGACGCGCCCGGCCAGGCTCTGGCCGATTCGCTCCATGAGCAGGAAGTGGTGCGAGCCCGTCAAGATGAAACGGCCGACCCGGCGCGAGACGTCGACGATCCCCTGGAGGTAGGAGAACAGGTCTGGAGCGCGCTGGATCTCGTCGAGAACCGCACCGTCGTGGTAGCGGGCGAGGAACCCCCGCGGGTCGTCGAGCGCGACCTCGCGCACGTCCGGATCCTCGAGCGAGACGTAGGGTAGGCGAGCGAACTCCCTGCGCACCAGGGTCGTCTTGCCCGATTGGCGCGGGCCCGTGAGGGCGACGACGGGAAACTTGCGCGCTCTCGCCCGAAGCACTGCCGCCATGTCGCGTGGAATCACCGCATGAGCCTGCTCCGCTTGTGACAAAAATGCAATCGGAATGAAGATCTGCCACGGCGCCGAGCCCGCCGCCGGCGCGCGCGAAAGCCTGGCGGCTGCGCCACGCGCGGCGCAGCCGCCCACGGGGCGCCCGCGAGGCCTGCTCGATGCTCGGTGGGGCCGCCGGGCGCGACAGTGCCGCGGTCTCGGGCTATGCTCGCCGACCGACCCCCGGAGGTGATCGATGGCCAAGCTCTCCCTATCCTGCGGCTCGCCGCCGCGACGCGACGTGGTCGACCTGGCCCGGCGCGCCGAGGAGCTCGGCTACGAGCGCATCTGGCTCTACGACTCGCCACCGGTCTACGGCGACGTGTGGATCGCCCTGGCGCGCGCCGCCGAGGGCACGCGGCGCATCGGCCTGGGCACCGCCGTGGCCGTCCCGAGCCTGCGCCACGTGCTGGTGACCGCCTCGGCCATCGCCAGCGTCGAGGATCTCGCGCCGGGCCGAGTCGCCTGCGCCTTCGGCACCGGCTTCACGGCGCGCAAGGCGATGGGCCAGAAGCCGCTCAAGTGGTCCTTCGTCGAGCGCTACGTGGCCCAGCTGCGCGCCCTGCTGGCCGGCGAGACGGTCGAGGTCGACGGCGCCGCCTGCCGCATGCTCCACTCGCCGGGCTTCGCCCCGCCGCGGCCGATCCGCACACCGCTGCTCCTCGCCCCAGCCGGACCCAAGGGCCTGGCCGCGGCACGCCGCGTGGCCGACGGGATCGTCGTCGCCGACACGCCGCAGCCGGACTTCGGCCGCTGCGCCCTCCTGGTGTACGGCACGGTGCTCGATCCCGGCGAGGACCACACCAGCCCCCGAGTGCGCGAAGCCGCCGGGCCGTGGTTCACGACCATGGTCCACGGCATGTGGGAGTTCCAGCCCGACGTCGTAGCGGGGCTGCCCGGCGGCCTCGAGTGGCGCCAGCGGCTCGAGGCGGACGCCCCAGAGGGCCAGCGTCACCTCACGGTACACGAGGGGCACGCCGTGGTGGTCACCGAGCGCGATCGCCCGCTGCTCGACGCCGCTGGCCCATTCCTCACGCAGGCGGGATGGACGGGCGATGCGGCATCGGTGCGCGCCCGCCTCGACGAGGCGGCAGCGGGCGGCGCCTCGGAGGTGATCTACGCTCCCGCGGGCCCCGACGTGGCGCGCGAGCTCGAGGCCTTCGCCCGCGCGGCGGGGGTGTAGCCCCCCTCACCCCGGCAGCTTCATCAGCTCGATGCGCACGCCGTTGGGGTCGGTGCAGTAGACGAAGTCGGCGATCGGGCCGTCGGGGCCGTCGAAGGTGGTGCGGGTGTGCTCGTGGACGGTGCCGCCCAGGGCGCGGATCCGCTCCGCCACGGCGGCGACGTCGTCGACCCGGAAGGAGAGGTGGGTCAAGCCCAGGCGGTTCATCGGGCGGCGCGCGGGCTCGCCCTGGTGGCCGGGCGAGTCGAACATCAGGAGCTCGATCGACAGGCCGTCGCGGGTCAGGAATTGCGAGCGCAGCGCGACGTCGTCGACCTCCATGAGCTTGCCGAACTCGTTGCCCACCTGGTGGAGCTGCGCGAGCTCGAAGCCCAGGGCGTCGCGGTAGAAGCGCACCGAAGCGTCGAGGTCGGCGACGCAGATGCCGAAGTGGGAGAAGGTCGAGGTCATCACGTGCTCCTGGTCACTCGAGGCGATGGCTCGATGCCCTACCATCCCGCGATCCGCGCTTCGAGCCGCGCCGCCCTGCAGGCCGGCCGAGGGATCCCGCGAACGCTCTCGGGGCGTGAGCAGGGATCCCCGGACAGGCCCAGGGTGCCAGTGGTCCGCCGCGCCGGGAGGGGATTCCTGCTCACCCTCTCAGCCGCCCGGCGTCACCACCGCACGGCCGCGCAGCTCGCCGGACTCGAGCCGGGCATAGGCCTCGGCCACGCGCGAGAGCGGGAAGACGTCGATCTCGCTGCGGATCAGGCCCTGCTCGGCGAGCGCGATCACCTCGTGCGCGTGCGCGATGGTCGACCCCTGGAAGGAGAAGATCTCCGCCTCGCGCGGCAGGCTGAAGTACCAGGGCCGGCCGAGCGCTCCGCCGCCGGCGCCGATCAGGCCGAACGCCCCCACCCGACGCACCGCCGCGATCCCCGCAGCGATGGTCTCGTCCGTGCCGACGAAGTCGAGCACCACCTCGGCTCCTTGGCCGCCGGTCAGGTCGAGCAGCTCCTGTGTCGTGGACGCGCCGACCCCGGCCAGGGTTCGGTGCGCGCCCAGCTCTCGGGCGAAATCGAGGCGTTTGGGATTGGTGTCGACGGCGACGACGTGAGCCGGGCCGAGGACGCGCAGCAGTTGGACGGCGAACGAGCCCAGCCCGCCGGCGCCGATGACCACCGCCGTCGAGCCCGGGCCCAGGCGCGGCAGGACACGCTTGACGGCATGGTACGAGGTCGCGCCCGCGTCGGTGAGGGGTGCCGCCCGCAGCGGATCGAGGCCGCCCAGCCGGACGACCTCGCGCGTGGCGCCGGCCAGCACGTACCGCGCCAGGCCGCCGTCGCGCCCATAGCCACGGCCGACGCCGCCATGCGGACACGCGCTGTCCTGCCCGCGCAGGCAATGGGCGCAAGCGCCGCACGAGTGCGGCGCGACCAGGGCCACCGGGTCGCCGACCGAGAGCCCGTGCACGCCCCCTCCCAGCTCGGCGACCCGCCCGGCGATCTCGTGGCCCAGCGTGAACGGCACCCGCCAGCCCATCATCGCGCCGGCTTCGGCGGGCATCTGCATCATGCCGATGTCCGAGTGGCACAGGCCGTTGCCCGCGACCTCGACCAGCACCTCGCCGGGCCCGGGCCGCGGCACCTCGACCTCGACCAGCTCGGGGGGTCGCTGCCAGTCGAGCATGCGGTAGGCGATCATCCCGTGGCTCACGTTCCCTCCCCCTTGCCGCTGCGCGCGCCGGGCCGGGCTCGCGCACCAGGC
>CAZGUU010000414.1:0-4268 GCA_964529315.1 uncultured Enterobacteriaceae bacterium
TCCGCAACTTCTCGATCATCGCCCACATCGACCACGGCAAGTCGACGCTCGCCGACCGCCTGCTGGAACGGACGGGCGCGGTCGAGTCTCGGCAGATGCAGGCGCAGCTGCTCGACGACATGGATCTCGAGCGCGAGCGCGGCATCACGATCAAGGCCCGCTCGGTGCGCCTGGACTACCGGGCGCGCGACGGCCTCGACTACGTCCTGAACCTGATCGACACGCCGGGCCACGTGGACTTCTCCTACGAGGTCTCGCGCAGCCTGGCGGCCTGCGAGGGTGCGATCCTGGTGGTCGACGCGGCCCAGGGGGTCGAGGCGCAGACCCTGGCCAACGTCTACCTCGCGCTCGACGGCAACCTCGAGATCGTCCCGGTGCTGAACAAGATCGACCTGCCCTCGGCGGATCCGGACCGCGTGCGGCGCCAGCTCGAGGAGATCATCGGCATCGACGGCTCGGAGGCCGTTCTGGCCAGCGCCAAGCAGGGCATCGGCACCGAGGAGATCCTCGAGCGGATCGTGAGTCGGATCCCGCCGCCGGAGGGCGACGCGACGGCGCCGCTGCAGGCGCTGATCTTCGACTCCTGGTTCGACCCCTACCACGGCGCCGTGGTGCTGGTGCGGGTGGTCAACGGTGTGGTGCGCAAGGGCGAGCGCATCCGCCTGATGGCGGTGGGCCGCGACTACGAGATCACGCGGGTCGCCGTGCTCAAGCCCACCGAGCGCGAGGTCGCCGAGCTCGGCCCGGGCGAGGTCGGGGTGCTGATGGCGTCGATCAAGGAGATCGCGCACGCTCGGATCGGCGACACCGTGACCCACGCGCAGCGCCCCGCGACCGCTCCCCTGCCTGGCT
The DNA here is from genome assembly GCA_964529315.1 of uncultured Enterobacteriaceae bacterium. Classification (GTDB taxonomy): domain Bacteria; phylum Desulfobacterota; class Binatia; order UBA12015; family UBA12015; genus CAZGUU01. The sequence goes on from CAZGUU010000414.1 coordinate 853, forward strand.
TCAAGGCGGTCAAGCCCATGGTGTTCGCCGGACTCTACCCGGCGGACACCGGTCAGTACGAGGCCCTGCGTGCGGCGGTCGAGAAGCTCAAGCTCAACGACTCCTCGTTCAGCTACGAGCCGGAGAGCTCGATCGCGCTGGGCTTCGGCTTCCGCTGCGGCTTCCTCGGACTGCTGCACATGGAGATCGTCCAGGAGCGTCTCGAGCGCGAGTTCGGCCTGACGCTGATCACCACCGCGCCGACCGTGGCCTATCGCGTGACCACCACGGCGGGCGAGGTCGTCCTGGTCGACAGCCCGACCAAGCTCCCGCCGGCGCAGAACGTCGAGCGCATCGAGGAGCCGATGATCCTCGCCACGGTGCACCTCCCCGCCGAGTACCTGGGGGCAGTGCTCAAGCTGTGCGAGGACCGACGCGGCCGGCAGCGGGAGATCAAGTACCTGGGCGAGAGCCGGGTCATGCTGCTCTATGAGCTGCCGCTGAACGAGATCGTCATCGACTTCTACGACCGGCTGAAGTCGGTGTCGCGCGGCTACGCGTCGCTGGACTACGAGCTGCTCGACTTCGTCGCGAGCGAGCTGGTGAAGCTCGACATCCGCATCAACGGGGACGTGGTCGACGCGCTCTCGCTGATCGTGCACCGGGATCGAGCCTACCTGCGCGGCCGCGAGCTCGCGGCTCGAATGCGCGAGCTGATCCCCCGTCAGATGTTCGAGGTGGTCATCCAGGCGTCGATCGGCTCCAAGGTGATCGCTCGCGAGACGGTCAAGCCGATCCGCAAGAACGTCACGGCGAAGTGCTATGGCGGCGACATCACGCGCAAGCGCAAGCTGCTCGAGGCGCAGAAGGAAGGCAAGAAGCGCATGAAGCAGGTGGGCCGGGTCGAGATCCCGCAGGAGGCCTTCCTGGCGGTGCTCAAGGTGGAGCCGTGAGCACTCCGCCAGCGGCCGAGCCAGAGATTCCCAGCGTCGAGCGGGCGCGGCCGGCGGCGCGTGCCAAGTCGGTCGTCCGCGAGTATGCCGAGGCGCTGCTCGTCGCGCTGGCCCTGGCGATGTTCATTCGGACGTTCTTCGTTCAGGCGTTCAAGATTCCTTCGGGGTCGATGCTCCCGACCCTGCAGATCGGCGACCACCTACTGGTGAACAAGCTGCTCTATGGAGTGCGCGTGCCGGTCTATGGCAACCGCCTGCTCGGCTACTTCCAGCCGGCGCACGGCGACGTGATCGTCTTCGTCTACCCCGAGGACCGCGACAAGGACTTCATCAAGCGGGTGATCGGCGTCCCCGGCGACACCATCGAGATTCGCCACAAGCGGCTATTGCGAAACGGGCAGCCCGTCGATGAGGCATATGCTCGGTATACGGAGCCGGAGGGGCCGGCGCCGCGCGACAGCTACGGCCCGGTGACCGTGCCGCCGGGGCACGTTTTCGTCATGGGCGACAACCGGGACCACAGTTTCGACTCGCGTTTCTGGGGCTTCGTGCCGTATGAGGACATCAAGGGGAAGGCGTTCGTGATCTACTGGTCCTGGGACGGCGCGGATTCCTGGGTCCGCTGGGCCCGCCTCGGGCGGCTCGTGCGGTGACCCGGGCCGCCCGGAGGCGAGCCGTCCCGGGCGCCCCCGAAGGTCGAACGAGGAGAACTCTATGCAGCTCGCTGAGAAGCTCACGTCGCGCAAGGCCCGGCTCGGGGTCATCGGTCTCGGGTACGTCGGCCTGCCGCTCTCCATGGAGATGGCGGAGGCCGGCTTCCACGTGGTGGGAATCGACGCCGACCCGCGCAAGGTCGACGAGATTGCCGCGCGACGCTCGTACATCGCCGACGTGCCCACGGAGCAGCTGGAGCACGCGGTGGCCGCCGGCCGCTTCGAGGCGACCGCCGACCCCGCGGTCCTGGCGACCTGCGATGCGGTGAGCATCTGCGTGCCGACGCCCTTGTCCAAGACCAAGGACCCCGACGTCAGCTACATCCTGGACGCCGTCGCCAAGATCAAGCAGCACTTGCACGCGGGGCAGCTCATCGTGCTCGAGAGCACGACGTACCCGGGGACGACCGACGAGCTCATCCGGGCCGAGCTCGAGGACACCGGCATGCACGTCGGGCGGGACTTCTATCTCGCCTTCTCCCCGGAGCGGATCGACCCGGGCAACAAGGTGCACGGCACGCGAAACACGCCCAAGGTCGTCGGCGGCATCACGCCGCGCTGCACCGAGCTCGCGGCGCTGCTCTACTCGCAGTTCATCGACAAGGTCGTGCAGGTTTCTTCGGCGCGCACCGCCGAGATGGTCAAGCTGCTCGAGAACACCTTCCGCAGCGTGAACATCGGCCTGGTCAACGAGCTCGCACAGATGTGCGACGTGCTCGGCGTCGATGCCTACGAGGTGATCGACGCGGCAGCGACCAAGCCGTTCGGCTTCCTGCCGTTCTACCCGGGGCCGGGCCTGGGCGGCCACTGCATCCCGATCGATCCGCACTACCTGGCCTGGAAGATGAAGGCGCACGATTTCACCGCGCGCTTCATCGGCTTGGCCGCGGAGGTGAACCAGGAGATGCCGCACCTCGTCGTGGACAAGGTCGCGGCTGGCCTGAACAACCACGGCAAGCCGGTCAAGGGGTCGCGGATCCTCGCCCTCGGTGTGGCCTACAAGCGCGACGTGAGCGACATGCGCGAGTCTCCGGCGATCGAGGTGGTGGATCAGCTGGCCAAGCGCGGCGCCCAGATCCGCTACCACGACCCCTACGTCTCCGAGCTGGCCCTGGAGTCCGGAACGCAGGCGAGCTTGCCGCTCGACGACGAGACCCTGCGCCTGCAGGACTGCGTGGTCATCCTGACGGACCACGGCTGCTTCGACATCCCGTCGATCGTCCGGCACTCGCGCCTGGTGGTGGATACGCGCAATGCCACGCGCGGCCTCGAGGGGCAGTACGGCGAGCGGATCCTGAAGCTGGGCGCGCCCGCCCCGCGCTCCATGCTCACCTCGCAGGGCAAGGCCGCCTGAGCGAGCCTCGGGAGGCGAGAGCGGGCACCGCGGCGGGACCGGACACGTTCGGTCACTCGAAGCGTGCGGCGAGGCGACCATGAGCCAGAACGAAGAACGCAACGAAGCGCCCTCGGGGGACGAGTTCGCGCGTATGCTCGCCGAGCACGGCGAGCCGGCGCGGCTCGAGGTGGGTCAGACGGTCACGGGGCGCGTGCTGCAGATCGGTGCGGACCTGGTCTTCGTCGACGTGAGCGGCAAGGGCGAGGGGGCGATCGCGCGCAACGAGCTGGTCGGCGAGGATGGCCAGCTGAGCGTCGCCCTGGGCGACGAGATCGAGGCGACGGTGGTCGCCACGGCCCCCGAGCTTCGCCTGTCGCGCCACCTGGTCGCCGGTGCCCAGGCGCGCCAGATGCTGGCCCTGGCGGCCGAGAACGG
>CAZGUU010000415.1:0-4261 GCA_964529315.1 uncultured Enterobacteriaceae bacterium
CGAGGGCGAGCCGAACGCCCGACTGCGCGGCCATCGTGCGGCAGGCGGCGACCACATCCGAGAGCAGCTCGCCGACGGCACCGGGAGCCCGCGCGGAGTCGCCGGGCCGACCGTACTCGAGCAGGTCGCACATGAGCGCGGCGAGCCGGTCGATCTCGCGACGCAGGTGGGCGAGGTACTCCGCATGGGCCGCCTGCGTGCCGAAGCGCGCCTCCATCGCGTCGGCGATCGAAGAGATGCCGAACAGCGGGTTGCGCACCTCGTGCGCCACGCCTGCCACGACCGCGCCGATTGCGGCCATGACCTCGCTGCGCTGCAGCGCTGCCTCGGCGCGGCGGCGCTCCTCGACGGCCCGCGCGAGCGCGGCTCGCTCGCGGGCGAGCTGCTTGCGGTGGAATGCGTTCTCCAGCACCGACGGCACTTGATGGAGGTAGCCGGGATTCTTGACCAGGTAGTCCGAGGCGCCCAGCCGCAGGGCCTGCACGGCGATCTCCTCGTCGCCCCGGCCGGTGACCACCACCACCGGCAAGTCGACGCCGCGCGATTGCAGCTCCTTGAGAAGGTCGAGGGCGCTCTGCCCGGGCAGCTTGTAGTCGAGCAGCAGCACGTCGTAGCGCTGCCCCGCTGGGCCGGGCACGAGCCGTGCCCAAGAGCTCGAGGCCGGTCTGCACCACCTCGAGCCGCACACCCGGCGCGCGGCGTGCCAGGTGGCGGCAGGTCAGGTCGGCATCCGTCGGGTTGTGCTCGGCGTAGAGCACGCGCAGCGGCTGGGCGCGGCGCTGCGCCTCCGCGCGATGGCGGCGCAGAGCCGCCTCGAGCGTCTGCCGCAGGCGGTCCAGGTAGTCCCCATGCTTGACGATGTAGTCGTCGGCCCCGCCCCGGAGTGCGGCGACGGCGGTCTCCTGGTCGCCTTGGCCCGTGACCACGACCACCGCCAGGGGAAGGCCGTGAGCCCGCACGTGGCCGACCAGCGAGAGCCCGTGGCCGTCGGGCAGGCGTACGTCGGTGAGCAGCAGGTCGTATGCGGCCGCCAGCGGTGGGCCCAGGCGCGACAGGGCCTCGCCGAGGGTCGCCACGGTCTCGATCTCGAAGCCCGGCGCCGTCTTGCGCAGCACCCGGGAGGTGAGGTCGGCGGCGAGCGGATCGTCCTCGACGTAGAGAATCCTCACCGGCGCGGCTCCCGGCGCGGCTCTCGGCAGCGCATCTCGGCCCAAAGGGTGATCATCGCGGTGGCGTATTCAGCACCCCCCAGTACAGCTCGATCTGAGCGGCCACCTGGAGGAACTTGTCGAAGTCGACTGGCTTCACGATGTACGAGTTGGCACCCAGGTCGTAGGCCGCGCGGACGTCCGCATCCTCGGCCGACGTGGTGAGCACGACGATCGGGATGGAGCGAAAGCGCGTATGTGCCTTGATCTCGCGCAGCACGTCGAGCCCGCTCACCTTGGGCATGTTCAGATCGAGCAGGATCACCGCCGGCAGCGGCGCGCCGGCCTCCCAGCGCGGCAGGAAGGCGAGTGCCTCCTCGCCGTCGCGCGCCTCCTGGATCGGATTGGCGATCTTCTGGCGGGCGAACGCCCGCTTGGTCAGGTCGAGGTCCATCGGGTTGTCCTCGACGATCAGGATCGGCGACATCGACTCTCCCGCGCTCATCGCGGCACCTCCAGGTAGAACGTCGCTCCGCCACCGGGCGAGCTCTCCGCCCACGCGCGCCCACCCATGCGCTCCATCGCCTTGCGCACCATCGCCAGACCGATGCCGGTGCCGGGATACTCCTCGCTGCGGTGCAGCCGCTGGAAGATCTCGAAGATCCGCTCGTGGTACTGCATGTCGAACCCGGGGCCGTTGTCGTGCACCGACAGCACGCAGTCGCCGTCCGTCGCGCGCCCGCGGATCTCGATCCGCGGCGCCGCCACCTTGGCGCTGAACTTGAGCGCGTTGTCGAGCAGGTTGCGCATCGCCACGGTGAGGCCCTCGGCTTCGGCGGTCGCCGAGTCGCACGTCACGTCCACCGTCACGGCAACGCCCCGCCGGCTCGCCTCCTCGGCCCGCTCGGCGACCAGCGCTTCGACCAGCGCCCGCGGGTCCAGGTGCGTCGCGGTCACGGCGCGGCGCTCGAGGCGGGAGTACTCGAGCAGGTCGTCGATCAGCTGGCGCATCTGGTCGGCGGCCCCGCGGATGGTGCGCAGGAAGGTGCGGCCCTCCTCGTCGAGGCGCTCGGCGTGCTCCTCGAGCAGCAGGCGGCTGTAGCCGTCGATGCCGCGCAGCGGGGCCTTGAGATCGTGCGCGACGGAGTAGCTGAAGGTCTCGAGCTCGCGGTTCTTGGCGTCGAGCTCGGCGGTGCGCCGGGCGACGCGCTGCTCGAGCTCGGCGGCCAGCTCGCGCAGCGCCTGCTCGGCCGCCCGACGCTCGACGAATAGGCCGATCTGGCTGCCGCTGGTGACCAGCATCTCGAGCAGGTCGGCATCGGGCTCCTCGACCTGGTGGCTGAACAGCTCGATCACCCCCCACATGCCGCTCTCGCTGCTGAGGGGAAAGGCGAAGCCGGCGCGCAGGCCGGCGCGGCCGGCGGCCGGGGCACGGGGGAAGCTGGTGTCGGCGAGGACGTCGGCGATCCACGCCGGCCGACCGCTCGCCCAGACGCGGCCGGGCAGGCCGATGCCGCGCCGCAAGGCACGCTCGCGGGTCAGCTCCCGGAACTCCGCGACCTCGACGCCCGGGCTCTCGTGGAAAGCCACGCAGCGCAGCGCCTCGGCCGTCGAGTCGACGCGCCAGGCGGTTGCGACGTCGTAGCGGAAGCAGCCGCACAGTCCCGCCAGGATGCGCGACAGCGCCTCGTCGACCGTTGCCGCCTCGGCCAGCGTGCGCGTGATCGCGAGCTGTGCGAGGAGCCGCTGGCGGCCACGGCGTCGCTCGGACACGTCGCGCAGGGTGGCCGAGACGAGCACTCCATCGGCGTTGCGCAGCGGGCCCAAGCTGATCTCGACGGGGAGCTCGCGGCCGTCGCGGCGCCGGGCGAAGAGCTCCAGGCCCGCGCCCATGGGGCGCAGCTTGGGGTCGGCGAGAAAGCGCGCCCGGTGTCGGAGATGGCTCGCGCGAAGGCGCTCGGGGAGAAGGATCTCGACCGGCTGGCCCAAGAGCTCGTCGCGGCCGTAGCCGAGCAGTCGCTCGGTCTGCTCGTTGACCAGCGTGATCTGGCCCTCCGAGTCGGTGATCACCATGGCGTCCGGCGCCAGCTCCACCAGGCCGCGAAAGCGCGCTTCCGCCTGCCCGCGCTCGGCCACCCGCGCGGAGAGCTCCCGGTTGGCCGCCGATAGCTGGTCGGTGCGCAGGGCCACCTGCGCCTCGAGCTCGTCCGCCGCGCGCTGCCTGGCCCGGCGCTCGCGCTCGAGGGCCACGGCGACGGCCGCCAGCAACCCGGCGACACCCGCGGTGAGCAGCCACTGCAGGAGCACCGTGCCACGAGCCTTGCGGGCCGCAGCCTCCTGCTGCTGGCGCAGCAGCGCGTGCTGCTCTCCCGCCGCCTGCGCGACCAGGCGCCGGATCGCGTCCATGATCTCCTTGCCGCTGCCCTTGCGCACCTCCTCGGCGGCGGCATCGCTGCCCCCGCGGGCACGCGCGCCGACCACTCGATCGGCGCTCGCCAGCCGCTGCGCGACCAGCGGCTCGAGCGCATCGAGCCGGCGCTGCTGCGCCGGCTCGACGACGATCGAGGCGCGCAGCTCGGCGAGCCTTCGCTGCACCGCCGGTGCAGCCTCGCGGTACGGCTGGAGATAGGCGTCATCGCCGGTCAAGGCGTACCCCCGCACACCAGCCTCGACGTCCTTCAGCTCGGAGAGCAACCCGTCGAGCGCCGCGACCACCAGGCGGGTGTGCTCCTCGAGGGCGTCGGCGGCAAGGAAGCCCGCCGTGCTCCGGTAGGTGAGCCAGCCGATGCCAGCCGCCACCAGCATCGTCACGCCGAGGCCAGCGCCGAGCCGTGCCCCGACAGACCACCGCACAGGCTGCATTCGCCCTCCCGTAGCGACGACGGTATCACCGACGATGGTGGCTGAGAACCGCAATCGAGCAACACACGGGCGGGCGGCACCAAGCCGGGCAAAGTGGCAGGAGGGCCAGGACGAGTGCGCAACGTGCCCGGCGCACCCGGGTCGAGGCCCGAGGCACGCGCGGGAAGAGGCGTCAGCCGCGCTCGGCGCGGAGCTCCACGGCGCGCTCGAGGCCGAGGTCCGACTCGCGATCCACGTCGATGCCCAGGGCC
>CAZGUU010000416.1:0-4235 GCA_964529315.1 uncultured Enterobacteriaceae bacterium
CCTCGCCTCGACGTCCCACCAGCGCACCTCGACCGGCGGCAGGGTGAGGCTTCCAGCGCGGGTTGCAACCAGGCTCACGGTCTGCTGCCGGACCGCCACCACGCCGTCCGATGCGGGCTCGGTGCTGCTGCGGGTGTCCTCGTCGTACTGGCGCACGCCGTCGGGGGCGGGGATGGCGAAGGCGGGGAGCTGCTCGGCGGTGGCGCCCAGGGCGCGCAGCGAGATCGTCCGGCTCACCGCTTCGCCGACCCGCAGCGTCGTCGGCCGTGCGGGGCTCCAGGCCTCGGCGAGCTCGACCCGCTGCGCTGGCAGGAACCATTCGTCGGCCGCTTCGCCCGGCCGCGCTTGCACTTTGAGCGTGACCGCGTTCGAGCGCACTCGGACCTCGCGCCCCGGGCTCATCATGCGGTCGATCAGCGAGGCTCCGAACGGAAAGCCGCCGCGCATCACGCGGTCGAACGGGTCGGCGTCCGGATCGTCGCCGAAGAGCTCGTCGAGTACCGAGCCGCCGCGGCGGCCGGCGACGCGCGGCTCGGCCACCCTCGCCTGCAGGGTCACGGGAGGGATGGTGAGGTCGCCGCTGGTCTGCGGTGCCAGGCTGTACTCGCGCTCGTGGACCACGTAGCGGCGACCGCTCTCCATCCGCTCGTAGGCGCGCTCCTCGCCGAGCGGCGTGAATCGCGCACCGCTGGCCTGCGGGTCGCTGAGCGCACCCTCGCGAATGCCGATGCCGTCGTGGACGCGCACCGTGTAGCGCACCTGGCCCTGGACGTACGGGCTCGCGTCGTCCACCTCCGCCTCGACCCAGATGTCGGGCGCCCGTGCGCCCCCAGCCGCGCCGCCTGCGACGCCGCCCACGCCGCTGCGGCCGCCTGCGACGGTGGGCCCGCCCGCGGCGACCGAGATGCGGATCGGCTCGGTGGAGGCGTCACCCGCGCGGATCGCGGGGATGGTGAGCTCGCCGGCGCTGCGCGGCACGAGCGTCACCTCCCAGTCGCGGCTCGACTCCGCCGCGCCGTTCACCACCGAGAGGCGCCGGCTCTGGCGCGTGCCGATCACCTCGAAATCCTTCTGCAAGGGCGAGAGGTCGGGGGCGGCGTCAGGCGCGTCGCCGGACTGGCGGATCGACAGCTCGATCGCCTCGCCGTCGCCCACCTGGGTCTGCGAGACCCGTGCGCGCAGGGCGGGGGGCGCGGCGGCCCCGGCGGTCGCGAGGGAGAGGCCCCAGGCGATCGCGATCGCGATCGCCTGGGGCTTGCGAAGTGCTGCGCCTACCATGGCATGGCTCCTTCCTGCTTCGAGATGCGGTTTTCGGCGAAGTGGCGGCGGATGCGTGCCCGCAGCAGGCCGCCCGGGTCGTCGGGGATCTGGCGGAGCATCTGCTCGCGTGCCTGGTCCTGCTCGGTGGTCGGCCGGTGGGCGGCTGCGGTCGCGGGCGTGGGGGACTCACCGGGGTCACCGTCGTGCGGTGTCGCGTCGAGGGCCTGATCCATCTGCTTGGCAAGCGCTTCCTCGCGCTCGCCGCCGCGCGATCCGTGGCCGGTGGGCGGCTTCTGCTCTTGCCCGCCGTCGCGCTCGCGGCTCGCGGCGGCGGTGCCAGCGGGTTGCTGCCGGTCGCCCTCCCGAGCTGCCGCTTGCTCCTGCTGCTCGTCGGACGGCTCTCGGCCACTCGAGGCCGTGGCCTGGCTCTCGCGCTCGCCCGCCTCTGGGTCGGGCTTCGGGGCCTCGCCCGGCCGGCGCGCCTTCTGCGAGTCGTCTTTCTGCTGGTCCCCGGCCTCGGGTGCGGAATCGGCACCCTGGGCGGCGCTCGCCTGCTGCTGCTCCTGCTGTCGAGCGTCGCCGGCCGGGCTTGGCCGCGCCTCATGCTGGTCGTCCTTAGCGCCAGCGGTCTGGTCGGCCTGCGGCTCGGCGTCGTCCTGGCCGCCCTGCTCGTGCTGGCTTGCGGCGTCGCCAGCCGCGGACGCCGCTTGCTGTGGCTGACTCTGCCGATCTTGCTGAGCAGATCCGTCCTGCTGGCCCGACTGCCCCTGCTGGCCCGACTCGCCCGCCTGATTCTGCTGGCCCTCGGCCTGCTGGTCCTGCGGCTGTCCTTGCCCCTGGTGCGTCTCGCTCTGGCTCTGCCGCTGCTGCTCGCGCTGCTGGTCGAGGAGCCTCTGCACCAGGTCGCGGTTGAACTCGGCGTCGGCGTGGTCGGGCCGCTCGCGCAGCGCCTCGTCGTAGGCGCGGATCGCCGGCTCGAGCTGTCCGGCGCGGGCCAGGGCGTTGCCCAGGTTGTAGCGGCTCTCCACCCCGGGCAGCCCCTGGTAGCCCTTCGCCGCAGCCTCGAAGTCACCGCCCTGGTAGTGCGAGGCGGCCTTCCACGCCGGCTCCTCGAAGAGTTCGGCGGCAGAGTCGGGCTTGCCCTCGGCGAGCGCCGCCTGGCCTTGCTGGTCGCGGGTCTTCCACAGATCGTCCCAAGTGGTCGCCGCCGAGGCGTTGCCGGCCGGAGCGAGCAGCGCCGCCAGAGCCAGGCCGACCAGCCAGCCGCGACGGAAGGCGAGCGGTGCCAGGCACAGGGGCACCACGAGCAGCCATACGCCGGCATCCCGCCAGACGTCGGCCTGCGCGCTGGCCTTGCGGCTCGCATCGAGCGCGGCGCTGGTGCGGGCCGGCGGCGCGATCCGGTCGAGGTCGGTGTCGTCGACGGTGGCGAGCGCGAAGCGTCCACCACCGGCTCGGGCCAGGCCATCGAGCGCCTCGCGGTCGACGCGCGAGATCACCGGCTCGCCGGCGGGGCCCTCGACGGTGCGACCGCGCGCGTCGCGCAACGGCGCGCCAGCCTCGCTGCCGATGCCCAGGACCGATACCGTTCGGCCGTGCGCCGCCGCGTCGCGTGCGGCGGTGAACGTCGCCTCGGGCTGATCGCCCAGTCCCGAGGCGAGCAGGAGGATCGATCCGCCGGGCGCGCCGCTCTGCTCGAGTAGCGCGCTCGCCTGCGCGATCGCACGGTCGGCGCGACTGGCGCGGCCGGGCATCACGCCGGGCGTCAAGCTGGGGATCATCTCGTCGATCACGCGGCCGTCGTCGGTGAGCGGCGCGGCGACGAACGTGTCGTCGGCGTAGAGCACCAGGCCCACCTGTCCGCCGCGCATGCGGCCGAGCAGGTCGTGCAGCTCGTAGCGCGCGCGGGCCAGACGCGATGGTGCCACATCGGCGACGTCCATCGCCGGCGAGACGTCGAGGGCGACCACGGTCGGCTCGAGGCTCGTCCAGGTCGGCTGCGGGATCTGCTCCCAGGTCGGCCCGGCCATCGCCAGGGCGGTGGCCACCCAGCCCGCCCCGAGCGCCCACAGGGGCCAGCGCCGCCCGCGACCCTGGTCGCTCACCAGCAGGTGGCGCAAGAGGTGCGCGTCGACCAGGCGCCGCCAGGCGCTCGTCTGCACGGCCGAGCGCGAGGCGGCCCAGAGGATCAGGGCGGCCGGCGCCAGGGCGAGGAGCCAGGCGGGTCGCAGGAAGTGGAAGCTCTCGGGGATCATGCCATCACCTCACTCGTCGCGGCTGCGGTCGCCTTCGCTCCGCCGCCCGACTCGCCGCCGGCCGTCGCGTGGGCGGCGGCTCGAGCGTCGCCGAGCGGGCGCAGCGCGCCCGCCCCGGCGGTCTGTGCGAGCCCGATGCCCAGGCCGAGCGCCAGCGCCACGCCCAGCGGCCACTGGAAGAGCTGGCGGGTGGGACGCACCCAGAGGGGCTCGGCGGTCGCCGGCTCGAGCGCGTCGATCTTGCGATACACGCTCGCCAGGCCCTCGACGTTCTTTGCCCGGAAGTAGGCGCCGCCGGTGCGCTCGGCGATCTGCTCCAGGGTGGGCTCGTCGAGGTCCTCGGAGGGATTCACGATCGACGTGCCCAGCGGCGTGCGCACCGCGAGCCGATCGGCGCCCACGCCGATCGTGTAGACGCGGATGCTCTCGGCGGCGGCGAGCTCGGCCGCCTCGAGCGGCGAGATGGCGCCGGCGTTGCTCGCGCCGTCGGTGAGCAGCACGACCACGCGGCTCTGCGCCGGGCGGTCGCGCAGGCGCTTGACGGCCAGGGCGAGCGCGTCGCCGATCGCCGTCTCCTCGCCGGCCAGGCCGACGCTCGCCTCGCCGAGCAGCGCGCGCACCGTCGGGCGGTCGAAGGTGAGCGGCGCCTGGAGGTAGGGTCGCGTGCCGAACAGGATCAGGCCGACGCGGTCGCCGTCGCGCCGCGCGACGAAGTCGTCG
>CAZGUU010000417.1:0-4234 GCA_964529315.1 uncultured Enterobacteriaceae bacterium
CGCCGTCGACCGCCGAGCGAGCCAGGCCATCACGGCCTTCTGCGCGTGCAGCCGGTTCTCCGCTTGATCGAGCACCACCGAGCACGGCCCATCGAGCACCTCGGCCGAGATCTCCTCGCCGCGGTGCGCCGGCAGGCAGTGCATGACCAGGGCGCCAGGACGCGCGTGCCGCATCAGCTCGGCGTTCAGCTGATAGCCGGCGAAGGCGGCGCGACGGGCCTGCGTCTCGGCCTCCTGGCCCATGCTGGTCCAGACGTCGGTGTAGACCGCGTCGGCGTCGCGCGCTGCGGCGGCCGGATCGTGCAGCACCTCGATGCATCCCGGTGCCAGGCGCTGCGCGCGCGCCAGGATCTCGGCGTCGGGCTCGTAGCCCTCGGGGCAGCCCAAGCGAAAACGGAAGCCGAGCAGCGCCGCCGCGTTCAGCCACGAGTTGACGACGTTGTTGCCGTCGCCGATGAAGGCGACCGTCAGGCCCTCGAGCCCGCCGCGGCGCTCCTGCAGGGTCATGCAGTCGGCCAGCACCTGGCAGGGGTGGACGAGGTCGGTCAGGCCGTTGATCACGGGAATCGTTGCGTGCTCGGCGAGCTCGACCAGCGAGCGGTGCGAAAACGTGCGCGCGACGATCAGGTCGACCCAGCGCGACAGATTGCGCGCGATGTCGGCCACCGTCTCGCGCGCGCCCAGGCGGATGTCGTCCGGGGCGAGGTAGATCGATGCGCCGCCGAGCTGCTGGATGCCGGTCTCGAAGGTGACCCGGGTGCGCAGGCTCGGCTTCTCGAAGATCATCGCCAGGGTCTGGCCGACCAGCGGGCGCTCGCGCCGCCCCGCGCGCAGCTCGGCCTTGAGCCGTGCGGCGTCGCCCAAGATCTCGTCGATCTCGGCGCGGCCGAGGTCGGCCAGGGAGACCAGGTCGCGCTTCATGCGCCGAACCCTCGCTCGAGAATCGCCACGCCCTCGTCGATCAGCGCGTCGTCGATGACCAGCGGCGGGGCGATGCGCAGCACGCGCTCCGCGGTCACGTTGAGCAGCAGGCCGAGCTCGAGCGCCTTGGTGGCGACCCGAGCGGCGCGCGCGGCATCGCGCATCTCGACGCCGAGCAGCAGGCCCAGTCCACGCACCTCGACGATCTGGTCCGCGTGGCGTCGCGCCAGCGCCTCGAGCGCGCCGAGCAGGCGAGCCGCCGCGGCGCGCGCCCGCGGCAGGGTGGCGTCGTCGGTGAGCGTCTCTAGGGTGGCGATCGCCGCGGCGTTGGTCAGGCAGTTGCCGCCGAAGGTCGAGCCGTGCGCGCCCAGGTCGAGGCCCTCGGCGACCCGCTCGACGCACACCATGGCGCCGACCGGTACGCCGTTGCCCAGCGCCTTGGCCAGCGTCATCACGTCCGGCGTGCAGTCGAGCTGCTCGTGTGCCCACAGGGTGCCGGTGCGCCCGCAGCCGGTCTGCACCTCGTCGAGAATGAGCAGAAGGCCGCGGCGGTCGCACACCTCGCGCAGGGCGCGCAGGTAGCCGGGCGGCGGGACGACCACACCGCCCTCGCCCTGCACCGGCTCGACCAGGACCGCCACGGTGTGCGGGCCCGTGGCCGCCGCCACCGCGTCGGCGTCGCCGAACGGGACGTAGCGAAAGCCCGGTAGCGAGGGCTCGAAGCCGCGGCGGACCTTCTCCTGGCCGGTCGCCGCGATCGTGCCCAGGGTGCGGCCGTGGAACGAGCCGAGCGTGGTCAGGATCTCGTAGCGCCCGCTGCGCGCGTGGCCGTAGCGCCGCGCGGCCTTGATCGCCGCCTCGTTGGCCTCGGCGCCGCTGTTGCACAGGAACACCCGGTCGCCGAAGGAGTGCTCGACGAGCAGCTCGGCCAAGCGTCCCTGCGGCTCGCTGTGGTGCAGGTTCGAGACGTGAAGGATCGCCTCCGCCTGGCGCTGGATCGCGGCGGTCACGGCGGGGTGGGCGTGGCCGAGGTTCGTGCAGAGGATGCTCGAGAAGAAGTCGATCAGGCGGCACCCATCGGCGTCCCAGAGCTCGGCGCCCCGGCCGCGCACGATCACCAGCTCGCCGCGCGCGTAGACCGGGATCAGATAGCGGCGGTTGCGCTCGGCGATCGCCGCGCTGGCCGTGCCCGGGAGGATGCTCGCCGCGACGCTCACGCCCGGGCCCTCGACCGGCTCGTCGCCCGGGAGGCGCGCGTGGTGCCCGTCAAGCTGTCGCGGTCCACCTCGGTGCCTACGCCGCGGTCGGTGAACAGCTCGAGCAGCACCGCGTGGCGTACCCGGCCGTCGATGATGTGCACCTTGTGCACGCCGCCGCGCAGCGCCTGGAGGCAGCACTCCACCTTGGGGATCATGCCGGAGGTGACCACGCCGCGCTCGATCAGCGACTCCGCATCGCTTACGCGTAGCGTCGAGATCAGCTCGCCGTGCTGGTCCTTGATGCCGGTCACGTCGGTGAGCAGCAGCAGCTTCTCCGCCTCGAGCGCTTCGGCGATCTTGCCCGCCGCGGTGTCGGCGTTGATGTTCAGGCTCTCGCCCTCGGCGCTCGCGCCGATCGGCGCGACCACCGGGATGAAGCCGCGCTCCTCGAGCGCGCGCACCAGCTCCGGGTTCACGCCGATCACCTCACCGACCTGGCCGAGGTCCCCCTCGCCGCCGGGCTGGGCGATGCGCCGCGCGACGATCAGGTTGCCGTCCTTGCCGGAGAAGCCCACGGCGCGGCCGCCGGACAAGTTGATCATCGAGACGATCTCGCCGTTGATCTGCCCCGCGAGGACCATCTCGACGACCCGCATCGTCGCCTTGTCCGTGACGCGCAGGCCACGGCGGAAGGTCGACGGGATCTGCAGGTCGGACAGCATGCGGTCGATCTGTGGGCCCCCTCCGTGGACGACCACCGGGTTGATGCCGACGTACTTGAGCAGCACGACGTCCTGAGCGAAGGCGTGCTTGAGCTCGTCGTCCACCATGGCGTTGCCGCCGTACTTGATGACGACGGTCTTGCCGGAGAAGCGCCGGATGTAGGGCAGGGCCTCGAGGAGGATCTCGGCGCGCTCGATCAGGGTCGCCTCGGCCACGGGGAGGCGATACGCAACGGGCCCGCGCTTTTCAATGCGGCGCGAGCAGCGGGACGCGCGCCGTTTCGACGCGCGTGGCTCGAGCGGCAGCCGACTGCCGAGACCGTGCGGAGCGCGGCCCCGCGGCCCACGCGCGCTCTGGGCCTCGATCGGCGCGCCGGCTCGCGCCGGGCACGCCAGGATGGCGCCGCGGTGCGGCGCCAGAGTCCTTCGGCGTCCAAGGCGACGAGACGAAGGATGCCGTAGGTCGGGACGAGCGGGGGCGCGCGGGGGCTGCTCGCGGCCCCGGCCTCAGAGGATGAAGCGGGCCAGATCCTCGCTGGCCAGGATCGGCTCGAGCTCGGCGCGCACCCGGGCGCCGTCGATCGTCACTCGCTGGCCGGCCATGTCCGGGGCGTCGAACATGACGCCGTCGAGCAGGCGCTCGAGCACCGTGTGCAGCCGGCGCGCGCCGATGTTCTCGGTGCGCTCGTTCACCAGGGCGGCGATCCGGGCGACCTCCTCGATTGCGTCGGCGGCGAGCTCGAGCGTCACGTCCTCGGTGGCGAGTAGCGCGGCGTACTGGCGGGTCAGCGCGTTGCGCGGCTCGGTCAGGATGCGCACGAAGTCGGCGCGGGTGAGCGCCTCGAGCTCGACGCGGATCGGGAAGCGTCCCTGGAACTCCGGGATCAGGTCGGAGGGCTTGGCGACGTGGAAGGCCCCCGATGCGATGAACAGGACGTGGTCGGTGCGCACCGGCCCGTGCTTGGTATTGACGGTGGAGCCCTCGACGATCGGCAGCAGGTCGCGCTGCACGCCTTCGCGGGACACGTCCGGCCCGCCGGTGTGCGAGCGGCCTGCGATCTTGTCGATCTCGTCGATGAACACGATGCCTGAGCGCTCGACGCACCGCACGGCCTCGCGGGTGACGCTCTCCATGTCGACCAACCGCGCGCCCTCCTCCTGGGCCAGCGCTTGGAGGGCCTCGGGCACGCTCATCCGCCGCCGCCGGGTGCGCTTGGGGAGGAGGTTGGAGAACATCTCCTTGAGGTTGAAGCCGACCTCCTCCATCCCCTGGGGGGTCATCACCTCGATCGACGGCGTGGCCTGCTCGGCCAGCTCCAGCTCGACCTGGCGGTGGTCGAGCGCGCCGTCACGCAGCATGCGACGCAGCTTCTCGCGGGTCGCCGCGCCGGC
>CAZGUU010000418.1:0-4231 GCA_964529315.1 uncultured Enterobacteriaceae bacterium
GCACGTCCGGCGGAACTCGCTCATGGCGTGAGCCGTGATGGCGACGATCGGCACGGAGATCAGGAGGAAGGCGAGGACGACGAAACGCTTGCGCTTGAAGACGATGTGCAAAAATTCGCGGAAGTCCTCGTTCATCGGGGAGCCTCCGCGCCCGGTAGGACTGCGACCTCGAGCACGTCCTGTGGGTTCGAGAGCCGTTCGAGGATCTCGGGTATGTAGCTCTGCGTGCGGTTGAGCACCGCGCCCAGGACCTGGGCGCCGACGCGCTCCAGCTCTCGCAGCGACACCTGGGGTGCGCCGAGCGGAGTGGTCTCGGCGCGCACGATGAGCAGCACGCCGTCGGCACGTGGAGCGAGGAATGCGCTGTCGGCGTACATCTCCATCGGGGCGCCGTCGACGAGGATCAGATCGAAGTCGCGGCGCAGGGCCGACATCAGGTCGTCGAATGGTCGGCCCTCGAAGAGGTAGGGAACGCGGGCGGGCCCTCGGCCGGTGGGCATGAAGAAGAGGTTTGGCACCTCGGTCGGCACGTAGCTGACTTGACGCGCCGACGGATCGTCAGCGAGCGCCTCGCAGAGGCCCGGCGCATCGCTGGCCCGGAAGAAACGAGTCAGCCCGGGGGTGCGCAAGTTCGCGTCGATCAGCAGACAGCGCCCGCCTTGGGCCATCGTCGATCCGAGGAGGGCCGTGGTGGTGGTTGCGCCCTCGCCATGCCGCGATGAAACCAGGAGGACCAGCTGCAATGGGCGCGTGCTCCGCGTCGCGAGCAAGTTCTTGCGCAGCTGCTGGAACTCTTCGACGGTGGTCGGAGACCCGGTGAAGGAGAAATGCGGGGTCGCGCCGCCGTTCCCGTTCCCGGTGCGGCGGTGGTGTCCGTTGCCGTTGCCGTGCCCATTGCCGTTGGTGCGGGGCCTGCGCCCGAAGCGGAACCAGGCCCGCGGCGCCGGCGCCGGGAGAGAGCTCGATGCGGTTTCGGGGGTCGCTGCTGCCGGCGAGGCCGTGGGGCGGGATGCGTCGGCCTGGGCTCGACGCTCCTCCTCCGCTCGCTTGAGCGCTTCGTAGGTCTTGCCCACCCGTGTCTCCTAGAACGCGATCGCGTTCAGATCGAAGCCGGGGCGCGGGACGGTCGGTAGGAGCCCTCGGATCCACTGATCGACCCAGACGTCGGCTTGCCCGATCCAGGTCTTGGGGACGAAGAGGATGTCGTCGGGGGCCATCACGATCTGTTCTTGCGAGTCTCCTTCGAGGACCGATTTCAAGTCAATGCGCTGAGTTGTCAGCTGAGGGCCCGAGCGCTTGATGTAGAGAACCTCATCGAGTCTGGCGGTGTCGAGGAAACCGCCTCGTTCGATGATCGCAGTGAGCGGAGTCAGACCGTCGCGGTACTGCACGAAGCCGGGCTTGGCGACGTCTCCGCCGACGTAGACCTTGTGCTCGGCGAGCTGAACGATCACCACGCTGACCACCGGATTCTTGAGCGTTCGGGAGGTTCGGGCGACGACCTCCTCCTCCAACTCGTCGACCGTCTTGCCCGCAGCTGTGACGTCGCCGGCCGACTGCAGGCCGATCCGTCCGTCCGGTCGTACGGGCACGCGCTCATTCTCTTCGGGGTGGTAGGGGAACTTCACGTCGATCAGGTCGCCCGGGGCTAGGCGATACGTGGCCTGATTCAGCAGGAGCCCGCCGGATGCCTCTTGCGCGGATCCGTCGGGGCGCGACGCGAGCGTCTCGAGGGTCGGAGCTGGATTGCCGGTCGCCAGCGTGCCCGTCATCGCCAAGTCGTGCCGGTTGCGCGTCGTTGCCCCGCATCCGGCTAGGACGGCGGCGGCACCGAGCAGAAGCACGAGCGATCGCGCCATGCCTCGCCTCGGCGAGGATGGCAGCCCTTGGAGTCGTTGCCTCGCATCGCTGGTCATGGCTCCGCCCATCGATTCGAACACCCCTTCGCCTCGCGGGATTGGCCCCGCGCTATCGTGTCATCCGAGCCGAAGCTCGATGGAGACGCCGTCCTAGAGACGCGCGACCCAGGTCGATTGCAGGTCGACGCGAGTTTGGCGGCGGAGCAGATCCAGGAGTACCCGCACTCGCCCAGCACCATTGAGCGGTCGGTCGATGGTGCCGAGTAGGCCAGCGAAGGGGCCGCCGCGAATCTCCACAGCCGTTCCCGGCAGGAGCGGGTCCGCCGGCCGAAGGATCTCGCCGCCTCCGGCGCGCTGGCGCAACGACTCGACGACCTCGTCATCGACCGGCTCGGGAGAGCCCTCGCCAAAGCTGACGAAACCCCGCACGCCAGGGCTCCAGGCGACGGCCCAGTACTTCTCGCGTAGAGCGAGGCGAGCGAAGAGATAGCCGGGGAACAGGGGCTCGGCGATGTCGCTCGACTCAGTGGTGCTCGCGACCGCCGGGTGATGCCGTGCCGCCAACCTCGGGAAGTATACCCCGACGGCTCGCTGGCGCAGGTTCGCCGCGGCCACGGCGTCACCCCGCGGCTTGGTCTGCACGACGTACCATCGCTCGATCCCCGGCGCTTCCATCCAAGGGCCGAGCGGCTGCAATTCGGAAGCCATGATCCCTCCTGGATCGTCCGACGAACTGGCCCAAATCGCTTCAAGTTTCTCAACATCGTGTGGCCCAGCCAGCTTGGGGTGACCCTGCAATCCTGCAAAGGGCTGCGGAAATCGGGCAAATCCACGAGAATCGGAACCGATGCCACGTCAAGAGCTACGTCCTTCGTCAGGATCCTGGAGGATGCTTCCCAGGGACCGAGCAACCTCTCGGGCTTGGGATTCGGTATGGAAATCCTTGATCAATACGCGATAGAGCCTGCGCCCATCGCGCAGGGAGAACGAGTCGAGCTGGACATCCCGTTGGTGCTGGGCCTGTAGCCTCCTCTGCACGGCCTGTGCCCGCTCCAAGATCGGCGTGGTGATGGCCAGAACCGACACCGATGGTCCCTCGCCGAGGATTCGCGCTCCGGACCCCGGATCGGGGAGGAGGATGGTTTGCCCGACCGAAATGCGGTTCAAGTCGGCGATGTCGGGGTTGGCCGCTCGCAGCATGTCCAGGGTCGTGAAGTTGGTGGTGCCGTAGGCGCGAGCGGCGAGCTCGTAGAGCGTGTCACCGGGCTGGACCTGGATCTGCGAGGGGCGGCTGCCGGGTGCCTCGGTCGCTGGATCTTGAACATCTTGAGGAGTGGCAGCCCGCGGAGCCGAATCCAAGAGTGGGGGTGCCTGCGGAGAAGGTCGCGACTCGGCGGGAGGAGCCGGAGCCGCCACCTGAAGTCTTTGTTCGGGTCGGCGCTCCGCGTCGGGACCCGCGGGAGCGTTGGCTAGGGCCCCGCCCGATGCGGGGGTCGCTTCGAGCGTGGATCCGGCAGAACCGCCGTCTTCACCCGCCTCGGCCGATCGGGCTCGGTTGGCCGGCCCTTGCGACGCGAGGTGCGTGTCCGCCCGGCGCGCCGCTTCGGTCGTGGGCGCGCTCGATTGGGCAGCCGCGAGAGCGGCCGAGGGCGCCGCCTTCTGCTCTGATGCCGGCCATGCTTCCTGATGGCTCAGGGTGCCGCGCCGATCTCGGTCATCGCGGGGACGCGGGGGCGCGCCATCAGGAAGCGGGATGCCGGGGGGAACGACGCCAGCAGCGTCAGGGCCCTGGCCGCGATGCAGGAGGAGCCAGGTCGAGCTGGCTCCGAGCAACAGGCAAGTCGCAGCCAGGCCGATCGCGCGGGGCAGGATCCCGTCGCCGCGGCGCGGCGCGGAGGCGTGGGGTGGAGGCGCTGCGGGCTGCGGCAGCGGATCTCGCGCCGACTCGCTGCGCTGAGAGGGCTGGTCCGTCCCGCTGGCCATGCCCCCGGTCTGCAGGGTCCCGAGGGCGGCGGGGGCGGGCGACGTGGCCGGCAGAGAGTGGCCCGGTTCACCGGGAGCCGGGTGCGTCGCCGGCGCCCCCGGCTGCAGCGCCGAAGGGTGCGTGGCGCCAGGCCCGGTGCCGTGGGTCGTGCTGTGCCAGGTCGTTGCGACGACATCGAGCTTGCCCAGGTCGGCTACGACCTCGTCGATCACCTGGCGATCGATGCGCCGTTTGCCGACGGCGTAGCCCAGCAGGAGAGCGTTGTCGCAGACGGTGTTGACCAGCCGAGGGATGCCACGAGCGAAGCCCCAGATCGCATCGAGGCAGTCCTCGCCGAAGAGGTCATCCGCGCCGCCCGCGACGGCGAGGCGCTCGCGCAGGAACGCCG
>CAZGUU010000419.1:0-4215 GCA_964529315.1 uncultured Enterobacteriaceae bacterium
GAACCTCGACAACGTCGAGGACCTCTGCCACGGTTTCTCCCTTTCGATGCACGACATCAACATGCTGGTGAACCCCCAGGGCTCGGAGAGCGTTACGTTCCAGGCCGGCAAGCCGGGAGTGTACTGGTACTACTGTCCCTGGTTCTGCCATGCGCTGCACCTGGAAATGCGCGGGCGGATGATCGTCGAGGCATGACCGGCGGCGCACCGGGCGCAGACGAGGGCAGGCGGCGCGCTGTGTCTCGCGGGCGGGTGACCGGGGGACACCGGATGACGAAGGGGTGGGGGCGAGGTGCGGGGCGTGTCGCCGCCGCTTTAGCTGTCATGCTCGGGCTCTGCGCCTCGGCCGGCGTCGCCCGCGCGGAAACCTCGGCCGACCCTTCCGGCGCGCCAGCGGGCGCGCCCTCGGCCGACTCCGCGGCCGATGAGATCCTGGAGAACCGTCAGGAATACATGGCGCTCGGCAAGAGCTACTACACGCTCGATTGCGCGAAGCTCGACTGCAAGGGCGTGCTGCCCGGCGCCGTCCGCTTCGAGCTCGTGAGCAAGCCCTTCCCGTACGCGATCGGCTACGATTCCGGCAATCGAGTCGTCGGCTGGGTCGCGCTCTCGACCGACGTCGTCGACATCGACGGCTACTCGGGCAAGCCGCTCGTCACCCTGGTCGGTCTCGACACCAAGGGCGTGATCGTCGGCACCGACCTGATCCACTACGACGAGCCGATTCTGCTGACCGGCATCCCCCCGCAGAAGCTCTTCGATCTCGTCCGCTGGTACGTGGGCAAGTCGGCCACGAGCCAGGTCGAGGTCGGCGACGACTCGGCACCGGAGACCCTCGACGTCCACGTGATCTCGGGGGCGACGGTGACCACCATCGCGCAGAACGCAACCATCCTCGACACGGCACGCCGGGTCGGCGAGGCGGTCGGCATCGTCGAGACCACGGCGTCCGTCGAGGGCCACTTCGTCGACCTGCCCAATGCCGTCTGGAGCTGGAACGAGCTGGTGGAGAAGAAGGTGCTCGGCCACCTCGTCGTCACCGACCAGCAGATGGGGGTGCCCGCCGGCACACGGCCCTTCCTCGACCTCTACTTCGCCATCGCCGACCCGCCCCAGGTGGGGCGAAGCCTGATCGGGGACGGCCCGTATCGCTACTACGCGAGCCAGCTCGAGCCGGGCGAGCACCTGCTGGTTCTCTTCAACTCCGGTAGCTCGTCGTTCACCGGCTCGGCCTACGTCCGCGGCGGCACGCTCGACCGCGTCCACCTCGCGCAGAGTCTCAAGTCGATCACCTTCACCGACAGCGACTACGACAACCTCTCCGGGACGCAGCCGCAGGGCGGGCCCTACTTCACCGAGGCGGGGCTGCTGATCATCCGCAAGGGCTTGCTGGATCTCGGACGCCCGTTCGACTTCGTGTTCCTGGGGAGCGTCTTCACCAACGTCGGCTTCCAGCGCGACTACAAGTCCTTCCGCACGACGTTCCGCCTGCCGAGAGCGGAGTACGTCGTCGAGGGCGGCGGCGACGGCGGCGAGGAGCCCCTCTGGGAGGTCGCCTGGCAGATCGCGCCCTACAAGGTCGCGCTCACCGTGGCCTACCTGCTGCTCGTCATGGGGCTGTTCGCCGGCCGGCGCTGGCTCACGCGCAGCATGACCCGGCTGCGCCGCATCCACACGGGGTTCCTGATCGCGAGCGCCGCCGCCCTCGGCTTCTGGCTCGAGGACCAGCCGAGCGTGACGCAGATCCTGACGCTCGTCGGCACGGTGCGCACGGGCTGGCGCGGCTCGCTGTTCCTGAGCGAGCCGCTGCTCTTCGTCACCTGGATCTTCATCGCGATCGTGGCGGTCGTCTGGGGACGCGGCGTCTTCTGCGGCTGGGTCTGCCCCTATGGAGCCACGACCGAGCTCTTGCATCGCGTCGGGAAGAAGCTCGGGATCGCGCGACTCGAGCTCCCGGATCGGGTGCATCAGCTCGCGCGATGGCTCCGCTACGGCGTGCTCGCCGTGCTGGTCGTGGTCTATCTGGTCGCGCCCGTCGCGGGCGAGCTGCTCACCGCCGTCGAGCCCTTCAAGATGACCTTCCTGGTCGATCCGTGGTCCCAGCCGGCGCCCCTCATCGCCTGGTGGCTGCTGCTCTTCGCGGCCTCGCTCTCCGTCTTCCGACCCTTCTGCCGCTACCTCTGCCCCCTGGGAGCCGGGCTCGCCGTACTCGGCCGCTTTCGGCTGAGCGGACCCTACCGAAGGAAGTTCTGCTCGAGCTGCAAGATCTGCATGCGCGGATGCGAGCCCCGAGCGATTCGCGACAGCGGCACCATCGACTCCATGGAGTGCTTGAATTGCATGGAGTGCGAGACGAACTTTCAGGACCACGCCGTCTGTCCGCCGCTGGTCGGGCTCGGCCGGCTGGCACACCAGACACCCCCACCCGACGACGCCGCGGAGCGCCGCGAGAAGCTGCAGCGAGATCTCGAGCGCTGGCGCGAAGCCGAGCGAGCATAGGGGTCTTGTCGAGTCGGGGACACCTGCAACACGAGGTGCACTGCATGTACGCCCACGACGACACACCGGGCGACGACCTCGCAAGTCGCAGGCGGTGCCCGCCATCGCGGCGCACCGGGCCCCTGGCCCGTGGCGACATGGCAGCAAGGGCGTTTCTCGCAGCGATGGCGCTCGCCGCCACCGCGACGGGCGCGGGGGCGGCAACGCTGCGGCCCTCCATCAGCGGACCACCGCTGGCAACGCTCGTCGCCCAGGCCGAGCCGGGCGACGTCGTCGAGCTGCCACCAGGGAGCTGGCGCGGCCCGGTCGTCGTCGGCGAGCGGGTGACGCTGCTCGGCTTGGGCGGCGTGATCGACGGAGGCGGCGAGGGCCGGGCGGTCACGCTCTCCGGGCCAGGCGCCACGCTCGACGGCGTCTCGGTGGCCCGCAGCGGCAAGGAGACCGGGACGATGGATGCCTGCGTCTTCATCGAGCAGGGAGCGACCGGCGCCGTCGTCCGGGGAACGCATCTCTCGGAGTGCGGCTACGGAGTCTGGATCTCGCGGACGGGCGGTGTGCAGATCGTCGACAATCAGATCCAGGGCGCGACCACGGGCAGCCGTGTCGAGCGCGGCAACGGAATCCATCTCTACGCGACCGGCGAGGCTCTGGTGAGCGGCAACGTGGTGCGCAACGGCGCGGACGGGATCTACGTCTTCATGAGCAGCCCCGTGCTGATCCGCGACAACCAGCTGATCGACACGCGCTACGGCGTGCACTACATGTACGCCCACGACAACAGGCTCGTCGGCAACGTCGTGACCGGAGCATTGACCGGCTATGCGCTCATGCAGAGCCGTGGCCTCGACGTGACGAAGAACGTCGCGCGGCGCAACAGCGAGAAGGGGATCCTCTTCCGCGATACCCAACGCTGCAACATCGCCGACAACCTGCTCGAGGAGAACGCCGAGGGCATGTTCTTCTACTCGAGCACCTTCAATGCGATCGTCGACAACCGGCTGGTGCGCAACGACGTGGGAATGAAGATCTGGGCCGGCAGCGCCGACAACCAAATCGCCGGCAACCAGCTCGTCGGCAACGCAACGCAGGTGCTGTACAGCGGCACCGCCGACCTGGTCATCGCCCCCGACGGCCCGGGCAACTACTGGAGCGACTACGTCGGCTGGGACCAGAGCGGCGACGGCGTCGGTGACCGGCCCTACCGGGTGGACAGCTTCACGACGGGCCTCGTCCACCAGTACCCGGCAGCGGTGCTGCTCCTGCGCAGCCCGGCGCTCGAGCTCCTCGGCCACATGGAGGAGGGCCTCCCCCTCTTGCGCACGCCCACGGTGATCGACGCCCACCCCGTCGTGAGACCGGGTGGCGCATGAGGGCGCTCGCGCTCGAAGACGTCTCCGTGCGCTTCGGCACCGTCGACGCGCTCTGCTCGGCGAGCCTCTCGCTGCGCGGCGGCGAGGCGCTGATCCTGGCGGGCCCCAACGGCGCCGGCAAGAGCACCTTGATCGGCGTGCTGCTCGGGCTGGTACGCCCCGACCGAGGGGTGCTGCGCGTCGACGGGGTCGAGCAGGCCGGCGTGACGGCGTCCTTCAAGGAGCAGCTCGGCTACTTGCCCGAGGCGGTGGCCTTCGCCGAGGCACTCACCGGACGCGAGGTGCTGCACTTCTTCGCGCGGGCGCGCGGGGTCGCGCGCGCGCGGGTCGACGAGGTGCTCGCGCG
>CAZGUU010000420.1:0-4191 GCA_964529315.1 uncultured Enterobacteriaceae bacterium
TCCAGGCGCGTGGCCACCTCGAGGTAGGCCCGGCCGGGGAAGAAGCCGAGGAACTCGTAGAGGGCGTTCACCCCGATGCCGGCGCCCAGTGCGAAGCGCGTCGGATCGAGCGCCCGGCCGGCCGAGTCGTCGACCTGCCCGGTGTCGAGGAAGACGTGGATCTGCGGCCGGCGGTAGGTGAGCAGGTCGAGGAAGTCGAGGTCGGCCTCGGGGAACACGTCCTGGCGAAGCTCGAAGCGCGCCAGGCCGATGTTGCGCGCCAGGCGCGCGTTGACCGACACGCCGCGCAGCGCGCGCCGGCCGCCCAGGCTGAACTGCTCCTGCACCGGCACGCCGCGGTCCGCGGTGGGCTGCTCGAAGCCGGCGAGCAGCTCGATCGCGGCCAGCGTGCGCGGTGTCACGAGCGGCGTGGTCGCGCTGGCGCGCGCCCCGAAGCGCACGAAGCCGAAGTCGCTGCCCAGGGCCCGGTCGTACCAGTCGGCGAACAAGCGCGCCTCGCGCTGCTCGGTCGGGTCGTCGTAGAAGTAGACGTTCGAGCAGTCGTAGCGCAGGCCCAGACCCGAGACGTGGCCGTGGTCGCGCTGCCCGGGATACCGGTCGTCCTCGAAGCCGCTGTCGAGCCCCGCCCAGTCGAAGAAGGCGAACAGGTTGTGCCGGTAGGTGACCGCGTCGTTGCGCGGCCCGAAGTGAAGGCGCGGCCCGGCGTGCACACCAAAGGCGCGCTCGGTCACGTAGGGGTTGATCGCCAGATCGCGGGTGTAGTCGTGGCGGCGGCGCGCGACCAGCAGCGCGGCCACGCCGAACTCGGTCGAGCTCACCTCGACGTCGGCGGTGTCGAGGATCAGCTGATAGCGCGACTGCTCGCGCTCGGGGCGCAGGCCGGGATCGACGATCGCCTCGGGGCCGGTCGGTGGCACCTCGGTCGCCGCGCCGAGCGCCGCGGCGACCTCGGCCGGTGGCGCGTCGCTCGCCTCGGCCAGGGAGACGTCGAACGGCGTGCAGGTGCCGGGCTCCGGGGCCAACCCCTCGAGGTAGTCGTCGACCGCCATGGCGACCGTCTCGGCGCCGAAGCGCTGGTCGAGCCGCGCCAGGGTGAGACGCGCCGGGGCGTGGCGACGTCCCCAGGTGAAGACGCTCTCGCGCAGGTCGTCCTCGCTCTGCGCGTTGGGGAAGAAGGACTGCACGAAGGGGATCTTGGGCGCCGTCTCGAAGCGGTCGACGATGGCGAAGAAGTCGAACCAGTCGATCCACTGGTGCACGTCGCGGTGCTCGGGGTTGCGTGCGCGCAGGAAGCGGTCGGCGAGATCCCAGGCGACCGCCTGCACGACCCACTGCCGCTCTCGGGCGTCCTCGCACGCCAGGACCGGCGCGCGCAGCATCTCGGCGTAGACCGCCTGCGCGATCTGCGCCTCGTGGAAGCCGCGCAGCAGCGCCTGCACGTGCATCGCGCGATCGGAGACGACCACCGGGCCGTCGCTCGGCGTGGTCAGGTTCCAGCGCAGCGGCGCCGTGACGACGGTCAGGGAGGCGGGCGCCACGAGCTCGGCCGGGCGTGCCGCGACGGCGGCACGAACCGTTTCGCGCAGCACCTGGTCGGGCTCCGGCTCGGGGCCGATGCGGTGCGCGCGGCGGGGCTCGGGCGAGACGAAGGCGAATCGCGTGCCGCCCGCTTCCTCGTGCACCAGGCGCGCCAGCGGATAGGCGATCACGGCGAAGGTGCGCACGCCGTCGGCAGCCGCGCTCACCACCGCCGGATGGCCCGGCGCGAAGACCTGGTCGCCCAGGACGAGCATCGCCTCGGCGGGCGCGGCGAGCTGCACCGAGACACGAGCCGGCTCGGGCGGCTCCCCGGGCTGCCACGCGCCATCGCGCCCCACGGTGGCGAGGTAGGGATACCAGCCGGCCACCGCGACCAGCCCGGCCTCGCTCGCCCCGAAGGGCCCGTAGCGCTCGGGCACGCGGGTGGTGAAGTCGATCTCCAGGGTGGCCACGCCACCCGGGGCGAGCGGCGTCGCGAGCTCCACCTCGAGCACCGTCTCGGGCGGCAGCTCGGGCGGGCCGGCCAGGCGAAAGGCGAGCGGTGTGGCGCCCGTGCCCTGCACCGAGCCGCCGGCCGCCCCCGTAGCCTGCGCCTCGCCCTCCTGCGCCAGGGCGGCTACCCGCTCGACGCTGATGCCACCGGGTTGGAAGGCGAGGTACGGGTAGGTCGATCCACGGGTGACGTCGTTCACCTCGTCGCCGTCCTGCCGGAAGCGGTTCGGATAGAGGTCGAGCGGTACGCGAGCCAGCGGCGTTGCGGCCGGGTTGACCAGGCGCACGACGGTACGGCCGCGCAGCTTGCGCGCCGCGAGGTCGAGCGTGGCGGCAATCTCGTAGCGCGGGGAAGTGGCGACCGCGGGCATGGCGCCGCTGGTGGGCAGGAGAGAGCCCTCGGAGATGCTGGCGGCCGCGGTCGCACCCGTCGCCGTGGCCGTGGCCGTGGCGTCGCCCGGCGAGTGCGTCGCGCTCAGCAGGAGCGCGGCCATCGCCACGACGCCACGCGACGCAACGCGGCCGCGCGCGCGGTCTCGGCCCGCCGCTCGGGCGGATCCCGCCTCGAGGTCGACTCCGGAATGTCCAGCGGCGCGCGGCATGGGGCCGGTAGGTAACGCGAAATCGAGGCGAAGCGTAGACTTGGGCCCCGCCGCTCGCATAAACAGGGCCCATGACCCCGGCCGACGCCGCCGCGCCGCGCAAGCGCAGGCTGGTCCTGATGGAGCCGCCCTTCTGCTTCTGGGACCGGTCGATGGACCGCCTGCGCGAGGGCGAGGCGACCATCCCCGGCATCGGCATCCTGATCCTGGCCGCCATGGCGCGCGAGCGCGGCTACGAGGTGCACCTGGTCGATGCCAAGCGTGCCGGCACGACCAACGAAGCCGCCGCGCAGCGCATCGTCGCGCTCGAGCCCGACGTCCTCGGCCTCTCCTGCACGACGATCTCGGTGACCAACGGCAGCCGCGTGGCGGCGCAGGTGAAGGCGGCCCTGCCCGGCTGCACGACGGTGCTCGGCGGGGCCCACGTGAGCGCCGTCCCCGAGCGCACGCTGGAGCGCTTTGCGGCCTTCGACTTCGGCATCGCCGGCGAGGGCGAGGGCCCGCTCTTCGACCTGCTCGAGCGCCTCGAGCAGGGCCGCTGCGTGCGCAGCGTCGCCGGCCTGGTCTACCGCGACGACCCACGAGCGGCCGCCCTCACCCGGCCGGGCGACGGCCCGGTGCGCGCCAACCCCAGAGCGCCGTACGTCGAGGACCTGGACGCGCTGCCCCTGCCCGCCTGGGACCTGGTGGAGAGCTTCCCGCACGCCTTTGCGCCCTCGCTGTTCAACTACCGGCACACGCCGGTCGGCACGGTGATCACCCAGCGCGGCTGCCCCTTCTCCTGCACGTTCTGCGACCGCTCGACCTCGGGCCGCCGTGGCCGCTGGCACTCGGTCGAGTACGTGGTGCGCATGCTCGCGCAGATGCGCGACGCGGGCGTCAAGCACATCTTGTTCTACGACGACCTCTTCACGGTCAACAAGTCGCGCGTCCGCCAGCTCTGCGAGGCGATGCTCGACGGCGGCTTCGACTTCTCGTGGAGCTGCAGCAGCCACCCCAACCTGCTCGACGCCCCGACCCTGGCGCTGATGAAGCGAGCCGGCTGCTGGCAGATCGCCTACGGCATCGAGTCGGGCTCGCAGCGCGTGCTCGACCACGTCAAGCACGAGGTGAAGCTACCGCGCCTGCTCGACACGCTGCGCCTGACGCGCGCCGCCGGGTTGAAGATCAAGGGCCTGATGATGTGTGCGCACCCCACCGAGACCGTGGCAAGCTTGGCCGAGACCGACGCCTTCCTGCGCGCCGTGCCGCTCGACCTGATGCAGCTCACCAAGTTCACGCCCTACCCGGGGACGCCCTCGTATGCGACGATCCACGAGCACGGCCGGTTCGCCGAGGACTGGGAGCAGATGAACGCGATGAACTTCGTCTTCGTCCCGCACGGCCTCGACGTGCCGACCCTCGAGCGCTGGTTCCACCGCATGTACCGCACCTTCTACACCCGCCCCGACGTGCTGCTCGGCCTGGCCCGGGTCGTGGCGAGCGAGCCGCAGATCCTGCGCCGCCTGGGCGGCTACGCTCGGCCGTACCTCGGCGGGGCGTTGCGCCGGCTGCGGCC
>CAZGUU010000421.1:0-4186 GCA_964529315.1 uncultured Enterobacteriaceae bacterium
AGGCGCTCGCGGCGTGGGGCCGTGGCCTGGGCGCCGGCGGGGCGCGTAGCGCCGGCCAGAGCATCGACCTGGGCCGCCGGCTGGCCGACAACCCCAAGCTGCGCCGCCTGGCCGGGGTGTTCGGGCGCATGCGCGAGAGCGCGCTCGCGGTGCGCCGGCGGGTCTTCGAGCGCGCCGACGAGGAGGTGCACGAGATCCGCCCGGGCCGCAGCCTGGACGACCTCGCCCGCCTGGTGCCGCACGAGTTGCTGGCGCTATCCCACCCCCTGCTGCGACGCGACTTCCAGCGCCGCTTGCTCGACGGGGGCCTGGCCACCTACGCGCTGCGCGGCCTCGACTCGCGGGGCCATGGCCCGCTGATCGTCTGCCTGGACGTGAGCTCGTCCATGGCCGGCGACAAGGAGCTCTGGTCCAAAGCGGTGACGCTCACCTTCGTCGAGCTGGCACGCCGCCAGCGCCGCCGCGCCCGCGTGCTGTGCTTCTCCTCTCCCGAGGCCGGCTTGCGGCGCTTCGACCTGAACCCGCGCGCGCCCTACGAGGTGACCCTCGAGCAGGCGCTCGACCTCGCCGAGCACTTCCCCGGCGGCGGCACGGACTTCGAGACCCCGCTGCGCGCCGCGGTGGAATCGCTCGCCGCGCGAGAGATGCGCCGCGCCGACGTCGTGCTGATCACCGACGGCGAGTGCGCCGTGACGCCCGAGCTGCGCGCCTGGTTCGAGCGAGCCCGGCGGCAGAAGAGCTTCTCGCTCTACACCATCCTGATCGACGTCCACGGGGCGCGGCGCGATACGGTGCGCGAGCTCTCCGACCGGGTCTCGCTGGTCTCCGACCTCCGTGCCGAGGTCGGACCGCTGTTCGCCGAGCGCGGCCGGCGCTCGCGCGCCGGCTGACCCGGCGCGCGAGCGAGCGACTCAGGCTGGCGAGCTCTCAGGCGACCTGGCGCTCGAAGATCTCCTCCTCGAACACCTCGTCGATCTCGGAGCACTCGAAGTGGCCGTCGATCGGCTGCTTGGGGCAGGCCGCGGCGCGGCCGAGCCGCTTGCCGATCAGGTCGCGGATCCACTCGGGATCGACGTCGAAGAGCTGGCAGATCGGCACGAAGGCCAGCGCGTAGTCCTCGACGTCCGACTCGATCCAGGCGCGCGCTTCGCGCGCTTCGGCGCGCTGGCGTGGGATGCGCGAGTCGCTGTGCCGCAAGACGCAGCGCAGCGCGTCCTCGAGGATCGCCAGGGCGAGGCGTGCCTCGCCGGACTCGACGCGCGGCGCGTGGTGCATGGGCACCTGCGTCACGTCGACGAACGGCGCGGCCAGCAACCGGTCGAGCATCTCCTCGGTCTCGACCGAGCTCACGCGTCTTTCGGGTTGGGGGGTCTTGTCGGGAAACAGCAGCATCATGTTCATCGGAACGATCTCCCTTTCCTCCCCCGCGTCGCGCGGCCGGCGGCCCCAGGGCGGCGCGGCGTGCGGGCGGGGCATCGGCTCGAGAGCCTGATCGGGGTCGATCTCATGCGTCGGCGGAGCGGCGCAGGAGGCCCAGCGCTTCGGCGCGCAGCGCGGCGTTGCTCTGCAACTCGCCGCGCAGCGCGGTGGTGATCATGTCGGCGCGGTGCTTGGCGACACCGCGCATCCGCATGCAGAGGTGCTCGCCCTGTACGAGCACCGCGACGCCGCGCGCCGCGAGGTGCGTGGCGATGGAATCGGCAACTTGTGCGGCGAGCCGCTCCTGGAGCTGCGGACGCCGCGCGAACAGGTCGACCGTGCGGGCGATCTTCGACAGCCCCACCACGCGCCCGTCCTGCGGCAGGTAGGCGACGTGCACCCGGCCGACGAACGGCAGGAGGTGGTGCTCGCAGAGGCTGGCGAACTCGATGTCGCGCACCACGATCAGGTCGTCCCCGGTGGTGCTGTGCTCGAAGACACGCCCGAGGTGGCGCTCGGGATCGTCGTGCAAGCCGGAGAACAGGTCGCGATAGGCTCGCGCGACGCGTTGCGGCGTCTCGCGCAGGCCATCGCGCTCCACGTCCTCGCCGAGCGCGAGGAGGATCTCGCGCACGGCGCGCTCGATGCGCGGCAGATCGACGTGGTGGCGGCGGTCCACCTCGGTCGGCCGGAGGTGGTGGTCGGTTATGAGTCGGACTGTGCTGGTCTGTGGCGCCATTGGATTCCTCCGAAACCCCGTGCCCGGGGCCATCGGTTGCAAACGGCTAAAGCAGCCAAATCGGCCAAACCGCTTTTAAGAAGGTGGATGACATATGTCAAGAGATTTGATGCGGCATGATCGCCTATCGGACCAGCACAAGGCAAGTTGACAGATGAGCGATATCGGCTCGAATCAGGCAGTGATCGAGGGGCCGAAGAGCTTTCTCACGCCGCGCGACCTGGCCGCCGCGATCGGGGTCAGCGAATCCTCGCTAAAACGCTGGGCGGACGAGGGGTTACTGCGGGCAAGCCGGACGGCGGGCGGCCATCGGCGGATCTCCTTGGCCGAGGCGGTGCGCTTCATCCGCGAGAGCCGGGTGCCCGTGCTCCGCCCGGAGGTGCTCGGGTTTCGCGACGCGGCGCTCTCCACGTCGCTCCAGGGCGGGACGGACGACGACGAGCTCTTTGGCGCCTTCGTGCGCGACGACCAGCGCGCGGCGCGCAGCTTGATCCTCTCCGCCTACCTCGCCGGGCGGCCGATCGCCGAGCTGTGCGACGGCGCGATCCGGCTCGCCTTCGAGAAGCTCGGCGACCTCTGGCGGCACGATGCGAGCGGCATCGTCCTCGAGCACCGCGCCGTGGACACCGCCGTCCAGACGCTCAACTTGATCCGCTCGACGATCCCGCCGGCACCACCCCTGGCACCGGTGGCTCTGGGCGGCGCGGCTCCCGGGGATCCCCACATCCTGCCCTCGCTGGTCGCGGCGATGGTGCTCGCCGAGGCCGGCTACCACGAGGTAAATCTTGGCCCTGACGTCCCGACCGTGGCGCTCGAGCGAGCCGTCGAGCGCTACCGGCCGGTGCTGGTCTGGCGCTCGATCGGGATCCCCGTCGAGGTGGAGTCGACGCGGCGCGACTTGGCCGCCCTGGCGCAGCGCCTCTCGCTGTCCGATGCGTTCCTGGTCGTCGGGGGCCGCGGCAGCCGGGCGGTGGCCGACACGCCGCTCGACGGTGGCCGGCTGCTCGGCTCGATGACCGAGCTGTCCAGCTTCGCGCGCGAGCTGCTGCCGGACCACCCCGGCCCTTGAGCAGCGCCGCGCGGCTCCGCCATGGCGAGCCGCAACGGAGGCGTGCGGCGGGCAGCGCTGCGCTCGCGCGCACTGCTCGCGTGCACGTTGCCCCGCGCCAGGCCGCGTGCGAAGCAGCGCCGTGACCACGACACGCGCGGTGCTGTTCGACTTCGGCGGAACGCTCTTCGACTACGCGGATCTCGCGCCCGGCCAGGCCGAGAGCCTGCTCGCCCTGGCGCAGCGGGTCGGCCTCGAGGCGCCGTTGCCGGCGCTCGCCGCGGCGCAGCGGCGAGCCAACTCGGCCGTGTTTCGCGACTACCTGCCACGCCCCTACTACCTGCACCGCGACTTCTTCCGCGACGCGCTGCACGCCGCCAGCCGCGAGCTCGGCACGACGCTCGACGAGGCGGACGTCGAGTTCTACTTCGCCGTGCAGCACCGCAACCGGGCCCGCGACTTCCGTCTTCGCCCGGGCGTGGTCGAGACGCTCGAGGCGCTGCGCGCCCGCGGCCTGCACCTGGGCATCGTCAGCAACATCGACGAGGACGACCTGCACCACCTGATCGACCTGGGCGGCCTGCGCGACCACTTCGATTCGCTCCTCTCGAGCGAAGCCGCCGGGTCGTGCAAGCCCGACCCGGGCATCTTCGCCATCGCCCTGGAGCGCGCCGGCTGCGCGCCGGGCGAAGCGCTGTTCGTCGGCGACACCCTGCGCCAAGACGTCCTGGGCGCAAACCGCTGCGGCCTGCGCTCGGTCCTGCTCTGGCACCGCGCCGACCGCCCGCCGCCCGACGACGGCCCCCGCCCGCACCACGTGATCGGTGCGATCCCCGACCTGCTCGACCTGGTCGCCGCGCCAGCCGGGTAGCGCAGCCAGCGGGCTGCCGGCGTGCTTCACGACGGGTCGCGGCCCGGCGCGGGTCGCCGCGAGCGTAGCGCGCATGCTGCGCGGCCGCGACGCGCTGCCCGCCGGCGCT
>CAZGUU010000422.1:0-4179 GCA_964529315.1 uncultured Enterobacteriaceae bacterium
TGGACGGGGCTCTGGCGACGCTCAAGGCGGAGATGGACAAGACCAAGGCGGGGGGTAAGTCGGAGATTCTCGACACGCTGATCGTCTACGAGTGGAAGAACCTGTTCGGGCCGTTCACCACCGACCCGGCCACGCTCGAGCCGAGAAAGGCCTGACCATGGAGCTCGTCGGGCTGCAGACGCAAGGGGAGCAGGTCGCCGCCACCAGGTCGCAGCTCTACCAGCTACTCGGGTCGGCATTCGCGTTTCCGGACGAGGAGCTGCACGCCGCGATTCGCGAGGGAGAGCTGGCGCGAGCCCTGGCCACCCTGTGCGGGCGGCTGCCACACCACCTGGGCGGAGATCTCTTCGCGGGCATCGAGACGCTGCAGGAGCCGTTCTCGGAGCTCGAGAGCGAGTACATCCGGCTCTTCGACGTCGGCCCCTCGGGGCCGCCGTGCCCGCTCTACGGCGGCGTGTACTACGGCGACCGGATGAAGATCATGGAGGACGCGACGCGCTTCTTCAACTTCTTCGGCCTGCGCCTCTCGCAGGAAATCCGCGAGCTTCCCGACCACGTCACCACCGAGCTCGAGTTCATGCACTACTTGACGTTCCGCGAGGCCGAGGTGCGCCAGCGCGGCGAGAATCCGGGCTCGCTGCTCCGCGCCGAGCGCGACTTCCTCGATCGCCACCTGTGCCGCTGGCTGCCGATGCTGCGCCAGCGGCTGGCCAAGCAGGAGACGCTCGCCTTCTTCCCCGCCCTGGTGCGCTTCGCGCACACCTTCGTCGCCGCCGACCGCGATCACGCAGCCGCCGAGGCGGCCGCGTCGGACGGCTGAGAGCGGCGAGCGCCCGCTCGTTGGGCGAGCTCGAGGAGGCCGATCGCGCGCCGGCCGAAGGCCGCGCGGTGGCGAGCGGGGCCAGGGGGCCGAGGAGGCGGCGATGGGAGAGACGCAGGTCGCGGACGAGACGGGACGCTTCGGCTTCGACTTCCAGCTCGAGCACATCTGCTCGTACATGGCGCGGCTCGATCCGGTCCCGGAGGTCATTGGGCCCGTGCCCGAAGGCCTGCGCACGAACTGGTACGTGACCGGCGGCGAGGTGAGCGGCCCGCGCCTGCGCGGCATCGTGCGCCCGGTCGGCGGCGATTGGTTCATCCTGCGGACGGACGGCGTCGGCGTGCTCGACGTTCGCGCGACGATCGAGACCCACGACGGCGCGCTACTCTACGTCGCGTACTCCGGGGTGGCCGATCTCGGCGAGGGCGGCTACGAGCGCTTCCTGCGCGGCGAGGCGTCTGGCGTCGTGCCGCTGCGCTGTGCGCCGCGCTTCCAGACGGCACATCCGGCCTATCTCTGGATCAACCGCCTGCAGTGCCTGTCGATCGGGCAGGCGGACCTCGAGCGAGCCGAAGTGAGCTACGACGTCTACGCCCTGTGCTGAGCGCCGCCCGAAGAGCCGTCGGCCCGCTCGATCTCCACGGGCACGCCTCGCGGCACGTGCATCGGTGCGGCGCCGAACACCCGCCGGCGCAGATGGCCGTAGTCCGCGACCAGGTGGGTGGGCTTGAAGGGCGAGGCGACCACCTCCATGTTGCCGCGCCACCCCGCGAACTGGAACGGCTCCCAGGCGTGGTAGAGGATCGCCTCGCCCGGAGCGACCGTGGCCGAGACTCGGGCGCGCACCCGGAAGGAGCCGTGGTCGTTGCGCACCACGACCGGCTCGCCGTCGGCCACGCCTCGCGCCCGCGCGTCCTCGGCCGACATCCACATCGAGGGCTCGCCGCGCTGCAAGCGCAGCAGCGTCGGCTCGCTGCGCCAGATCGCGTGGATGCTCCAGCGGGTGTGGCCGCCGGTGAGCAGGATCGGGTGAGGGGCCGACGCGACACCGCCGGGCTGGGTGCCGGGCAGCGGCTTCCAGCGCGGCAGGACCTCGTCCGCCTCGGCGAACCACGGGTGGTCGAGGTAGAGCTGCTGGCGCCCGGTGAGCGTCGGCCAGGCGTGCTTGCCCTCGACGTGGATGCGCGAGGGTGTGAGGCTGCCCTGCGACTCGATCTCGCTGCCGATGCCGCTGGTCGTGCCCCAGCCGCCGACCGACTTCGCCCGGACCGCTCCGGCGCGTCGCATCTCCTGCCAGCCCAGACCGCGCGTCGGTGAGGAGCCGCGCAGGATGCGGTCGAGCACCACCTCGTCGTCGCCCGGTCCCAGGGCTCCATCCTCGGAGAAGCGGTCGTAGATGTCCGCGGCTGCTCCGTCGATGCCGCGCTCGCGCGCCCGCTCCTGGATGCGGCGGGCGAGCAGCGCCATGATCTCCCACTCGGGCTTGGCCTCGCCGCGCGGCTCGACCGCGCGATCGCCGACCACGACGTAGGGCGAGAGCGCGACTGCGTACTTGACGCCGCGCTTCTCGTAGTAGCCGGCGGCCGGCAGGATCAGGTCGGCCTTCATCCCCGAGCTCGAGAGGCGCGTGTCGATCGCCGCGATCATGCGCAGCTTGGGCCACAGCACTCGCTCGACGACCTGCGGCAGCGGCCAGCGACGCAGCGGGTTCACCCCGGAGCTGATCATCACGCGCGGAGGGCGGTCCGCCGCGGGACGCGGCACGAGCCAGCCGCGCTCCAGGGCGTCCTCGAGGTAGGCGCGCGCCGCTCGCGGCAGGGCCGGGTCGGCGGTGCTCTCGCCCTGCGCATCGAGCAGCCCGCCGTGCACCATCAGGAAGAGGTGCGACGGCGTCCAGGTGAGGCGATCGCGCGTCACCCCGGCGATCGCCTCCTCCATGGTGCGTGGCGGCGGCGTGTAGAGGCGCAGCATCTGGCGCTGCAGCCACGAGGGGCCCGTGCCGAGCAGATCGTCGGCTCCCTCGAAGGGCAGCCAGGCGGCGAAGCGCACTCCCGAGCCGGTGCGGCCGTGCTGGCCGCGCAGCGCGGAGAGGAGGATCAAGGAGCGCTGCAGGAGGTCGGCGTGGTAGGCCTTGCACGAGCCCCAGCTCGGGTAGATCAGCGTGCGCTGCGAGCGGACGAGGATCTCGGCCAGGCGCTGCTGCACTGCCGGAGCCACGCCGGTGATCCTGGCGACGCGCTCGGGCGTGTAGGCCGCCAGGCGCTCGCGCAGGCGCTCCATCACCGGGCGCACCGCGACCCGGCCGCGCAGCGTGTCGACCTCGAAGCGTCCGGCGAGCGCCGGCACCACGGCGCCCAGCTCGAGCGAGTCGCTCCAGTGGCCGGGCGTTCCCGGAGCCTCGGCGATGCTCTGCGTGGCCTCGTCGAAGACATAGAAGCGGTCGTCGCGCCCGCCCTGGACCCGGTCGGCCTCGCGCAGGAAGCGGCCGTCGTCGTCGCGCACCAGGAGCGGCAGGTCGGTCTGCTCGCGGACGTAGGTGTGGTCGACGGCATCGCGCGCCAGGATGTCGCGCGCCAGGCCGAGCGCGAGCGCGGCGTCGCTTCCCGGCCTGGGGTTGATCCACAGCGAGGCGTGGATCGCGCTCGGGGAGAGGTCGGGGCTCACGGTGACGACGGTCGTGCCGTGGTAGCGCGCCTCGTTGGCGAAGTGCGCGTCGGGGATGCGCGTCGAGGTGGGGTTGGTGTGCCAGAAGAGCAGGGTGTCGGCGCGGAACCAGTCGTCCGAGGTCCCGTCGACGAAGGACGTGCCCCAGGTCTGAACGGCACCCATCGCCAGGTCGCCGGTGCCGGCGAAGCCGTCGAGCATGGTCGCGCCGAGCAGGGCGAACAGGCGCATCTCCCCGACCGTGCTCGGGCCCCAGTCGACGTTGGAGGTGCCGTTGTCGTACACCACCGCCTCGGGGCCAGCCTCCTGGATGGCGTCGAGGATCGCGTCGGCCAGGCGCGTGA
The DNA here is from genome assembly GCA_964529315.1 of uncultured Enterobacteriaceae bacterium. Lineage (GTDB taxonomy): Bacteria > Desulfobacterota > Binatia > UBA12015 > UBA12015 > CAZGUU01. The sequence continues at coordinate 3,829 of CAZGUU010000422.1, forward strand.
GCGCCGCATCCCAGGAGATGCGCCGCCAGCGGCCCGAGCCGCGCTCGCCGACGCGCTCGATCGGGTAGGTGACCCGATCCGGCGCGGCCATCTGCTGGCCGTAGCAATTGCCCTTCTGACAGCCGCGCGGCGCGAAGTCGGGTAGGCCCGCCGCGTCGCGCGCGTAGACGTCGGCCTGCTCCTCGCGCCACACCACGCCGTCCTTGACGTAGACGTCGAAGGCGCACGCCGAGAAGCAGTTGGCGCGCAGGTGCGTGCCGCGCACCACGCGGTCCCACTGCCACTGGTGGCGGTAGAGATCCTCCCACTCGCGGTACGGCGGGGCGGTCCCAGCCGCGCCGGGCGAGCCCT
>CAZGUU010000423.1:0-4161 GCA_964529315.1 uncultured Enterobacteriaceae bacterium
CTCGGCGGCGAGCGGCGCCACGGTGCACGCCGCGCTCGGGCCGCAGGGGCGCGCCGCCGCAATCGTCGGCAGCGCCGAGCACGGCGCCGTCCTGTTCGACATCGACTGCGCCGGCTGCCACGGCGCGGGCGGCCGCGGCGGTATTGCCAACCCAGGCTCGGCCGCGGGCAAGGTGCCGGCCCTGGTCCCGATCGCGGCCGCGATTCGCAGCGACGACCCGGTTCAGTTCGCCGAGAGCCTCGACCGCTACCTGCAGTACGGCGCCGGCCCCGTAGCGGGGGGTGCGCTGCAGATGCCGGTGTTCGGCAAGAGCGGGACGCTCTCGCAGCAGGAGATCGCCGACCTCGAGGCCTGGATCATGCAGCAGAACGGCGTCGACCGGGCGGAGATCCTGACACCGGGAGTCGCGCCGCGGCGCTACTTCGGCCTTGCGACCGCGGCCAGCGGGCTCGTGGGCCTGCTGCTCGCCGCCGCCTGGGTGGTCGTGCGGCGGCGCGCGCGGCAGCCTGCCGCGCCGTAGCGCGAGATCGACTCGTCCCTCGCTGCGCGGATGCGCTCGCGGCCGTGGCGGCCGCCGCCGGAGACGACACCCGCCGAACGTCAGCCAGGGGCCTTCGAGCGTGCGGAGGCAGGGTGACCGACGGAGGGCTCGACCTGCGCGGTGCCTTTCGAGCGGTGGTCGAGGCACTCGCCGAGGTTGGGGTGCCGCATGCGTTCATCGGGGCGCTCCCCGTCCTCGCCTGGGGCCGGGTACGGGCGACCACGGACATCGACCTCGTCGTTCTCGTTGGCACTGCCTGGCCGCGGATCGAAGCAGCCCTGCGTCGCCAGGGCTTCGAGCCAACGCGACGAGTCGGCCCCGCGGACGTTGCCGACCGACTCCCAGACATCGTCGTCTTCGAGGCTCCGGGCGGGCGCTCGGCGCCGAGCGCGGGTCAGAGCTCGGCGAGAGTGCGGAGCCCCTCGAGGATCGGGATCGCCTCTGCGCCGTTGTCGAAGCGCTGACGGCGATCGCCGCGGTAGAAGATCCACTTCTTGAACGTCTTGGCACCGCGCACGATCTCGGCCAAAGACGTAAGCCCTCGCGTGTCGCGCGGCGACACGTTGCGGCTGTGCTTCACCTCGATGCCGACGGTGCCGAAGCTGCCCTCGACGACGAGGTCGACCTCGGCGCCGGCTTCACTGCGGTAGCTCGAGATCTTCCACGATCTCTTGAGTGCGTGGCCAAGATGGACCACTTGTAAGATCACCCATTGCTCGAGGACGGTGCCAGCCTGATCCACACCGAGCGGTCGGTCGTGAAGGCGGAGCAACGCGTTGCGAACACCGACGTCGAACAGCAAGACACGCTCGCGTTGGAGCACGCGCCGCGACACGCCGGGCGCGGGACGGAAGGGCGGAATCCGGACCGCCAACAGCGTATCGTCGAGAAGCTGGACGAAGCGACGCAGCGTCTCCTTGGGAACCTCGATGTCGGAAGCAAGCTTCGAGTAGTTCAGCCACTGACCGCTCGCGGCGGCGATCGCATCGAGAAAACGTGCGTAGCCGCCGAGATTCTTCGTGGCCGCTTCCGCCTGAATTTCCTCCCTGAGGTAGACCTCTGCGTACGTGCCGAGAACATCCGCTGCTTCGTCGTCCCCCCAGAAGATTCCCGGCAGCATCCCGAGCCGAAGCGCGCGAGAAAGCTCGATCTGGTCCCCGGTCTCCAAGATGGTCAGCGGATCCATGCGCTCCAGCACGATCCGGCCGGGCAGCAGGTTCGCACCGCCGCGCTTGAGCTTGCGCGCGCTGGACCCCGTCAGCACGAAGCGCAGCTCGTTTCCTGGCGAATCGAGGATCGATTGAACCGTGTTGAGAAGAGCCGGCACCCGTTGCACCTCGTCGATCACCACCAGCCCGCGGGTCGGTCCGGCGGCCAGCTCGCGACGAAGTCGAGCGGGATCCTTGGTGTAGGACAAGAACTCGGCCTCGTCGGCGAGATCGACGAAACGATCCGGCGTGAGAGCGCGGCAGGCGGTGGACTTGCCGACTTGCCGGGGCCCTAGCAGCAGCACGCTGGCGCGACCCTTCGCCAGTCTCTCGGCAACGAGTCGTGCAACCATGCGGGGCATATACGTCGTATATGACCCACAAACAAGACGACTGAAGCCAGCAGGTGCCTGTGGCCCGGAAGGTGCCGATTCCGACGATGTCGATCAGCGATTCCGAGCGACGGCGATCGAGTGCGAAACGATGTCTTCCGCCTGAGCTCGGGCCAGAGGGCCTCGCCGGCGAACGTCCGCGTGACTCGTGCCGTCACCGTGGTGCGGCGCTGGCCGGCGCGCCGATGCGGGACGCTTCCATCTACCGCAGAGCGCAGGGGCGCGCAGTCCGGCGGCGAGGGCGAGCGCGCGCTGCCGGCGGTCTGAGGTCAAGATCTCGGCGTCCCCCAAAACGAGCGCGGCGGCGACGTGCCGGATGTCGAGGCTGCGCGCGCCGAGCCTCTCTGAGTGGAGCGCACTCAGGCGCTCCGCCTCGATCAGCAGCGCTGCGTGATCGATCGTGGCCACGGCGAGGACGCCAGCGGCCAGATCGGCGAGCACGGCATTGAGCGACGCATCCCGTTGGGCCCGCGTGATCTCCCGCCGGGACACCCGGAGCCGGAGGGCGTTGCGGAGCTCGAGCTGGTGCAGCCAGGTAAACGGCAGGGGGAGGGCCTGGCGTCGCATGTGGGCGACGGCGCCGGAGCTGTGAGCGTCCGGCGCGTACAGCGAGCAGAGGAAGCCGGTGTCGGTGTACGTGGTCACGACTCGCCGCGGGCCTCTGAGACGAGGTCGGCCCCGGTCGTCGGCAGAACGGTGGCGCCGTAGATTGCCCGCAGGCGCGCCGCGAAGTCCGGACGCAGGATCGTCTTCGTCTGCCGCGGCGGCGACAGGATCGCCACCGGCTCGTTCCGGCGGCACACCTCGACAGTCTCGCTGGCGGCGACCCGCTCGAGAACGGCCGCGGTCGCGTGCTCGAGCTCGCGGATGCTCGTGCGCTTCATACGTGTCACCTTGACGCGTCCATCGCCGCCCGACAACTCGTGCGGCACCGAGGCCCCTCGAGCGGATTCTCTCCCCCGTCCGCTCGAAGGGTACCGTCCCCTTTGGGCCCGGAGGACGTTGCAATCGAGCTTGGCGACCGGCGAGGGCGGCAAGCCCTCGACGTCTCGCGCCGGGTGTCTCCCGCCGAGTTGACTCAAGTGAACTAACCGGACTAACCTCGAATCCATGCGAACCGTCAACGTCCACGAGGCCAAGACCAGGCTTTCGGCGTTGCTCGCCGAGATCGAAGAGCATGGAAGCCGGATCGTGATCTGCCGCAATGGGGAGCCGGTGGCCGATCTCGTGCCGCATCAGCCTCGGGTGTCGATGGCTCCCGACAAGAAGCTGGGGGCCATCAAGATCAAATACGACCCCACCGAGGAGGTGAGTGAGGAGGAGTGGCCCTCGGACGCGCGATGATCCTGGACACGTGCGCCATCCTCTTTCTCGCCAGCGGTGACCGGCGGCTGTCTCGGACGGCGAGGGAGCGGCTCAGCAGCGAGCCGATCCGGTGGTTCTGCGCGATCAGCACCTTCGAGATCGCGCTCAAACACCGGCAGGGCAGGCTGGAGCTCCCACTGGATCCGCTTCCCTGGATCCACGAGGTCATGGTGCGCTATCGGCTGAGCGAGCTGCCGGTCGACTCGGCATTGTGCGCGGCGGCCGTAGACCTCCCCGACCATCATCGCGATCCCTTCGATCGCCTCATCATCGCGGCGGCGGCGCGCCTTCGGGTGCCCGTCGTAACGATCGACCCGAAGTTCCCGGCCTACGGGATCGAGATCGTCGGCTGACACGCCGCCTCGCCTTCGAGGAGCTCCACCCAAACCGCATCCAGGTCCTCGGAACGCACGGCAGCTACCACGTCCACGGCAAGCCCGCGGTCTTCGCTGCCATCCGGGCTTCCCCCCCGAGCTGGCCGCATCGCTCGAGTACGCCGACCGCCCGCCGACCGAGAGTGCGACCGCCACAAAGCACCAAGGCGCGCAAGATGGCTTCAATGGGGCCGCGGCTCCGGAGCCGCGGAGTGCGCGTGCCGCATTGTGCGGTCGCGCTTGACGCGGGCGCTTCAATGGGGCCGCGGCTCCGGAGCCGC
>CAZGUU010000424.1:0-4143 GCA_964529315.1 uncultured Enterobacteriaceae bacterium
AGACCCGACCGCTGCCGACCACCGTGTTGAAGGCGATCACGTTGTCGCTCGACACCGCCGGCAGGGGCACGCCGCCGTTGTCGAGGTGGATGCCCCAGTCGCCGCTGCCGGTGACGAGGTTGTTGCGTACGTAGGCGGCGCTCGAGCGGGTGAGCAGCAGGCCGCGTCCGCCCGTGTCGCTGACCACGTTGCCGTCGAGCGTCGCGCCGGCGGTCGCCTCCACGTCGATGCCGTTGGCGCTCTGGCCGGTGGCTCGACAGCGCCGCACCGTCAGGCCGTCGGCAGCGTTGGCGCGCAGGCCGTGTAGCCCACCCTGCAGCGTGAGGCCGTCGATCAGCACGTCGGGGTGCTCGACGGTGATCGCCGTCGAGCCCGCGGGGGGCGCGACGACGGCCTCGCCCGCGGCGCGCAGCGTGATGCCACCGACCGACGTGGCCGCTGCCTCGGCGTAGGTGCCGGGCGCGACCAGCACGGTGTCGCCGGAGGCGGCGGCGGCCGAGCCGAGCGCGCGGCCGAGGGTTCGCCACGGGGTCGCCGCCGACTGGGCGGCGACCCGGCTGCGGCCGTCGTCTCCGGATGTCGCGTCGACGTAGTAGGTCGCCGGGCCGCTCGAGACGGGCGGCGCCCCGATCGAGGTCGGAGCACCGGCGTGCCGGCCCAGGTCGGCGCTGCCCGAGTCGGCCAGCGCGTCGCTGCGCGTCGAGCCGCCGATGTCGCGTGTCCCGACCGGGCCCGATCCCGCATCCACGGCCGGGCTGGTTTCGGACTGGCCGGCCGCGGCCTGGGCGAGCGTGAAGTCGTCGTCGGCGAAGCCGCCCACGCCCCCCAGCACGCCGTCCTGCCCCGAAGGGTCGAGGAAGCGCGGGTCTGCGGCGAGCATGCCGCCGCCCAGCGGGTAGCCGGCGGGGCTCAGCGGCGTCGGGTTGCCCCACAGCAGGTCGTGGTGCACCGCGGCGCCCGGCGTGTCGATGCGCAGGCCGAGCGGCGAGTTGTCGACGATGAGGTTGTCGCGAATCTCGCCGATCGCGTTCTTCAAGCGTATCCCGCCGCCCGCGGCGCCGCCGTTGGCGTAGACGGTGTTGAACGCGAGCACGTTGCCCGAGGCCAGCGGCGGCTGGGGATCGCTCGGGTTCTCGTTCTCGAGATCGATGCCCCACTCGCCGTTGGCGTAGACCAGGTTGTTGCGGACGTAGGCCTGCGCCGTGTGGTCGAGATGGATGCCGCGGCTCGCCGCCGAGACGGCGGTCGACCCGTCGATCGTCACGCCGGAGGTTCCGATCACCGTGACGCCGTTGGCGCTCTGCCCCACGGCGGTGCAGCCGCGAATCGTCAGACCGTCGGCCGCCACGGCGCGAATGCCGTGCGTGCCGCCCTCGAAGACCAGTCCTTCGATCTCGAGGTCGGCGTGGTGTGCGGCCAGGCCCACCTGGCCGGCCGGGGGCGCGACGATCGCCGAGCGCGCCGGTCCCGTGGCGCGCAGGGTGACCCCGGGGTAACGGCTCTCGAGCGACTCCGCGTACCGCCCGGGGCCGACGTGGATCGTATGCCCGGTCGTGACGATGGCCAGCGCGCGGCCGATGCTCGCCCACGGCGTGTCGGGCGACTGCGCCTCGAGGAGGGGGCGTGCGTCGTCGCCGCTGGCGGCATCGACGTAGAAGCCCAGCGCATTTGCCTTGGCGGGAAGGAAGAGAGAGGCAAGGAGCAGAGAGAGCGCGCACCGGAGGCGGGATTGGGTCGTTGGCGTCACGTGTTCCTATCGGAGCCTTGTGGTTGCGGGAGGTCGCATCGGGGATCGCCGGGGGGAGGCGAGAGGCGCTCGCGCGCTCTCGCCTCCCGTCTCCGGCCGTAGTGAGCTTGGAGCGGCCAGCCGTCCGCCCACCGTTCGGCTGGCCCATCCGGCGCCGCGCGGAGTACCCCGAGGTCGCGCGCGCCAGCGCTCTCGTACGTCGCTCGAGGAGCCGTCCCGATCCATGTCCCTCGCGCCGCTACCGGACGGCGCCGCTCGCGAAAGCTGCCAGGCTCTCGAGCGAGACGAAGACCCGCACCCGGATCGGATCGGCTCCGCTGGCAGGGCGCGCGCTCAGCCGGGCCGAGTCGGTGGCTCGAGACAGGCCGAGCGCAGGTCGTCGCGTGGTCGCGCGACCGGAACGGGGAGGCCGCCTCCGCCGTGCAGGACGGGCGGGGCAGCGAAGCTCGCGTAGGGCGTGAACGTCTTGCCGGTCGTGATCGAGTCGACGAACGGCGCGGTGGTGCCCACCTGCTCGCCGTCGGAGCCCACCACCGCCGTGGTCGCGCTCGCGCTGACGACCTGCGGAACCGTCGTGCTCTCCGGCATCGGCTGGACGAATGCGAGGCACACCATCGCCATGATGGTGGCGACCGTCGCCCAGGCCCTGACGAAAGATCGGCTCATCCGCGTGTCCCGAGCAGCAAGCCTGGCGCCACTCCCGAGCGTCGTGGACCATGTGATTTTCTCCCGCGTGATCGTGCAGATACGCAAGATCGCGCAGATGCGCCGGCTCATCTGGGCTTCTGCTACACCGGGCGCGCGACGCCGATCGCCGCACGGGGCGAGGCCACGCGGGGGCAATGACGGCCTGCCGGACGGCTCGCCGAGCTGGCGACCTCTGCCGGAGCTGCGTGTTAGTATGGCGTGCCTTGCGTGGGCCCCGGTCGGAGATGGGGGGCGGGAGCCGGCGCGTGATGCGAGCGGCCCGCGTTGCCGCCCGACCAGGAGAGGGAGAACATGTCGAAGCTGCTCGATTTTGTCCGCAGCAAGGGGCTTCTGCTCCGGGCCACGGCCCTGGCCATGGCCCTGGTCGGTGCCGGTGCCGGCCGGGGGGAGGCTCGAGGGATCGCGGCGGCCCCGGCGATGGCCTCGGTGCTCGGGCCCAACACGGACTTTCCCGACGCCAACCTCGTGCTGCCTTTCGACGCGGCCTCGCCTCGCAGCACGTACCTCTCGACGAGCAACGTCGGCAGCGGCCCGATCGACGCCGTCTGGTACTTCTACGACGAGAGCGGCGTCCTGGTGACCCAGGTGACCCGAGCCATTCTCGGCGAGGGGGGAACCGACATCATCGACCTGACCAAGGTCGCCGATCGTACGATCGAGGACGACGCCCTGGTCGAGGGCACCTCCCAGACGCTTGCCGGCCTCCGTGGCTTCGCCGTCGTCGAGGGCAACGGCGAGCAGCGGCTGATCGGCAGCTACACGATCGCCAATACCGACTCCTCCTCGGCGTTCGGTGGATCGGCCGCCGGCTTCGGGCTGATCGGCGCGCTGGCGCCGGGGGCCGCGCTGATCGGCACGACCTTCAAGCCGACCAGCCTGACGGACAACGAGCTCATCGTGATCGGCTTGAACCTGGCGAGCGAGGGCTCGGTCACCTCGCTGACCAACGGCGAGCAGCCGGCGGACGGAGCACAGATCCTGAACCTCGACGTCGTGCTGCACGACAACGGCACGACCGGCGTGCTCGCCTCGGGCAAGTTCGCCATCCTCGGCTCGGCGATGGTCGTCTCGCTCGAGGACCTGTTCCCGAGCGTGTCGCTGTCGAGCTCGGCGACCATCGACGTGCTGGGCAGCGAGGGGTCGGGATACACCGGGAGCGCCTTCGATCCCGACGGCGACACGAGCGTTGCGATCATCGGCTTCTACGGACAGACCCTCGGGCAGTTCGGCACTGGCCAAAACCTGCGCACCCTGCCGTGAGCTCCGGCGCACCACGTCCGCGCTCGCGCGCCGGCGCGGTGCGCCGACCAGCTCGACCGCGCGTCGCGCTGGCGCCGATGCTCGCGGTGTACGGCACGGACCCCGAGCGCATCGACGACCGCTACCTGCTCTCGCCACTGCCCGAGGGGTGGCGCGCGCTCGCGCTGCTCGACGACCGCGTCCGTCTGCGCTCGCGAAGCGGGCGAGATCTCGCGACCGATGTGCCGGGGCTCGTCGCGGCGCTGGCACCCTACCGCCCGCCGAGCACGAGCGGCACCACGACGGTGCTCGACGTGCTCCTGGTGCGGCCGCGCTGCGCCCTGCCCGAGGACGACGTGCCCGTCGCCGCGGCCGAGGCGATCGCGGTGCTCGACCTGCTGTGCTGCGCGGGCCACGACGTGACCGGCCGTGACCTCCAGGCTCGCCGC
>CAZGUU010000425.1:0-1287 GCA_964529315.1 uncultured Enterobacteriaceae bacterium
GCAGCCCCATCACCCACGGATGGATCAGCACTTCCGTCGCGGCGGCGCCCATCGCTCGGGCGGACGTGGCGGGGACGAGCGCCGTGCGGCTGCCCGTCGCTGCGATCCCCATCGCAGGCGAGCCCGCTGCGGCGAGACCGGCCACGCCGGCGGGCTCGTCGAGCGGCTCGCGCCCCGACGAGGAGCGCGTGCCGATGAGCCGGCTGCGCCAGGTGATCGCCCGGCGCCTGGTCGAGTCGCAGCACGCGACCGCGACGCTCACCACCTTCAACGAGATCGACATGAGCGCGATCCTCGAGCTCCGCTCCCGCCACAAGGCCGAGTTCCAGCAGCGCCACGGCGTCGGCCTGGGCTTCATGTCGTTCTTCGTCGACGCGTGCTGCGCGGCGATGCGCGAGGTCCCCGAGGTCAACGCGCGCATCGACGGCAGCGACGTCGTCTACCACCACCGGGTCCACGTCGGCGTTGCCGTGGGCAGCGAGCGCGGCCTGGTCGTGCCGGTGGTGCGCGACGCCGATCGCCTGTCGTTCGCCGAGATCGAGCGCGAGATCGCGCGTCTGGCCGCCCTGGCGCGCGAGGGCAAGCTGGTGCCGGACGACCTCTCGGGTGCCAGCTTCACGATCAGCAACGGCGGGGTCTACGGATCCCTGCTCTCGACCCCGATCCTGAACCCGCCGCAGAGCGCCATCCTCGGCATGCACAAGATCGAGAAGCGCCCGGTGGTGGTCGACGACCAGGTCGTCGTCCGGCCGATGATGTACGTCGCGCTCTCCTACGACCACCGCTTGATCGACGGGAAGGGCGCGGTTACCTACCTCGTTCGCGTCAAGGAGCGGCTCGAGGACCCGACTCGCCTGCTGCTCGGCGTCTGAGGAGGAGGAGGCGTGCCCAGGGGAGAAGCGCAAGCCCGATCCGAAGAGCAATCGAGCTTCGACCTGATCGTCATCGGCGCCGGGCCCGGCGGCTACGTCGCGGCGATCCGCGCAGCCCAGCTCGGCATGCGCGTCGCGTGCGTCGAGAAGGACGCATCGCTGGGCGGCACCTGCTTGAACGTCGGCTGCATCCCGAGCAAGGCGCTGCTCCACTCGAGCGAGCTCTTCGAGCGCACCGCGAAGCACCTGGGCGAGCACGGCATCCGCGTCGCGGGCGTCGAGCTCGACCTCGCGGCGATGATGAAGCGCAAGGACAAGGTGGTGACCACGCTCACCCGGGGCGTCAGCGGCCTGCTGAAGAAGAACGGCGTAGCCGCGATCACCGGCCGGGCGCGGCTCGCGGCGTCCGGCCGCG
>CAZGUU010000425.1:1387-4114 GCA_964529315.1 uncultured Enterobacteriaceae bacterium
CTCGAGCTGGGCTCGGTGTGGCGGCGCCTGGGTGCGCGGGTGACGGTGGTCGAGCTCACGCCCGGCCTGGTGCCGGGCATGGATCGCGAGATGGCCAAGCTCTTGCAGCGTGCGCTCCAGGCCCAGGGCATGAGCTTTCGCTTCGAGACGGCCGTCCAGTCGGCGGCCGTGGACGAGCGCGGCGTTCGCTTGACGCTCGCCCCACGCGACGGCGCCCCGAGCGAGCTCGCCGCCGACGTCGTGCTCGTCGCCGTCGGCCGGCGTCCCTACGCCGAGGGGCTGGGCCTGGCGGAGGCCGGCGTGGCGCAGGACGACCGCGGCCGGGTGCTGGTCGACGATCGCTACCAGACCAGCGTCGCGGGCGTGTTTGCCATCGGCGACCTGATCCCCGGCCCGATGCTCGCGCACAAGGCCGAGGAGGAGGGCGTGGCCTGCGTCGAGCAGATCGCGGGGCGTGCCGGCCACGTCGAGTACGGTGCCGTCCCGGCGGTCGTCTACACCGACCCCGAGCTGGCCAGCGTCGGCAAGAGCGAGGAGGCCTGCACCGAGCACGGTCGGGCAGTGCGCATCGGCCGCTTTCCCTTCGTCGCCAACGGCCGGGCGAAGTCGATGGGCGAGACGACGGGCAGCGTCAAGATCATCGCCGACGCCGAGACCGACCGCATCCTCGGCGTACACGTGCTCGGCCCGCACGCCTCGGACTTGATCGCCGAGGCCGCGGTGGCCATCGAGCTCGGCGCCTCGAGCGAGGACCTCGCCCGCTCGGTGCACGCCCACCCCACGCTCCCCGAGGCGATCAAGGAGGCCGCGCTCGCGGTCGACGGCCGGGCGATCCACGTCTGAGCGCCCGCGGCGGGCGCGCTCGCCGGCGCAGGCACGCGATGCGCCGCCGGAACCGGATGTCGAGATGGAAGCGCGCCTGCGGCGACGGATCGCCCCATCGCGAGGCCGGGCGAGCCGCGCGGCCCACACCAGCACCGCACCGGGGCCGCCGCGCTAGACCACCAGGTGGTCCTGCGCCTGGAGCAGCGCGACGCCGCGGCGTCGCGAAAGACCGACACCAGGATGCGGAGCTGCGGCTCGTTGCTCGAGCCGATCGATAGGGCGCGCGGAGGCCACGAGGCCGCCTGACCCGCCTCCCGCGCCGGCGCTCCGCCGCCGGAGGCCAGCCCGGACGGGCCGCGCCGGCGGCGGCGGCTTCGCCGATCGGCAGGCACGACCACTCGACGATCGTCTAGCCAGTCGAGGACCGATGTGTGGGTTGCTGCCCCGAGATGACGTGAAATCGGCGCTTCATACTGCTATCTACTCGCAGGGCGCCTCGAGACCGTCGCCGGGGCCTGGCGATTCCTGCCGGTACCGGCCGAGGCGTCAGGCCCTTCCCGGCGCCGGGGGGGCTCACGTTTTCCGCGGCACGCTCTCTCCTCATGGATGGCCTCGCGCAGTCGCCCGATCTCGAGCGCCGGCTGGGTGCGCTGGGCCGCGCTTCGCTCGCCGAGCTCGAGCGCCTCTACGCCGCGCCGGCTGCACTCGCCGCGCCGAGCGGGTGCTACGCGGGAACCTTTCTCGCGCGCACCGCCGGCTGGGAGCGCTGCGGCCTCGCTTTACGCTCGGCCGTCGCGCTCGGCTTCGCGGCGCTCCCGTTCGCCGTCGACTTCGATGACCGCGTCTGGGGGCTCGCCGGCGGCACCGTGAGAGCCGGGCATTTCGAGCTTCGCGCCGGGCCGTCACGCTGGCGGCGCACCGACACGTTCGCCCTGCACTACGACACCTCGCGGCTTCCCGCCTTCGTTCGCAGACTCCTCTACGACGAGGTGAAGCCCCTCGGCGAGGGTCTCCTCCTCGGCCTGGGCGGCGTCACGCACACGGACCTCTTCTTCTTCGCGCTCTGCGCGACGCCAGAGCGCCGCGGCGGGCCCGCGGAGGCCGCGTGATCGAGCGCGCCCGTGTCGCCGCACGCCGCGCCGCCCGTGTCGGCCGCTGGCTCGTTCGCACGAAGCGGGGCCGCTGGCAGGGGCCGCTGCAGCTCATCCACGCCGTCACTGCACGCTGCAACGCGCGCTGCGGGTTCTGCGCCTGGAACCCCGACTTCTACGACGGGCGCGACGAGCTCACCGGTGCCGAGATCCGCGACCTCTACACGCAGGCGTGGGACGCGGGCCTCATCGCGCTCTCGCTGTGGGGCGGCGAGCCCCTCCTGCGCTCGGACATCGGCGCGTTGTTGCGCCACGCGAAGTCTCTGGGCTTTCTCACGAACATGGTCACCAACGGCGTCCTGCTCCCGCGAACGATGGACGACGTCGTGCCGCACCTCGACCAGATTTGCATCTCGGTCGATCATCCGTCGGAGCTGCACGACGAGATCCGCGGCGTTCCGGGCCTCTGGGCGCGGATCTCCGACGTCGTCCCGCGCCTTCGCGAGCGCCATCCGCGCACAGGGCTCGTGCTCAACATCACGCTCATGCAGCGCAACTGCGATGAGGCGACGCTCACGGCGACGGCCGAGCTCGCCAAGAAGTGGGGCGCGGGGCTGGTCGTGAACCCGATGCGCGTCGATCCGACGGCGGATGGCGAGGCCGATCTCGCGGCGTTCAACCCCGACGACGAAGCCCTCGCCGCGGCGTATGCGCACGTGGAGCGGCTCCGCCAGCGCGGCTATCCGATCGTCAACTCACGGTCGTTCGTCACGCACATGCAGCACCTGCCGCTCGTCTACCACTGCCACTG
>CAZGUU010000426.1:0-4105 GCA_964529315.1 uncultured Enterobacteriaceae bacterium
GGCTGATGCGCCCGGTGCGTCCCGGCCCCTGGGCCCGCGGGAGGATCGCGCGCGCTCTCCGGATCGCCCTGACCGCCGTCGCGTGCGCCGCGGTGCTCGGGGCCGCGCCGGTAGCCACAGCGGAGCCGGGCGGGACGGCGCCGGCTGCCACCTCCGGCGAGGCAGGCGCCACGGACGACGCTGCGGCGGGGGCGGCCGAGGAGCTGACCCGCCGCGTGCAGGAGCGCTACGATGCGACGACCAGCTTCAGCGCGTCGTTCGACCAGGAGATGCGCGTCGAAGCCGGCGGCCAGACGATCCGCTCCGCGGGCCGGGTGTGGTTCCAGCGGCCCGGCAAGATGAACTGGAGCTACGAGTCGCCCGAGCCGCAGACCATCGTCGCCGACGGCCGCTTTCTCTGGGTCTACCAGCCCGAGGACCACCAGGTGCTCAAGGCGCCGCTGCGCGACGCCTTCGAGTCGCGCACCCCGGTGTCGTTCCTGCTCGGCGTGGCGCGCATCGAGCAGGACTTCACCCCGGCGCTCCTGGCGCCCGCCGCCGACGGCAGCCTGCGCCTGAAGCTCGTGCCCAAGTCCGATCCGGGAGGCTCGTTGGGGAGCCTGATGCTCGAGGTGGACCCCGTGACTTTCGACCTGCGGGCGGCTAGCATCCGGGACTCGCTGGGAAACACGACCCGTGTTCTGCTGCGGGATCTGCGCCGCAACGAGCCGGTCGACGAAGCCTTGTTCCGCTTCGCGGTGCCCTACGGGGCGGACGTGATCGAGTCCCCCGCGCGCTGACGCCGCGCAATAGCCATCCAGGAGAGAACATCGGTGCCGTCCTTCGACGTGGTGTCCAAGGTCGACATGCAGGAGGTCGCCAACGCCTTGCAGCAGACGCGCAAGGAGATCCTGCAGCGCTACGACTTCAAGGGATCCAAGACCGAGATCGAGCAGGAGAAGAGTGCGATCAAGATCGTCTCGGACGACGACTTCAAGCTCAAGGCGGTGATCGACGTCCTGCAGTCGAAGCTGGTCAAGCGTGGCGTGAACCTGAAGTCGCTGGAGTACGGCAAGGTCGAGCCCGCGTCGGGCGGCGCCGTGCGACAGGTGATCACGGTTCACGAGGGCCTGGACACGGACGCAGCTCGCGAGGTCGTCAAGCTGATCAAGGACACCAAGATCAAGGTGCAGGCCCAGGTGCAGGACGATCAGGTGCGCGTCACGGCCAAGCAGCGCGACGAGCTTCAGCGGGTGATCCAGGCGCTGCGCGTCGCCGACTTCCGCCGGCCGCTGCAGTTCGTCAACATGCGCGACTGAGATGCGGCTGCCGGGGGGGGATTCCTGCGCCACCGCTGCGGCGGAGCGCCGCAGCGGTGCCCCCGCCGTGGGGGCCCCTGCCACGAAGGCTGCGCCCGTTGCCGAAGCCGGCCGGCGCGTCCACTTCGTGTCGCTGGGCTGCCCGAAGAACCTGGTCGACGGCGAGGTGATGCAGGGCCTGCTGGTGCGCGCCGGGCACCGCTTGGTGCTCGACCCCGCCGAGGCGGACGTCCTGGTGGTGAACACCTGCTCGTTCATCGACGAGGCCAAGGAGGAGTCGATCGAGACCGTCCTCGACCTCGCGCGCTACAAGGGCGAGGGGGGCGCGAGCCGACTGATCGTCACCGGCTGCCTGGCCGAGCGCTTCGGCACGGCCCTGCGCGAGAGCATGCCCGAGGTCGACGTGTTCGTCGGCACCGGAGACTTCCTCGAGCTGCCGCGGCTGATCGACGCCGAGGCCGTGCGCCCGACCTACGTCGGCGCGCAGCACGTCCTGCCGCCCGAGGGCACGCCGCGCATCCAGGCGACACCGTTCTACACGGCATTCCTCAAGATCGCCGAGGGCTGCAATCGCGCGTGCTCGTTCTGCGTCATCCCGGCGATCCGCGGGCGCCAGGAGAGCCGCAGCGTCACCTCCCTGGTCGAGGAGGCGCGCCGGCTGGCCGACGGCGGCGTGGTCGAGCTGAACCTGATCGCCCAGGACCTGACCAGCTACGGCCACGACCGGGGCGACGGCGCCGATCTGCGCCGCCTGCTCGAGGCACTGCTCGGGGTGCCGGGCATCGAGTGGCTGCGTCTGCTCTACCTGTATCCCCAGCACGTGAGCGACGGCTTGCTGCGCCTGATCGCCCGCGAGACCCGGATCTGCTCCTACCTCGACATGCCGCTGCAGCACGGCAGCGACCGCATGCTGGCGCGCATGCGGCGTGGCCGGGACGGCTCCGCAGGACGGCTGCGCGAGCTGGTCGCGCGGATCCGCGCGACCGTGCCCGGGGTGATGCTGCGCTCGTCCTTCATCGTCGGATTTCCCGGCGAGACGGAGGCCGACTTCGAGGAGCTGCTGCGCTTCCTCGAGGAGATGCGCTTCGAGCGCGTCGGCGTGTTCCGCTACTCGCAGGAGGAGGGCACGCCGGCTGCGCGTCTCGGTGACCAGGTGCCCGAACGGGTCAAGGCGTCGCGGCGACGGCGCGCGATGAGCCTGCAAGCGCGCATCTCCCGCGAGCACAATGCCGCCCTGGTCGGCGAGGTGCACCCGGTGCTGGTCTGCCGGCGCGACGAGGCCGGCCGCTGCCAGGGGCGTACCCAGGGGCAGGCTGCGGACATCGATGGGGTCACGTGGCTGCGCCGGGCCCAGAACCTCGAGGTCGGCTGCATCGTTCCGGTGCGGATCACCCGCGGCAGCACCTACGACCTCGAGGGCAAGCCGGCGGTCGATGCCTGAGACGGGCCCGGGGCTTCGCCCCGGAGGTCGATGCCCGAAGGTCGTTCCCCCGAACATTCGAGCCGGGCGTTGACACAGCTCGGTGTCATCTCTACCCTCCGCGGGCCGTCATTTTCGGAGCCGTGGCAAAGGACATTTGTCGCACATGCGAAAAGCATTTCTCAAGAGCGCGCGATCCTCTCTCCTCGAGATGCGCAAACAGGTTCTCGAGGGCATCGAAAGCGAAACCAAGTACAGCCGAGAGGGCTCGAAGGACGAGGGCATGGATGCCTACGACCTGGCGAGCGAGGAGCGCGACCGTGACATCAGCCTGATCCTTTCGGATCGAGATCGCCAGAAGTTCCACGCCATCGACGACGCGCTCGAGCGGATCAAGGCCGGGGCCTATGGCGTGTGCGAGATCTGCGAGCTCGACATCGCCGAGGAGCGCTTGAAGGCGTTGCCCTTCACCCGCCTCTGCATCAGCTGCCAGTCGGAGCAGGAGCGCGAGGCAAAGCAGATGCGACGCCCCGAGGACGACCGGGGCTACCGCCGGTTCGCGGTCGGCGAGAGCGACGAGGAGAACGGCTGACGCGCCCCCCGCGCAGAGGCCGCCGGACCGCTGCGCCAAAGGGCCTAGAGCGCGCGTTGCCGGCCGCTGCACCCTGAGAGGTGGGGGTGCGTCGCGCCGCCGCCTCAGGGCCAGGTCGACAGGGCTGGGTTCAGTAGCGCTGCTGGATCCAGGCCCGCTGCCAGCGCGAGCGCCGTGGCGCAATAAGCGGCGATCAGCAGGGTGAGCACGGCCTGCGCGGTGTCGAGCCCGTGCGCCCGCTCCAGGCCGACCACGGCCAGGAACAGGCCGTAGAGCTCGGCCAGGACGCGGACTCCCGGAACGCACAGGAAGACCGCCGTCGCCGAGGCATACCCGAGGACGCGCACCGTCGCCTCGTAGTCGCCCCGACCCGGGAACACCCGTGTCGCGACCAACCAGACGACCAGAGCGGCGGCGAGCACGCGGATCAGGCCACCGGCCAGGACTCGCGGCAGGGCCGAGAGGCCCCCACCGAAGACAGCCAGCCCCGCACCCGCGAGCAGCAGGGTTACGACCAGGAAGCCGATGGGCGCCTGCAGCCCGCTGCCGGCGCGGTCCACCGCGAAGAACTCCCGCGGCGCCAGGATCACCCGGCGCCAGGTGTCGGCGAAGCTGCGCACCGGCTCGTCCCACGTGAACTCGTCGATCCCCACGCGGCGAGGTATAGGCGAGCCCGGGTGAGGCGTGCAACGCGATGCGAGCAGGGCGCAGGCAGACGGCCGGCCAGGGGCGCGCCCGGCCCTCGGATCGCCCGGCGTGCGCCGGCCGCGCACCTGCGAGCGATCTACCGCGCGG
>CAZGUU010000427.1:0-4042 GCA_964529315.1 uncultured Enterobacteriaceae bacterium
GATGCAGCTCGCCTTCCTGCTGATCCTCTGCCTGGCCGCCTGGGACAGTCGCCTACCGCGCGCGGCGGCACAAACCCCGACGCTCGCCGAGATCTCCGGGCTTGCGCTCATCGCCACGGGCTGGTGGCTGCGACGCAGCGCCGCACAGGCACTGGGTCGCCACTTCACCGTCAAGCTGATCGTCGGCACCGGCCACCCTCTGGTCTCCTCGGGTCCCTACCGCGTGCTGCGCCATCCCAACTACGCCGGCCTCGCCCTGATCGCGGTAGGCACGGCGCTCGGCCTGGGCAGCCTGCTCGCGCTCCTGGCAACCGCCCTGCTCTGGCTGCCGCTCGTGGTCGCGCGCACCGTTTCGGAGGAGCGGCTGCTCGAGCGCGAGCTGGGAAGCTCTTACGCTGGCTATGCGAGCCGCACCTGGCGGCTCGTGCCGGGGGTGTTCTGAGCCTGCCCACCGTGCCCGGGCGCGACGCGCTCAGCATCGACGTCGAGGACTGGTACCACGACGAGAGCCGAGCCGCGGGCCCGGCGCTGGCCGGTGAGATCGAGCGCGTCGGGCCGCGCGTCGAGCGCAACCTCGGCGCGCTGCTCGATCTGCTCGCCGAGAGCCGAACCCACGCGACGCTCTTCTTCCTCGGCGAGGTCGCCGCGCGCGCTCCCGGCCTGGTGCGCGGTGCGCTCGCCGGCGGGCACGAGATCGCCTGCCACGGCATGCACCACCGGCCCGTCGCAGGGCGTAGCCGGGCGGAGCTGCTCGAGGACTTCGCACGCGCGCGAGCGCTGCTCGAGGATCTCGCCGGCGCTCCGGTGCTCGGCTTTCGCGCGCCGTGCTTTCTGACCCGAGCGAGCGATCTCTGGGCGCTCGAGGTCGTCGCCGAGTGCGGCTTCCGCTACGACTCGAGCGTCCTGTCTCTCGACTGGCGCCGCCGTCCCGCAGCCATGCTCGGCGGGGCCAGGGGCCCGCTCAGGCTGTCCAGCGGGCTCTGGGAGCTGCCCCTGCCGGTCACCCGTCTGGTCACCGGCCACGTCCTGCCCTGTGCCGCGGGTGGCTTTGCGCTGCGTGCCCTGCCCTACGCCTTCACGCGCCACCACCTGCGCCGCTTCCACCGCGAGGTGGGCCCCGCCGTGCTCTACACCCATCCCTGGGAGATCGATCCCGACTCGCCCAAGCTGCCCGGCACACCGCCGCTCGTGCGGCTGTTCAACGGCATCGGCCGCCGCGGCCTGCGCGGGCGCCTGGCGCGGCTGCTGCGCGAGCACCGCTTCGCCCCGCTGGCCGAGGTCTACGCCGAGCAGCTCGCCGGCGCGCCGCAGCCCCCACCCGCCTGACCGGCGTCTCCGGCCGGTCGCCCGGCGCGGCGGCAAAGCCCCGGGAAGACGAGCGAGTCAGAACTGGAAGTAAATGAACCCCTCGCCCGCCGGCGCGAGCAGGAACGTCGCCACGGCGAGCACCGCGTAGGCCGCTCCCTGCGCCCACGGCGGCAGCTCGACGAAGCGGCGGCGCACCCGGTCCGCGGGCGGCAGGCAGTGCAGCAGAAGGCCCACCGCCACCACGGCGATCGCCTCGCTCGCTTGGCGCCACCCGTAGAAGCCCGGCCGCACCAGGCCGGAGAGCAGCTGGCCGGCCTCAGCGAGCGACGGGGCGCGGAACAGCACCCAGCCTAGACAGACCATGTGGAACGTAGCGATGCGCGCGAGCCACGTGCCCGCCATCCCTCGGGCCGCCGTCTCGCGCGCCCCCAGAGCGCGGTGCACCGCCAGCAGCACGCCGTGGTAGGCGCCCCACAGGACGAAGCTCCACGCCGCCCCGTGCCACAGCCCGCCGAGCAGCATGGTGAGGATCAGGTTCACGTACGTCCGCACCGAGCCGCGACGGTTGCCGCCGAGCGACACGTAGAGGTAGTCGCGCAGCCACGTCGAGAGCGAGATGTGCCAGCGCTGCCAGAACTCGCGCGGGCTCGTGCTCCAGTAGGGCCGAGCGAAGTTCTCCGGGAGATGGAGGCCGAACAGCTCGGAGAGCCCGAGCGCGATGTCCGTGTAGCCGGAGAAGTCGAAGTAGATCTGGAAGGCGTAGGCGTAGATGGCCAGCAGGACGTTGCCCACCGGGTAGGCGCCGGGCGTGTACCAGATCGCGTCGACGTACTGCCCGAGCGTGTCGGCGAGAACCAGCTTCTTGACGAAGCCCTGTGCGATGCGGGCGAGTCCGAGCTCGACGGCGGACCCGGCGATCTCGGGCTGGCGGGTGAGCTGCGGCAGGAAGGCGCGCGGGCGGACGATCGGCCCGGCGACCAGGTGTGGGAAGAACGAGAGGAAGAGCGAGAAGTCGAGCAGGCTGCGGCACGCCTTCTGCCCGCGGTAGACGTCGATCGTGTAGCTCAGCGACTCGAAGGTGTAGAAGGAGATGCCGACCGGGAGGATGACGTCGAGCAGCGGCGGATCGCCCTGGAGCCGCAGCAGGTCGTGGACGTTCGCCGCGACGAAGCCCCCGTACTTGAAGAAGCCGAGCATGCCGAGGTTGAAGGCGATGCTCACGCCCACCAGGGCGCGGCGTGCCACCGGATGGGTCGTGCGCTCGATCCAGCGCCCGGCGGCGAAGTCGAGAAGCGTCGAGCCGAGCAGGAGCACGCCGAACGCCGGGTTCCACGACATGTAGAAGGCGTAGCTGGCGATCGTCAGGAATATTTTTCTTGCACGCCACGCGCCGCGCGGCAGGAGCCCGTGGTAGACGAGCAAGACGACGAGAATGAAGACGGCGAACTCGGAGCTGTTGAAGAGCATCTCGGAGGGGGCGCCGCGCGGCGGCTAGAGCGGCGCCAAGCCCGCGGCGAGGCGTGCGACTCTCGGGCCGAGATAGCGAATCATGCGCTCCACGCCGGCCTGGCTGTAGTGACCCGTGTGGTCGCGGAATTCGCCCGCCGCGAGGCCGCTGTGCAGATCGAGGAGCGAGCCCCCGCTGCCCTCGACCACGCGGCGCAGCGCGGCGATCCGCTCCGCGAACCGATCTCTGTCGTAGAGGCCTGCCTGCTGCAGGGGCTGCCACGGGATGGGCGTCACGACGACGAGCACCGGTACACCCCGCGAGGTCGCGAGGCGGACAGCGGCGCCGAGCATGCGCACCTGGGGCGTCCGCTCGCCGATCGGATCCACGAACTTGCGCCTGACGGTCCACGCCGAGCGCGCCCACCGTGCGCCACGCACCGCTGGGGGGTACTCCGAGCTGCCGAGCACCTTCCAGAGTGGCGCGCTCTGCCACAGATGGCGCATCCCGACGACCCAGTAGGCCGCACGCTCGGCCCAGGCCCAGCGCCAAGCCCGGTCGAGGATCAGGCGGGGCACGGTGATGCCGCGCGCGTAGATCGGCAGGAGCGCGGCCCAGGGCAGCTCGCCGAGCGGCAACTCGGCGGAGAGGTCGCTCACGCTACGAACGGTGCCGTTCGTGAGCAGGCGCGGGTTGGCGATCAGGACGATGCCGTGGGGCTCTCGCTCCGTGAGCGACGCCATCAGGAAGTAGGCGGCAAAGGCGTCCAGCCCCTGCGTCGCGACGATCAGAGTGTCGGGCCGGCGCAGCCGGGTGGCGATCACGGCCGGGTAGGAGGGGACGTCTTGCGCACCCAGGAGCGTGGAGTCCCCGAGCCAAGCAACGGGCGGCCGTCCGCGCAGCGGGCGCCGAATGCCGGAGAGAAGCTGCCGGTGCGGATAGGCCTCGCGCCCCGCCTCGACGGCGGCGGAGCCGAAACGGATGTCGCTCGCGAGGCCGCCGGCTCCGACCAACGCCACGAACGTGGCCACGAGGATCGCCAGCCGTCGCATCTCGATGACGCTAGCGCGACGGGATCGCCCCGGTCAACGCGGAAGCGCGCACCAGGATCGGCCCGAGCAGCTCGATGGCGCGCAGGCGCCCACGCACGTGCGGTGCGAGCAGGGCGCCGAGCCGTCGGTGCCAATACGCGCGCAATGGCGTCAGCGCCTGGCATGGTTTTCTGCTCGAACGAGCGTCGGCCGCGCGCAGGATGCCAAGTGCGAGTGCGGGTGTGGTCGGCATGTC
>CAZGUU010000428.1:0-4029 GCA_964529315.1 uncultured Enterobacteriaceae bacterium
AAGGGCTGGCCTCGGTACGCGCAGAGAGCCATGCACGAGGCCGTGCGGAGGGCCGTGAGGAGGGCTACGCCGAAGGCCGGCGCGCCGGAGCCCTGGAGCACGCCCGCACATTGCTGCGTGGCAAGCTCGCCGCGCGCAGCCTGCGCACGACGGCCCGGCACGAGGCTGCGATCGACGCCTGCGACGACCTCGATCAGCTCGACCGCTGGTACGAGCGCGCGCTCGGCGCAGCCTCGGCGGCCGAAGCCCTGCGCCGCGGTTGAAGGTCGCCGCGCACTGCCCCACAGGCGCAGTGCGGCGAGCCCTCGGCTCGGGAGGGGTTGGGTCCGGTCGCCGATGCTGCTAGATTCGTGACCATGCGACATGGTCATGCAGGGAAGGCGGAGCGCGCGGGTGGCGAGGTCGCCCGCGCGGCGGGTGTGGGGCGCACGCTCGAGATCCCCGCCGGCGAGTTCAAGAGCCGCTGCCTCCGTCTGATGGACGAGGTGCATGAGCGCCGTACGACGATCGTCATCACAAAGCGAGGCAAGCCGGTGGCGAAGCTCGTGCCGCCGGATTCGGCGCCGCGCCTGCAGTTCGGCTGCATGAAGGGGACGGTGACGATTCACGGCGACATCGTCGCTCCGACCGGGGAGAAGTGGGACGCCGAGTCGTGACGCGAGCGCTGGTGCTCGATACCCACGCGTGGGTCTGGTTCATGAGCGGCGATCCGAAGCTGCGGCAAGCGGCGAGGGATGCCATCGTCGAGGCTGCGGAGAGCTCACGCGTTTTCGTCCCCGCGATCGTCGTATGGGAGCTGGGCATGCTCGATGCCAAGCGCCGCCTGTCCCTCAGCGCACCCTGTGAGGGCTGGGCGACGGCGGCGCTGAGCGCGCCCGGCGTCGTGCTGGCCCCGCTGACACCCGAGATCGCGATCGCGAGCAGCCGCCTGCCCGACGGGTTTCACGGCGATCCGGCAGATCGGATGATCGTCGCCACGGCTCGAGCACTCGATGCCACGCTGGTGACACGCGACCGCAAGCTGCTGGCCTACGGCCGGCGCGGGCACCTGAGAGCGATCGCGGCGTAGGTGCCCCGGTAGGCAACCTCGAGCCCATCAGGGGCTATCCCCACAGGCCCAGCCCGGCCAGCCCGGCGAGAACCTTCCCCGACAGAGCCCGGTGCGCGCACGCTGTCTTGCCTTGCGGAGCATTGCGCGTGCGCAGCCGAGGGGGCATCCTGCGAGCCATGAGCCAGGCCAGGTCGTACCGGCCGCAGGGCTCGGGCCCGTTTCGCGTCGAGCACCTGCGCCCGGGAGACCCCTACGAGCTCTCGGATGGGCATGCCATCGTGGCCGAGCCCGCGGGGCGCCGCCACGGGCGGCGCAATCTGTCGGCGGGCACGCTGATCGACACGGACCCTGCCGTCGAGGCAGCCGGGGTGGACGTGGGCTACGCGCTCGACGAGCGCACGCTGCGAGCGCCGGACGTCTCGGTGGGCAACCTAGACGACCGCGAGGGCTTTGCGGTGGGCGCGCCGCTGCTCGCGGTGGAGTACGTCGAGCGGGGGCGCGATCTGGCCGAGGTCGCGCGCAAGGCGGAGGAGCTGCTGGCGGGCGGGACGCGCCTGGTATGGGTCGTCCACCTGGGCGGGCCGTGGCGGGTGGAGGTGCACGAGGCGGGGCGCGGGTGCGTGGTCAAGGGAGCCGGCGAGGTGCTGGAGGCGCCGGGGATCCTGCGCAACGCGATTCCCGTGGACGCACTCTACGACCGCGAGGCGGCCCACGAGGTGGCGCTGCGCAACCTGCTGCAGCGCCACGGGTACGCGGATCTCGACGCTTTCCGCGCCGCGGGGCGAGCCGCAGGCGGCGTGGAGCGGCGCAGCAAGGGACGCGCCGAGGACCGAGCGCAGGGCTACGCCGAAGGCCAGCACGTCGGAGCCCTAGAGATGGCCCGCGCGCTGCTGCGTCAGACGCTGGCCAGGCACGGGCTGCACACGACCGCCCGGCAAGAGGCGGCGATCGATGCCTGCGAGAACCTCGACCAGCTCGTCCGCTGGCACGAGCGCGCGCTCACCGCATCATCGGTGGCCGAAGCCCTGCGCCGAGGCTGAAGCTCGCCTGGCGCCACACCAAAGCTCCAAGCTGGCGAGCCGTCGGGTCTGGAGGAGAAGCAGCACGCCGAGGCGCGACGCGGGCCTCGGTGCTCGATGCCCACACCTGGATCTGGCCCATGACTGGCGATCCGAAGCTCCGGCAAGCGGCGAGGGATGCCATCGTCGAGCGCCCGAGCGGGGTGACGGGCACCCCTTGCAAGGCGACATCCGTTGCTCGCCCCGTGCCGCCGCGATACCCTCCGGATCGATGCAGCGGTCCAGCACGAGCCCGACTTACACCGTGACCGCCGAGTGGGACGGCGAGGCTCGGGTCTGGGTGGCCACCAGCGACGACGTGCCCGGACTTGCCACCGAGGCCGACACCTTCGAGGCGCTGGCCGAGAAGCTGCGAGCCATGGTCCCCGAGCTACTCGCAGCCAACGGAGTGTGCCTCGCCGACGCCGCCCGGCAGGCCCACTTCCGCATGGTGGCCGAGCGCGACGAGCAAGCGAGAGTCGTCGCGTAGCAGCGTGGCCGACTACACGCCCGACCTGAAGCGGCTGCTGCTCAGGCGTGCGCCGCAGCTGCCCGTGCGCCCGCTGGGGGCGTGTCGGCGGCCGGGGCCGCCACGCGCTGGCGCACCGCGCTGCGCGCCAGCGACCGCCTGCGCTCCTCGATCACCCGCCAGAGCATCTCGTCGAGCTGCACCTGCGGCTCGTAGCCGACCAGCGCGCGGATCTTGGCGATGTCCGGCACGCGCCGCGGCATGTCCTCGAAGCCTGCCTGGTAGGCGACGTCGTAGGGCACGGTGACGATCGGCGAGCCGCTCTCGGTCATCTCGCGGATCTTCTCGGCGAGCGCCCGGATGCTGATCTCCGCGCCGTTGCCGATGTTGAACACCTCGCCCACCGCGCGCGGCTCGTCGACCAGCGCCCGCATCGCCCGCACCACGTCGCCGACGTAGGTGAAGCTGCGCGACTGCGTGCCGTCGCCGTAGACGGTCAGCGGCTCGCCGGAGAGGGCCTGGCCGACGAAACGCGGCACCACCATGCCGTAGCGGCCGGTCTGGCGCGGCCCGATGGTGTTGAACAGACGCACGACGATCACCGGGAGCTTCTTCTCCTGGTGGTAGGCCAGCGCCAGGAACTCGTCCAGCGCCTTGCTGCAGGCGTACGCCCAGCGGTGGCGGCAGGTGGGGCCGAGCACCAGGTCGGCGTCCTCGCGAAACGGCACCGCGGCGTTCTTGCCGTAGACCTCCGAGGTGGAGGCGATGACCACGAGCTTCTTCTTCTTGGTGGCGTGCTTGAGCACGACCTCGGTGCCGCCCACGTTGGTCTCGATGGTGTGCACCGGCGCATCGACGATCAGCTTCACGCCGACGGCAGCGGCCAGGTGGAAGACCACGTCGGCGCGGTCGAGCAGCTCGGCGAGCACCGGCTCGTTCATCACCGTGTCGATCGAGTAGCCGAAGCCGGGGCGGCCCTTGAGCGGATCGAGGTTCTCGATCGACCCGGTGGACAGGTCGTCGAGGACGTCGACCTGGTGGCCGTCGTCGAGCAGGGATTCCGCGAGGTGCGACCCGATGAAGCCCGCCCCGCCCGTGATCAGCACCCGCATCGACAGCCTCCCTCTAGCTTGCGTCTGGCCCCACCCGAGCCCGACACGCCACCGTCGGGTTGGAACTCCCACAGCTCGCCCGGTAATTCAAGGGATTTCGAGCCGAAGGAGATCGCGGCCCTCCGGCGTGGCTATTTTCGCCCTGATGAAGCTCGCAGGACCGCGAGCCTCGCTCGTGCGCTCGTGCAAGGTGCGCAGGGCGGCCAGGGCGTGGGGGCCCGCCGAGTCACGCGGCCGGCGCGCGGCCGGGCGTCCGGCGCGGGCGGATCCGTCCGCCGCGCGCGGATCGTCCGGCGCTCAGGGAAAGCGCGCGAGGTACGCGTCGGAGGTGATCAGCTC
>CAZGUU010000429.1:0-4006 GCA_964529315.1 uncultured Enterobacteriaceae bacterium
GCACCGGCGCCTCGCCGCTCACCTCGATCAAGCACGCCGGCATCCCCTGGGAGCTGGGCCTCGCCGAGACGCAGCAGGTGCTGGTGATGAACGACCTGCGCGGGCGCATCCGCGTCGAGACCGACGGCCAGCTCAAGACCGGCCGTGACGTGGCGGTGGCGGCGCTGCTCGGCGCCGAGGAGTTCGGCTTCGCGACCTCCGCGCTGGTCGCCTCGGGCTGCGTGATGATGCGCGTCTGCCACCTGAACACCTGTCCGGTGGGCATCGCCACGCAGGACCCCGTGCTGCGCAAGCGGTTCGCCGGGGAGCCCGAGCACGTGGTCGCCTTCATGAGCTTCGTCGCGCAGAATCTGCGCGAGATCATGGCCGAGCTGGGCTTTCGCACGGTCGACGAGATGGTCGGCCGGGTCGACCGCCTCGACGCGGGCGACGCGATCGAGCACTGGAAGGCCAAGGGGATCGATCTCACGCAGCTCCTGCACAAGCCGGAGGTTCCCGAGGGCTGGCCGCTGCGTTGCGTCGGCCGCCAGGACCACGGCCTGGAGGGCGCGCTCGACAACCAGCTCCTCGAGCTGGCGCGCGATGCGCTCGAGCAGGCGCAGCCGGTCGAGTTCTCGCTGCCGATCCGCAACGTGAACCGAACGGTGTGCACGATGCTCTCGGCGGAGATCTCGCGCCGCCACGGCGAGCAGGGCCTGCCGCCCGACACGATCCGCATCCACTTCCGCGGCTCGGCGGGGCAGAGCTTCGGCGCCTTCCTGGCCAACGGCGTGTCGGTCACGCTCGAGGGTGACGCCAACGACTACTTCGGCAAGGGCATGTCCGGGGGGCGGATCGTCGTCTTCCCGCCGCGCGAGGCGACGTTCGTCCCCGAGGAGAACAGCATCGTCGGCAACGTCTCGCTCTACGGCGCCACCGGCGGCGAGGTGTTCCTGCGCGGAATGGCGGGCGAGCGCTTCTGCGTGCGCAACAGCGGCGTGACCGCGGTCGTCGAGGGCGTGGGCGACCACGGCTGCGAGTACATGACCAAGGGATTGGTGGTCGTGCTCGGTGCGACTGGCCGCAACTTCGCCGCCGGCATGAGCGGTGGGGTCGCCTACGTGCTCGACACCGACGGCACCTTCCGCGGCCACTGCAATCCGGGCATGGTGGAGATCGAGCCGCTCTCGGCGCAGGATCTCGAGATCGTCCACGCCCTGGTGCGGCGCCACTTCGACTACACGCAGAGCGCCGTCGCCTGGCGCATCCTCTCGGCGTGGAAGCAGCACTCGGCGCAGCTCGTCCGGGTGATGCCGGTCGAGTACCGCCGCATCCTCGCCAAGCAGCACCTCGACAGCGACGCCGCCAAGCTCGCCAGCGTCTGACCCACCCCATGAAGAGCCATTTTCGAAGCCGTGGAAGCGAGCCGCGCGGGCTTGGCCCGCGCGGCGAGGCCCATCGGAGCAGCGCAGGCGAGAGCGGAGCTCTCGGCGAGCAGCGCACGGGGGCGGAATTGGGACAGCTGGCGCGCGGGCTTGGCCCGCGCGGCGAGGCCCATCGGAGCAGCGCAGGCGAGAGCGGAGCTCTCGGCGAGCAGCGCACGGGGGCAAGATAGTATGGGCAAGATCACGGGATTCTTGGAGATCGAGCGGCAGCTGCCGGCGCGGCGGCCGGTGGCCGAGCGCCTGCGCGACTGGAACGAGCTCGAGGGCAAGCTCGACGAGGATGCCCTGCGCAGCCAGGGCGCGCGCTGCATGGACTGCGGCATCCCCTTTTGCCACAAGGGCTGCCCGCTGGGGAACCTGATCCCCGACTGGAACGACCTGGTCTACCGGGGCCGCTGGCGCGAGGCGATGGAGCGCCTGCACTCGACGAACAACTTCCCCGACTTCACCGGCCGCGTCTGCCCGGCGCCGTGCGAGGAGGCCTGCGTCCTCAGCATCAACAGCCAGCCGGTGACGATCAAGCAGATCGAGAAGCAGATCGTCGATCGGGCCTGGAAGGAGGGCTGGGTCGGACCGAGCGTCGCAGCGCGGCGGACCGGCAAGAAGGTCGCGGTGGTCGGCTCGGGTCCCGCGGGCCTGGCCTGCGCGCAGCAGCTCGCGCGCGCCGGCCACGCCGTGACGGTGTTCGAGCGCGCCGACCGGATCGGTGGACTGCTGCGCTACGGCATCCCCGACTTCAAGCTCGAGAAGCACCTGATCGACCGGCGCATCGAGCAGATGGCCGGCGAGGGCGTGACCTTCCGCACCGAGGTGAACGTCGGCGTCGACGTGCGCGCCGACGAGCTGCGCGCGCGGTTCGATGCGATCGTCCTGGCGGGGGGCGCGACCCAGGCCCGCGACCTCACCGTGCCCGGCCGCGAGCTGCGCGGCGTGCACTTCGCCATGGAGTTCCTGCCGCAGCAGAACAAGCGAGTCGCCGGCGACGCCGTGCCCGAGCAGATCACGGCGACGGGCAAGCGGGTCGTCGTGCTGGGCGGCGGCGACACCGGCTCGGACTGCGTGGGAACCTCGAACCGCCAGGGGGCTCTCTCGGTGCACCAGCTCGAGCTCCTGCCCATGCCGCCCGCGACGCGCACGGCGGATCTGGCGCCCTGGCCCTACTGGCCGATGATCCTGCGCACCTCGTCGTCGCACGAGGAGGGCGCGAGTCGCGACTGGAGCATCAACACCAAGCGCCTCTCGGGCGACGCCGAGGGCCACGTGCGCAAGCTGCACGGCGTGCGCCTGGAGTGGCAGACGCAGGACAACGGTGGCCCGCCCCGGATGGTCGAGATCCCGGGCAGCGAGCTCGAGATCGACGCCGACCTCGTGCTGCTCGCCCTGGGCTTCCTCGGTCCCGAGCGCGCCCCGCTGCTCGCCGACCTGGGCGTCGAGCTCGACGCACGCGGCAACGTGGCCTGTGGGCCCGACTGGGCGACCAGCGTTCCCGGCGTGTTCTCCTGCGGCGACATGCGGCGCGGCCAGTCGCTGGTCGTGTGGGCGATCTGGGAGGGGCGCGAGGCGGCGCGCGGCGTCGATGCCTACCTGATGGGCGCGACCCGCCTGCCGGCCAGCCCGCTCGCCTGAGCCCCCGGGCGCCCGCGTGCCGGCGGGTGCCTTGACGGACGTCGCCGCCGCGGCATGCTCGACCTGTGATCTCGCGCGCTCCGCGAGCTGGGGAGAGCAGGCCGATGGGCGAGACGATCGAGGTGCAGCGGCTTGACGGCGGGACGTGCCCCGCCTACCTGGCCCGGTCGGGTCGGGCGACGGCCGCGCCCGGCTTCGTCATGCTCCAGGAGTGGTGGGGGCTGAACGAGCAGATCAAGGGCCTGGCCGACCGGCTGGCAACCGAGGGCTACCGCGTGCTGGTGCCCGACCTCTACCGCGGCCGGGTGGCGGCCGAGCCGGACGAGGCGAGCCACCTGATGACCGGCCTCGACTTCGCGGGCGCCACGCACCAGGACGTGCGCGGCTGCGTGCAGCACTTGAAGAAGACCTCGCCCAAGGTCGCGGTGGGCGGCTTCTGCATGGGTGGCGCGCTCGCCGTCCTCGCGGCAGCCCTGGTTCCCGAGGTCGACGCGGCGGTCTGCTTCTACGGCATTCCCCCGGCGGAGGCGGCCGACCCGGCCGGAATTCGCGTGCCATTCTGCGGGCACTTCGCCAGTCGCGACGATTGGTGCACCCCCGAGGCCGTCGACCGTCTCGAGGCGAGCCTCGAGCGAGGCGGGGTCGATTTCGAGATCTTCCGCTACGAGGCGCAGCACGCCTTCATGAACGAGGCGCGCCCCGAGGTCTACGACCGCGCCTGCGCCGAGCTGGCCTGGCAGCGCACCCGGGCCTTCCTCGCGCGCACCATCGGCGGCTGAGCGCGAGCGATCGCCAAGTCTTCACCGGGTGGTGCCGAGCGGCGCGAGTGGGTTTCTGCTCACGCGCTCAGTCGATCCAGAGGCGGCCCATGTCGAGATCGATCGCCTCGAACGGCTCGGCGCGCACCGGGTCCGAGCCGGTGTGCACGGCGGCGACCACCCAGCGGGCGCGCTCGA
>CAZGUU010000430.1:0-3967 GCA_964529315.1 uncultured Enterobacteriaceae bacterium
CGCGGCTCCGGAGCCGCGGAGTGGTGATGTCGGCGGCGTAGTTGTAGAAGCGTAGCTTGCTTCAATGGGGCCGCGGCTCCGGAGCCGCGGAGTGCCGTTGCCGCCACCTCTCTCGCCTCAATCGCATTCATGCTTCAATGGGGCCGCGGCTCCGGAGCCGCGGAGTGAGCATCGCCGCAAGTATGCAGTTTTCAAGGAGCAAGTCGAGCGATTTCGAGCGGTGGTGGCGATGTTCGGTCGTGGTCTCGCTCTGGCATTGCCCGATGGCCCGAAGTCCAGCTCCGACGCGGGCTTCGTGGCATCGAGCGCCTGCCGGGAAATCGCCATCACCTCGCCGCTCGAACGGGCCCGGAGGGCACGCCGCGCGGGCTACAGCACGATGAGGCGGTCGGCTCACCTCGTCTCGAATCCCCTGTACGTGCTCACCTCGCCGCTCAGCACGCGGGAGAGCAGCCGAGCCTGGATCTCCATCACGCGCCTGTAGTTCACGCGATAGCCGAAGACGGGGTGGGTGACCAGCGTGTCGACCCGCTGCTCGTAGGCACGGATGAACCCCTTGCGGCCCGCCGGGGTCAGGGCGACGGCGTCGCCGACTCGGATGAAATCTCTGGCCGTCACCATGCGTGTGTTGATCGCGTTGATCACGGCCGAGTCGGCCACGAGCGGGCGGAGCTCCTCCATGAGGTCCAGGGCGAGCGCCGGGCGGCCGAAGCGAGGCTGGTGGTAGAAGCCGACGAACGGGTCGTACCCGATGCTGTGCGCAACGACCGTAAGGTCCTTGGTCAGTAGGCTGTAGGCGAAGGAGAGCAGGGCGTTGACCGGGTCGCGGGGTGGCCGGCGGTTGCGGTTGGCGAAGTCGAACGAGAAGCCGTCGACGTCCTCTTCCACCTTGATCATGCCGCCGAAGTCGCGGAAGTAGAGCCGGGCGGCGTTGCCCTCGATGCCGAGGAGCTCGCCCAGGTCCTGGGCCCTGGTGGACTGCTCGGCCAGGCGAGCGAGCGCGTCGAGCGTGGCACGTGGCGGCTCGAGGTGGTTGCGCTTCAAGAGGGTGCGCTGGTTGCGGATCTTGCTGATCACCAGGGCTTTGGCCACCCACAGGCAGAACGCGGGGTCGTCGGCCCGACGAAACTGCTCGCGGCGCAGGAACACGTTCTTGAGCCCAAGGCCCTGCGTCGTGCCGTAGAACCAGCCGCCGAAGGAGAAGTGGGCGATCGGCTTCTCCGCCTGGCAGAGGCCGTGCACGGCGGCCGCCGTGAGCTGGTTGTTGCCGAAGACGTTCACCTGGGAGATCTCGCCGATGCGGACGTCCTGGACGGTCTCGCCCTTGCTCTTGATGCGCAGGATTTCGCTCGTCTTCCCGATCGACAGGCCGTTGCCGGTCACGTAGAGCGGGCGGAGGTCGTCACGGGCAGGAACCAGGCGCCGCACCTCGTGGCGCGCGCTCTGGGCGGCCGGGGCCCATGCCGGGTCATCGCCGGTCTCGGCCGGGAACAGCGAGAGCTGGTGCTCCGTGGTGGTCGCGGCCTCTTCGACTCGGGTGGCCAGGGTTTCGTCCGGCAGGCAGATCCCGACGAGCGAGCAGCGCGGGCACTTTGGGCTGTCGACGAGGGGCGGCGGGACGCTGCCGGCCGCTGCCGTCTCGCGTGCTCGAGCGATCGTGTCGATGATCTCCGCGACCAGCGCCTCGGTGATCTGCACGCGGACCCGCTGCTTGCTCCGTACATAGTACAGCGTGGCCTCGTCGCACTGGTAGCCGTTCTCGCGCAGGATGAGGGCCTGTGCGCAGACCTGGGCCACGTCGGCCGGCCAGGGTTCGGGGCCCTCCTCTCCATCGCGCGGGGCGCCGCGCTTGTAGTCGACCGGCGTGACGACGTTGCCCTGCCCCTCGACCAGGTCGATCACGGCGACGATCTTGTGGGTATCGCTCGCGAGGTGGACCGAGCGGGCGTGGATCTTCTCGGGTGCGTCGTCGGGGCCCGGGAGCGGGTCCGCGCGGCGCTCGAGCTTCTGATGACGCAGCGCTCCCTCGATGGTGTCGGCGCTGTGGGCGAAGAGGCCCTCGACCCACTCGAGAAAAAAGACGCGTGGGCAGTAGACGAACTCGTTCAGCATCCGTGCCGGCAGGTGCTCGGGCAGCTCGACCGTCCTGCCCGCGGCGCGGCGCGGCAGGGAGCGCCCCTCGCGGCTCGGCGAGCCGGTCGACGCGGCGTTGTCCGGCGGCGGTACTGGAAACGGTTCGGCCATGAGGCACCCCAGGGCTCAATCGACGACGATGCAGGGCGCATCGATCGGCGTATATGCGCGCCCGAGGGCGCTGATCACCCGATCGCCCCGCCCTTGCGCAGGCCCGAGATTGACGAACAGCACCTGGTCCTCGCCGTGGTGGATGATCTCGCTCAGGAGGTGCCTGCAGCGCACGAGATCGGCCGGCGTGAGCTGGCACTCGAAGACCGAGTACTGCAAGTGGTCGCCGAAGTCGCGCATGGTCCGGTGCACGGCGCGCAGGCGCTTGTCGTCGCTGATATCGTAGGTGACTAGGTAGGTGGTTCGCATGGGGGCAGGCCTCCTCGGGGAGACGCATGGCGTCGAGAGGGGTGCTGGGGCGGGACCTTCAGCATCGCGCGGGGAGGGCTCCCGTCAGGGGCGCCTTGCGGGGCACCCTGTAACGGACGAGGCTCTTCCGGCGTCGATTGCCAGGCATCTTCCAAGAATGTTGCACGCGATGCCAGAAGGATTTTTGGAACCTGCCGTAATAGAGTTCGCTGTTGCCCGACATGGGCCGGCGTCCGGGCGCGACGGCGCGCCTGGACGCCGGCCAGAATGCGGCAAGGCTCACAGTGTTCGGGCGCCACTCGGCGCAAGGCCGTGCAGTAGTCGGCGAGCCGGCCGAGAGCCGCGTGTTGGACAACGGTTGAGTTGCTGTACCTGGGGAAGCCGGCTCGCGCTTGCAGGCGACGCCGTTCTGGGGTCTAAGAGCGCGGCGAATACGGGAGGCTGCCCGCTGGGCACCGAGGAGAGCGGCCAAGGCAGCAGGGGCGTGTGCCGCCCGAGGGGCGGCCGACAAGCAGCGTGCCCTGCGGTAGAGAGACGCAAGGATGGTTCAAGCAGGAGGTAGCGCTCGGAGTCCCGCCATCTTCGCAGCGTGCTCCGCCACGCGCAACCAGATCCCGTGGCTCAGGCTGGCGGGCACTGCCCGCGGTCGCCATCCGACCGGGAGCTGCACCAATCGTTGTCATGCGGACTCGAGAGACTGGATACCCGGACGGTGGGGGGCGTGAGTGTTCGACCGCGTGCGTCGTCGGATGCGCAGGCTGCTCGCCGAAAGCCTCTACGTGATGACCGTCCACGGCCAGGAAGAGATGGAAGCCGATGGGCTCACCCTCGAAGACGTGGAGCGCACCATCTTGAACGGCGAGATCATCCAGAGGCAAAGCGATCAGCTCTCGGGCGAAGCCAAGTACGTCATAGAGGGCAGGAGTCCTACGAAAGAGCCGGTGAGAGTGGTGGCGAAGCTCGGGCCGACCGGGCGGCTCGTCATCATTACGGTATATCG
This sequence comes from uncultured Enterobacteriaceae bacterium, assembly GCA_964529315.1. Classification (GTDB taxonomy): domain Bacteria; phylum Desulfobacterota; class Binatia; order UBA12015; family UBA12015; genus CAZGUU01. Next base: position 3,554 of record CAZGUU010000430.1, read on the forward strand.
CGTCACGAACGAGGGTGACTCATGATTTGCGACATCTGCGGCAAGGAAGGTGCCCGCGTCCGCCGGACGACCCGCACCTTTGGATCGGGGCGTGCGGCGTTCTTGATCGAGGGGGTGCCCCTCGTTCGTTGCCCCAACTGCAGCGAGAGCTACCTCACGGCCGATACCCTGAAGGAGCTCGAGCGAATCCGGAAGCACTGGCGGAAAGTCGCGGTCGCCAAGCACGTCCCAGTGGCGCGCTTCAGAGGAGCGGCATGACGACGGCATGCAGCAGCGAGCGCTGCGCCCGGTCGCTGCATGCCGGGCCTTCGGCGACTCGCGCCCGCAAGTGAACCTGTACGGACGCAGCCAGATGCAGCTCGAATGGGATGCCGCGGAGGCCACCGCGAATCTCGGAAAGGTGGCGCGCCGAGC
>CAZGUU010000431.1:0-3960 GCA_964529315.1 uncultured Enterobacteriaceae bacterium
CGCCGCGGGGTCCGGTCTGGGCTCGGCCGGGGAAGCCGCCGCGCCGGGAGGCGGCGCGCGGCCAGGGCAGACGCTCTCCGGAAAGCTGCTGATCGACGGAGGCCGCGTGCGCATCGAGGGGACCTCGAGCGGTGCCACGCGCCACGCCGGCGCGATGATCTACCGTCCCGATCGCCAGGTCCTCTGGGTGCTCGACGAGACGGATCACCAGTACGTCGAGATGGGCCCGGCGACCGCCCGAGCGATGCGCTCGGCGGTCGATGCGGCGCGCGTCAAGATGACCGAGCAGCTCGCCAAGATGAAGCCCGAGGAACGTGCCGCGGTGGAGCGGGCGATGAAGGCGCAGGGCATCCCGCTCGACGGTGGTGCAGCCGGGGCCGCCGCCGCGTCGGGCGCGTCGGCTAGTGCCGCGGCCCCGGTGGCGGCCGCCGTCAAGGCGACGGGCAAGAGCGACTCGGTGTCGGGCCTGGGCTGCCGCGAGTTCGAGGTGGTGCGCGACGAGGTGAAGGTGGCGGAGACCTGCGTCGCCCCGTGGACCAGCGTGGGCGTCGCCAAGAGCGACCTCGACGGCCTGCGCAAGCTGGCCCTCTTCCAGAACGAGATGTTCAGCACGGCGGGCTTTCAGGGGCTGGCCGGCCCCGCCTCGGACGACTCCTTCGCCATGATGGACAAGCTCGACGGCCTGCCGATCCGCATCCGCACCTTTCGCGACGGTGTGCAGATCAGCGAGACCCGGGTCGTCGAGGTCGCTCGGCGCCAGGTCGACCCGGCCCTCTTCGAGGTGCCCGCAGGGTACAAGCCGCGGACCCTGATGCCCGGCCAGGGCCCCGGGAAGCTCCCCGAACGGCCGGCCAATTGACCAGCGAGGGGCCGCCAGCCAAGCGCATCCTGCGGGCTCTCGATGGTGCCGAGCACGTCGTCGCCAGGGGCGTCGTCACGGTGCGCGGTGCCTGACCCGCGGGCGGCGTGCCGGGTTCGAGTCGACTCGGCGCGAGCTCGGCATGGATCGCCTCCTTCCAGCGATAGCCTCGTAAGGCTGGACGTCACCGTATCTCGCAGGAGTGTTTGTCGCTGGACACTTGTCGCGCTCAGTCGCCAGACGCCGCCATGCGATCCTCGTCATGCCGGTCCCGGACTACGCCCCGCCGCGGCCGGCTAAAGGTGCCGGGGCCGCACGACGATGGAGCTAGGAAGCAGGCTAGACCCCGGGGCGAGGTTGAGATGAAGAAGGGGCAGCGATGCGTTCACTACCGCGGCCGACGGGGCGTCACCGCCGCAGCTCGTCTGGCCTTGCTCCTCGCAGCCCTGGCCATGCCGGCGCTGTGGCTCGGGTGCTCGGATGCGGGCAGCGGAGCTGGCCCTGGCGGCGCGTCGACCGACTATGGGACCGATTGGGTCTACCCGCCGCAGCCCGGTGCGTTCCTGTTCGCGTGGTGGACCGGGGGAATAGATCTGTCGAACGATGCCCGGTTCGACCAAGGGCAGGGGATCTGGTGCAAGGTGTCGGGAGACAGCGGGTGCCCCGGCCCTGATCCCTACCTCGAGGGTCCCGACTGTAGAGCCGACGTCAATCAGCCCCACGGCGGCTGCTTGATCGGCCCCATCGACGACGGCCAGGAGACCCACCCGTGGATGACGAGCGGTCTCGCGGGCAATCAGGTGGGAGCGGTGCTCGGCGGCTGGCGGACGGACAAGAACGAGGGCATGGTGACCGTCCGCACGGCGGGCGCCTCGGCGGGACGGACCATCATGGGCTTCGCGAGCGCCGTCAACGCGGTCACGGCCCCGGATACCGCGGGGAACTTCTACGTCGGTCTGTCCAGTGGTCACGTGGACATGTGCAACGCGTACACCGGCTGTGACGACATGCCGATCTACTATGGATCGGCGGATGTCTATGCGCTCGTCTACAACACCTTCACCGGCGAGGTATGGGCGGGCCGGAAGGACGGAGGCCTCGTCTACTGCAGCGCGCTGAACGCAACGAAGGTCGACTGCCGGTACGTGGCGTACCTCGGCGGTACGGTCACCGACATGGTACTCTCGCCATCGGGCAACGTCCTCGCAGTCACCCAGGCGGGCACGGTGAGCACCTGCAATGCCGCGTGGGGCTGGGCCCAGATCTGCCGGAGCCTGAACGTGCCGGGCTTGCCCTACGGCGGTGGCTCCACGCTGTTCAACATCGAGACGATCGGAGACCAGACCAGTGGGGTCCTCGTCGGGATCAGCGCGAGCAAGGATCATGCGAGCTTTGGCTTGAGTGCCCTAGGTGACGTGGTGGGCACTCTGTACATGTTCCCGGAAGCCGACCCGGAGCAGGTGACGGCGTATGCGCAAGGCAAGGTCGGTATGAGCGGTAGCGGCCCGAATCTGGCGAGTGACGGTTGGCAATTCTTTTTCTACGCCCCCCAGCCCCTTCCGGGGGACACGGGGCAGGGCTGGATCTACGGCTGTCGGCCCGAATTCGTGAAAGGCTGCCAGGGGTTCGCCCGCGGCGACCCCGCCCTGCAGCATTCCGTCGTCGAGGAGACGATCCACACTTCGGGGATCGCCGTCGTCGGCGGCACGCCGGGCTCGCCGCCCTGACAGCGCCGACATCAGCGAGACTCGGATCGTCGAGGTGGCCCGGCCGGCCGATTGACCAGCGAGGGGCCGCCGGCAGGCACCCTCGATCACCGGCCCGCAGGTCGCCCGACCACCACTGTCCCGTCCCGGGCCAGGGTGGCGACCTCCTTGGCGCCGTAGCCGAGCTCGCCGAGCAGCTCCTCGGTGTGCTGGCCGAAGACCGGCGGTGCCAGACGCACGCTGCCCGGCGTGCGCCCGAGGTGGATCGGCACGCCCGTGACCTCGAGCGGGCCGAGCGCGGCGTGCTGGGTGGTGGCGACCATGCCGTTGTGCCGCACCTGCGGATCGCGGGCGACCTCGGGCAGATCGTTCACCGGCGCGGCCATGGCGTCGCTCGCCACCATGCGGGCGAGCAGCTCGTCGCGCCCGTAGGCCAGGCAGCGCTCGGCGATCAGCCGGTCGAGCTCGTCCTCGTGGGCCATGCGCTCGCGCGAGGTGCGAAAGCGCGGCTCGTCGGCCCAAGGCGCTTCGAGCGCCTCGCACAGGTTGCGGAAGAACTTCTCGGTCGGCGAGGTGAGGCAGATGCTCTTGCCGTCGGCGCACGGGTAGACGCCCGACGGCGCGAAGTAGGAGCTGCGGTTGCCGGTGCGCGGCGTCACCCACCCGGAGAGGAAGTAGCTCCCCAGGCCGGTGCACTGCGCGTGTACCAGCGCATCGAGCAGGGAGACGTCGATCTGCTGACCCTGTCCGGTTCGCGAGCGCTCGTGGATTGCGGCCAGCGCTCCGGTGCACACCAGCAGCGAGGTCGTCACGTCGACGAAGGGCACGGTGACCCGCACCGGGGCGCCGCCGGGCTCGCCGTTGAGCGCGATCAGGCCGCCGAAGCCCTGCGCGAGGACGTCGATGCCCGGGCGACCCGCGTAGGGACCGTCGGCCCCGAAGGCCGTCACCCCGACCCAGATGATGTCCGGGCGGTGCGCGCGCACCTGCTCGTAGTCGATGCCCAGCGCGGCGGCGGGCGCGCCGCGCACGTTGGTCACCAGGATGTCGGCGGTCGCGGCCAGGCGCGCGAAGACGGCTCGCCCCGCCGGGCGCTCGAGATCGACCACCAGGCTGCGCTTGTTGCGGTTCAACGCGACGAACAGGCCGTGCTCGCCGCCGCGCTGCGGGCCGAGCCGGCGGGTGTCGTCTCCGCGCGGCGACTCGACCTTGACGACGTCCGCGCCCAGGTCGCCGAGCAGTGCCGCGCCGAACGGCCCGGCGAGCATCGTCGAGACGTCGAGCACGCGCAGCCCAGCGAGCGGGCCGGCGCCTGCGGTGCTCCGTCGGGTCGCCGCGCCGGCCCTCGGGCGCGCCTTTGGCGTGCTGCCCCGAGCCGGCGATCGCACCGCCTGC
>CAZGUU010000432.1:0-2459 GCA_964529315.1 uncultured Enterobacteriaceae bacterium
GCCGCGAGCTCGTCGCACCGGTCGCGGGGGGGCAGCGGTGCACGCGCCAGCGCAGCCGCGATCGTACCCTGGTCCGGGCCTCTGCTCATGCCTCGCTGCGCCGCCCCGGCGGGACCGTAGCACGCCCCTCCGGTGGAGCGAGGCCCTGCGACGCAACGTTGCTCGGCGTGCAGCGGCGCGTTTGCGGGGGCAACGCCTTGGCGGGCTGTGGGCACGCGTCGTGCGGGGGTGTCGGCGGTGACCGACGCGGCACGCCGCCTGCAACGCCGCGTGGTCGGGCGGGCGGCTCCCCCGCTGCGCCGCCGAGCCTGGTGCCGTCTCCCCTCCTGAGGCACCCGGGTAGACCCCCGCGAGGCCGCGGAGGGTCACGGAGGGTCGAATGAAGCCATCGCTGTGGGTCCGGGATCCCCGGACGCGAAACGGCACTCGTGGGGGGCCGCGCTGGGAGCGACGTGCACAGGCGACGTTCGTCGCTGCAGCCCTGCTGCTCGCGGGCGGCCGAGCCGCAAGCGCCCCGCCCTCGCCGGGCGTCCTGCTGCGTACGGCACGCTACGCTCTGGCGGAGGGCGATCTCGACTCCGCGCGTCGCAGCCTGCTCGAGCTGCGCTCCCGAGAGCCTGCCTCGGCGCGCGGCCTCGAGGCGACCTTGTTGCTGGCCGACGTCGAGTTCTCCAGCCGCCGCGCCCACGAGGCGGATCGCCAGCTGGCCCTAGCCCAAAGCACTCTCTCCACCGGCGATGGCGCGGCCCAGCTGTCGCTCGCCCGCGGCTGGATCGCCCTTGCCTTGCACGACCCGGATGCGGCGCGCGCTCAGTTCGACGCCGCGGCGTCGCTCGCCACCGAGCGCGCAGGGCGGGACCTCGCCCGTTTCGGTCGAGCCTGGGCGCTACTTCTCGGCGAACGCGCCGTCGAGGCCGCTGCGCTGCTCGACGAGCTGACGCGCAGCGCCGAGAATCCGGTGGTCGGTGCCGTAGCCGGCCTCGTGCTGGCTCGCGCCGAGTCGGCCGCATCGAGGCATTCGCGGGCCCTGCACGCGCTGCGACGTGCTCGCCGCCTGGCGCGGGGCACTCGCTTCGAGGACGACGTCGAGCTCGCCCTGGGGCTGACGCAGCTCGCCGCGGGCGACCGACGCTCTGCCCGGCAGAGCTTCGCCCGAATTTCCCGCGCCGCCACGGCGCGTGCCGGATCCTCAGCGCCTGGGTTCCAGGGTCCGGGGCTTACCCTCGACGACCTGCGTCTTTCGCCCGCACCGCTCACGGATCGCATCGCGGCTCTGTTCGCCGAACGCACGGACCGACGCGAGACGCCGACGGCGTTCTTCGCCCGTCTGCTCGAGCGCGACGCCGCCGCGGACGTCGCGCAGGCCGTGAAGCTCGCCGCCGATGGCGACTCGGGAAGGGGGGCGTGAAATGATCTCTTCGCTCTGGACTGCGACCTCTCCCGGCCCGCGTGCCGGGCGGCCCATCTGCGTAACGCTGCTGCTCCTCGGCCTCGCGCTGGTCGCGCCACCCGACGCGGGTGCCGTGTGCAGCTGTCCATCCTCGGGGCTGCCGACCATCTCCGGTGCCCGCATGCGCGGCAACGATCTCAACGAAGTGCGTGGCGCCTGCGCCCCTCCCAACTCGATCGTCCAGCTACAGGTCTCCCAGCAGCACCTCGAGCGCCAGCAGGTCTGCCCGCCTCGCTGTCCCGGAGGGGACATCTACTCCTACTGCATCAATCAGTGCGAATGGACCGCGGTCTCCACCACCGTTGCCGACCGCAGCGGCCACTACCGATTTCGCGACCTGGACGCCGTGCAGTCGATCCAGCTGATCGCCGCGCTCCCCAGTCAGGTGAACGGGCTCGACGGCGTCTACACGGCTCTGCGCGTGCGCGCTCGCGACCCTGGCACGGGCCAGTGGAGCGAATGGGTAGGGACGCCGTTCCTCGAGGCGTTCAACCTGAACTGGCCCGGCTACGAGGGCGGGTTCGCCTTCGTCGAGACGAGGGTCAGCGGAGCCGAGCAGGTTCACGTCGCAGTCGCCGATGGTCCGGACGACGGCAACGTCGCTTCGATCGCTCTGGACGTCGACGAAGACACCCCCAACTTCTGGCTGGCCAATCCCGAGCACACCGACGGCACGGTCGAGTACACGCGTTGGGGCGTGTGCGACGTGTCGCAGGGCTGCGGCGCGGACTGGTACATCGCGCAGTCGCCGTCGATCAACGTGCAGAGCCCTCCGTTGGGTCGTGGCGGCGAGTTCCCATACGTGCTCGGCATGGTCACGGCCGCGCGCCCCGGGGCGATGTTCATCGCCACCAGCATCCTGGGCCCGCGATCGATCCCCGACATCGGCGTCGATGTCGACGTCGACGTCAAGATCGACTTCGGCATCGGTTTCGACTTCTTCAGCCTCTTCTGAGCCGAGCGTGCTGCCGCGGCCGCATCTCTATCCGATCGCCTGGAGTGCCGCGGG